>JAFRSP010000048.1 GCA_017427525.1 Clostridia bacterium
GCCGCGGAAGTGCTTTCCTCATCCTCAGAAAGACATCCACCTTGCACAGGTTCGCTGTTTGGCTCGATCAATCACAGGCAGGCAAATAATTCGTACGATGAAAATTACCGCAAGGATGGCAGCGGCAATGCCGCGTACAGCGACAACGCCCAGACCCAGCAGTAGTACGGCTACAACAAAAAGAGATACCGCGCAAACGGTATCTCCGAACAGGCAGATGGGATTTGCATCAAAAGAAGAGGCAAAGGACGCGGCGCAGGCTGCGTTTGCCTGAGAGAAACGGGCACAGAAATTGTTGGAAGTAGCGATGGTGCTCATCTTCTTCAGGCTCCTTTCCACTTTTGTGTTTTCGAAACGGGCCGCGCCGCAGTTTGGTCATACCCTGGGCGGCAAAAACCGTACGAATTATTGTTATCATACCCGCTGCGGTAAGAAGTGTCAAGGGGGAACGGCCCCAAATTTCGATCGGAATTCAGAAAAGGTTTCGTCGTTTTGCACGAATTTTGCCACAATTCCGTCAAAAAAAGGCAAAAATACGTCCCTGCATCGGCCCCGCCGCCAAACCACAGAAGAGAGAAGGAAACCGGATGAGGGCCGGACGCCAACAGGACAAGCGGCCTCTGCCGGCGGGAATCAGAACTCCTCGAGTCTGCCCGCCGCCTCTTCGGCCTGATCGACGGCCTCCTTGGCGGCCTCTTCGATGCGATGAACTGCCTCCTCAACCTGGCCGATGACCTCTTGGGCAGCTTCCTTGAGCTCGACTGCCGCCTCCTCGACCTGGTCGACGGCCTCTTCAGCCAGCTGAGAAGCCTCCTCGGCCTGACGGGCGGCCTCTTCCGCCATCTGCGCGGCTTCCAGCGCCTCCTCAGACCGCATCTCCCGCATCACCGTCTGCAGGGCGGTGACGATGAAGAGCGTGCCGAACACGATCACGCTGGAGGCCACAAACATCAGCAACATGCTGGTGGCGTCTATGGGACCCACATTGCCGAAATCGTCGTAGGAGCGCCCATTTTTATAAGTATACAGCATAAAGAGCGCCACGACAACGGCTCCTCCGAGCCAGCGAAGCTGGAATTTCTTTTTCTTGTCAGACATTCTTTTTATTCTCCTTTTCAGGCGCGTCCGTGAGCCGCTCCGACTGAGATCGGAAGGCAGTCGGCCCGCCGGTTTTCTGACCACATGTTGAATGTATCATATCATATGGGGGCATGGTTGGCAAGCCGGAAGGCGGCGAGATCAGCGCCGGAATCAAAAGCGACGGGGAAACCGAAGAAAAAAAGCGAAACGAGATACACCCCGGATCAGACTTCGGACTCCTCCGCCTTTGCAAGGTCCAAATAGGCCGCAAGCAGCTTCAGGGTGTTTCGCACCCCCTCGAGGTGACTGCGTTCATAGCCGTGGCTGGCATACACCCCCGGCCCGATCAGGCCGTGGCGCACGTCGGCGCCCGCCTTGAGGGTGGCCTCGGCGTCCGACCCGTAGTGGGGGTAGACGTCGACGGCATAGTCGGCTCCGGCGCGCCTCGCCGCCGCGATCAGCGCACCGACCGTCTCATAGCTGTAGGGACCGCCCGAATCCTTGGCGCAGATCGAGACCTGCCGCTCGGTGCAGGAGAGACCCTCTCCCACGCAGCCCATGTCGACGCTGAGAACCTCGGTCACGCCCTCCGGCAGGGTGGCGGCGGCGCCGTGTCCCACCTCTTCATAGACCGTGATGTGGGCATAGAGCGGACGCGGAGGGACAGCCCCCGTATCCTTGAGGAACTTTGCAAGGCCGAGGAGGATGCCCACCGAGAGCTTGTCGTCGAGAAAGCGGCTTTTGAGGTAGCCGGAGGCGGTCAGACGGGAGCGGGGGTCGAAGCAGACGATATCGCCCACCTCCACACCGAGCGAGCGCACCTCCTCGGGAGTTGAGACCGCTTCGTCCAGCACCACCTCGCCGGTTTCGAAGCTGCGCTTTTCATCTCCGTAGGCGCTGTTGACGTGTACCGAGGCGTTGCAGAGCTGGAAGGTGCCCTCGATCACGCGGCCCTCTCTGGTATAGACCCGCACATTTTCGGCTTCGCCGTTTTCGGCCCGCATCCCGCCCAGCGGAGAGAGACGCAGTCGCCCCTTCTCCTTGATCTCGGCCACGATGGCGCCGAGCGTGTCGGTATGGGCCTGAAGCAGCAGGCCGTTTTCCGATCCTTCGCCGCCGAGGCGGATCAAAACGCCGCCCTTTCCGGTAGAAGAGGCCGCAAAGCCGAGGGCGGAAAAGGCCTCCTTTACCCATGCCGCCGCACGGGAGGTGAAGCCGGTGGGGCTGTCGATGGCAAGCAGAGCGAGGGCCTGCTCCACTGCGAAATCCACATAGAGCTGCTTCATAGCGTTTCATCCTTTCCGCGCCTGAGCGCAGGGGTTTTTCATTGAAAAAAGATACAAAAAGTCGCGTTTGCGGGAGGAAAGGAGAGGAAGGAGGAATTAGACCTTGCGCCCGACCAGGGGCTCGCGCCACCCGTCGAGTCCGGCGCGCTGCAGCGCCCCCATCGCGCGCTCCCGCAGCCCGGGGTTGCCGCGCTCCAGACGCAGCAGCAGCTCCTTCACCTCCTGCCGCTTGGTCGCGCCGTCGGCGCAGCAGGGATTGTGGTAGACCGGATAGTTCTCCCGCCGCACCAGGGCGCGGATCTGGCGCTCTTCCACATAGATCATCGGGCGGATCACCGTGAGATCGGCCCTTGAAAGATAGGTCACGGGGGAGAAGCAACCCAGCCGTCCCTCGTAAAACAGGTTGAGAAAGAGGGTCTCCACCGCGTCGTCGAAGTGATGGCCCAGCGCCAGCTTGTTGCAGCCGAGCTCCTTGGCCAGATCGTTGAGGGCGCCCCGCCGCATTTTGGCGCAGAGCGAGCAGGGGTTTTTCTCCTCCCGAACGTCGAAGACGATCTTGCCGATTTCGGTGGGCTTGAGGGTGAAGGGCACCGAAAGCGCCTCACAGAAGGCGGCAAGGCCCGAAAAGTCGGCCGCAGGATCGAAGCCGAGGTCGAGGGTCAGGGCACACAGGGTGAAGGGATGGGGATAGTAACGGCGCAGCGCGGCCAGTCCCGCCAAAAGGGTGAGCGAGTCCTTCCCCCCGGACAGGCCCACGGCAATGCTGTCGCCGGGGGAGATCATATCATAGTCCGCAATGGCGCGGCGCATCAGGCTTTGAAGCTGGCGCAGGAGAGCCACCGCCTTTCTTTTCGAGAGTGCCGCAGACTGCGGAAGGCGCATGCGGCCCGACCATTTCAGTATAGCACAAAAACAGGGGAAACGCCATGCAGCGGCAAAAAAGCCGAGTCCTCTGTCGGCGGCAGGGCTTTTCTGTGGCGGAGGAGTTCGATTTGACTCTTTTGCGGCGAAAAAGCGAGAAAACCCGTGATAAACTGCCAAATTCGACCGATTTGACCGATTTTGTCCATCCTTTGCGAGAGAGGAAACAAGAGAGAAAAACGAAGAAAAACAGAGCTTTCGTGATGTAGTTTAAAAAATCGGCAAAATTGCGCTTGACAGCCTCTCTCCTTTTCGGTATAATAAGACCCGCCGGAGGGGGAAGGTGCGTCCGAAGCAGGGCGCGGCCGCCCGCACGGCACGGCACGAAATCTGTCAAGTCCATAGCCAAGGCTCCGGCGGCGATCCGCACTCCAAGGGAGGCGGATGGTTCGGAGGGCGCTCTTCACGGCCCTGCAGGGGCGCGGAGAGCAAGTTTGGCGAACATAGGGTCGAACGGGGGTTTGGCCGTGGATTTGCCTTTCGTGACCATTGTGAAGGAGGAACCAGAACCCATGTCCACATTTATGGCCAACGCCGCAACGGTTGAGCACAAGTGGTATGTTGTCGACGCGGAGGGCAAGCCCCTCGGCCGCCTTGCGGCAGACGTTGCCGTTTTGCTCAATGGCAAGCACAAGGTGGATTACACCCCTCACGCAGACTGCGGTGATTTTGTCATCGTCGTCAACGCCGACAAGGTGGTGCTCACCGGCAAGAAGCTGACCCAGAAATACTATCGTACCCATTCCGGTTATGCCGGCGGGCTCAAGGAAGTGCAGTATAAGAATCTGATGAGCAAGCGCCCCGAGATGGCGGTGATGCTGGCCGTGAAGGGAATGCTGCCCAAGAACGGAATCGGCCGAAACAGCCTCAAGCGTCTGAAGGTTTATGCCGGCGCCGAGCATCCCCATGCCGCGCAGAAGCCCGAAGCATACGAAGGAGGAGTGAAGTAAGATGTACGATACCAAGCCTTATTTCTACGGCACCGGCCGCCGCAAGAGCTCCGTTGCCCGCGTTCGCATTCTCCCCGGCACCGGCGTGATCACCATCAACGGTCGTGATATCGACGATTATTTCGGCCTCGACACGCTGAAGCTGATTGTCCGCCAGCCGCTGGAGGCCACCGAGACCACCGGCAAGTTCGACCTCATCGTTCGGGTCGGCGGAGGCGGGGTCGCCGGTCAGGCCGGCGCCATTCGCCACGGACTCTCCCGCGCGCTGCTCCAGGTCAGCCCCGAATACCGCCCCGTGCTCAAGGCCGCAGGCTTTTTGACCCGCGACCCCCGTATGAAGGAAAGAAAGAAGTACGGCCTCAAGGCCGCGCGCCGTGCGCCTCAGTTCTCCAAGAGATAACAAGGGCGTCTGCCGCAAAGAAATATGCCCCTCAAAGGCTCGGCATTTTAAGATCCATTTGTTTTTCATTCCAAAAAGAGGGGCGCGCAAAACGTGCCCCTCTTGCAGTTTTTTCAGCGAAGGCACAGACCAAAAGCTGTGCCGCGCTCCCGATCGATCAGCGCAGAAAATGCGACTGAGTTCACAATAAGGATTTGGAATCGCCCCCTTTTCGCAGCAGACCGTTGTCAAAGGCTTGCGGAATCGGTCGAGAAAAAATCCGAAATCCCTCTCTGTTTCTTTGTTTTTTCCACACCGAAAGAGGGTACAATGAAAAAAAGCTCCCGCCTGCCTTTGCGGATCGCCGCACAGGCGGGCAGGCCTTCCGGAATCGGGCGCTTTGTGAAACAGAGCCGGCCTTGGGAAGGCGGATGCAGTTTTTCATTGAAACTAACGGAGGTATGGTTTTGTTAAGCCGACGAAATTGGAGTTCCCTGGTGCACCGTGCCGCGCCCGTGCTGCTGCTCGGGATCGCGCTGGCGGTGCTTGGGAACCTGTTCATGATGACCCGCACAGTAACCCTGCGTCTTGACGACGCATACGATACCATGGCGACCATCACCACCGATCCGCTGGTGGTGGCGCAGAACAGCATGCTGATTCCGGAAGAAGACGACCTGTTTGAGGTCAGCGGCAGCGGTCGTGTGGTCGATATCCGGATGTTCCGCAAGTTCCCCGTCTCGGTCTCGGCCGACGGGGAGAC
Organism: Clostridia bacterium; assembly: GCA_017427525.1. Classification (GTDB taxonomy): domain Bacteria; phylum Bacillota; class Clostridia; order Oscillospirales; family Feifaniaceae; genus Galloscillospira. The sequence continues at coordinate 5,380 of JAFRSP010000048.1, forward strand.
CACCGAGGTTTGGACATACGGCACCAATGTGCGCGAGCTTTTTCTCCTGGCAGGGGTGGAGGTCGGTGAAAAAGATGTAGCAAACTACCCCTTTGAGCAGAAGATCGAGCGCACCACGGAGCTCTCTCTGACCCGTTGGCGCAGCGAGCGGGTGGTCACCGAAGAGGTGATCCCCTATTCGGTGCAGCGGATGGGACTTGGCTCCGGCACGGCAAACGTGCGCTACACCAAGGGAAAGAACGGCCTCAAACGGGTCGTTTTGGAAAAGGAGTACCTGGGCGACGAGCTGGTGGGAACCACCGTGGTCTCGGAAGAGATCATTCGAAAGCCCGTCGACTCGGTTGCCGTGGTGCTGGAGGGGGGAACCCTCTCGACCTCGCGGTCTGCCACCACCCGCTATTCCTATGTGCTCGACATGCTCGCCACGGCCTACACCTATGGGGAAAACGGCCCCTGGGGAAATGTGACGGCCACCGGAAAACCGGTGCAGGTGGGCAGAGTTGCGGTGGATCCCAAGGTGATCCCCCTGGGAAGCCGGCTCTATATCACCTATCCGAACGGGAATGTCTGCTATGGCTTTGCCGTGGCGGAGGATACCGGCGGCGCCATCAAGGGCAACCGGATCGACCTCTTCTTTGAGACGAGGGACGAGGTGTATTCCTTTGGCCGCCGCAATGTGAAGGTCTATGTGCTGGACGACTGACCGCGGTGCGGCAGCGCTCCGGAAGAGGTCTTTAGCCGCCGCGGCCTGTGACGCATGGCAAAATGCGGCTGTTTTCAGCCGAAAAGCCAATTGAGCGGGAAAAGCCGATCAGTAAAAGTCAATGGAAAAAGAAAAGAGGACGCTTTGGGCAGGAAGCTCAAAGCGCCCTCTTTATTATGGGCTTTCAAACATATGCCTTTGGATGCGGCCGTCAGGTGAGGAGCCCGAGGGCGAGCTTCCAGCGCAGCACGCGCAGCACGGCCTCGTCCAGGCGCTCTTCGGGGATCCGGCCGCTTTCCAGCGCCTCCTCCAGGGCGACGGCCAGCTCTTGGGGCCGGTCGGTACAGAGCAGGTCGTTGCCGGCGAGCAGGGCCAGCACGGCGACTTCGCCGGGGTCACGACCTTTTGCCACGGCAGCCATGGCGAGATCGTCTGTGATGCAGACGCCGGAGAATCGGAGGGATTCCCGCAGCAGGTCGTGCACCGGCTTCGAGAGACTGGCCGGCTCGCTGGGGTCCATGCAGGAAACGATGTTGTGCGAAACCATCACTGCGCCGGCCCCCGCCTCGATTCCGGCGGCGAAGGGCAGAAAGTCGCACTGCTCAAAGTCCTGCAGAGGACGGTTGTCGGTGGCGCTGCCCACATGGGTGTCGGCGTTGTTGCCATAACCCGGGAAATGCTTGAGCACGCAGCCCACGCCGCCCTCCATGGAGGTTTCCACCACCGCGCGGACATAGGCGCTGACGGTTTCGGCGTCGTCTCCCGCCGTGCGGTTGTAGAGAAAGGCGGATTCCTGGTCGGCCACATCGCAGACCGGCCCCAGATTGACCTGGATCCCGAGACTGTGCAGCAGGGCAGCCTTTTCGGCGGCGTCCCGCCGCACGAGCTCCAGCCCTCCCTGCCGGAGCAGCGCCCGCGGCGAGAGAAAACGCTGGGTGCGGTAGGGCGGGAACACGCTGATCCGCACCACGGTGCCGCCCTCCTCGTCCACAGAGGCCAACGGCGGCACCAAACTCCGGCGGCGGCAGCGCTCCAGAAGATCGGCCAGCTCGTCCGGAGAGCGGGAGGCGAAATCGCGGGCAAAGAGCACGAAGCCGCCCGGCTCCAACTCCTGTGAAAGGTCTTCGGCGTCCTCCTCCGGAAAGCGGACCAGCAGGAGCTGCCCGATCTTGCGGCGGGTGGAGAGAGACTCCAGCCAGAGCCGCGCGCGCTGTTCGAGGGGGTTCTGTTCCGGGGTTGGCGGCTCCGGTGCCTCAGCAAAAGCAGAAGGCCGCTCCCGGGTGAAAGCAAAGCCAGCAGCAAGAGGCAGGGGCTGTCCCCTTCCTGCACGCGGCAGGAAGAGAGCTTCGGCAGAGGAAGCGGAGCGCACAAGGAAGAGGAGTGCAGGAAAAAGAGCGGCGAAAACGAGACTCCGTCGGAGGATATGGGAAAAGGTGGGCAGATTGTTCATGGCAGGGCTCCTTGCAGAAAAGGATTCACAGGGGCGGCGCGTCGCCAGGCCCCGCGGGGAAGGCCGATCAGAACGGGTCGAAAACAGGAAAAGAACGGCAAAAGAGAGGGCTCCTGATGGAAAAGAGCGACATGTGCGCGTCCCGTTTCCTTCTCTTTTGAAAAGATTGAAAAAGGGCTTGATTTTTTCCATTCAATGTGCTAACATAAGTTTTGCATTTGAACAACCGGATATGCGCCTGTAGCTCAGCTGGATAGAGTGACTGGCTACGAACCAGTAGGTCAGGGGTTCGAGTCCCTTCAGGCGCGCCATGAAAGAAGCGTTTTTCGGCGCTTCTTTTGTTTTGTGCAGGGCAGGCGGCCGGCGCAGAGAGATGGGGCAAGCAAAACGGAACCACGCAGGATCCCACACCCATGGAGGGATCGTCCCGGGCGGTGAGCCGGAACAGATTGTCGGTGCGGGAGATGCGAAGCCGTCCCGAAAGCCAGAGAACATGGAAAAAGATGGGATGAGGCCTTCTTTTCCGAGGCGGGAACGGAATGGCAGACGAGCCAAACAAACATGGGGGCGGTCCTTTGGGTCCGCCCCCATCCTGTTTTCCCTATGCGCGCAGGTCTGCCCACGGCAGTTCGTCAGAAAACGGCTCCTTATTTCACGCAGGAGGCGATCCATTCGGCCAGAGCGCGGGAAACGGCCACGCGTTTGTCATTGTAGGAGTGATCGGTGTTGTAGTTCTCAAAGCGCAGTGTATCGCCCAGCTTTGCCTTTGCCTTCTCGATGAAGGGGAGGATGTGGAGCTCCATGGTGGAGGAGGCGTCGCGGTCGAATCCGAAGACCAGCACGTTCTTTCCGGCCAGTTTGTCCACCTGGTTGTCGAAGCACCAGTCTTTGGCGTTCGCCTCCAGCTCATCCAGCAGCACGGTGGGGCTCACCAGGTCGAGCTCCGGCAGGGGCTGACCCATCACATCGCGATAGGAGCTGGCGCTGGCAGGGTCGCGCTGCGCATACAGATAGGCCTTGGCAAAGTCGTAGGGGGCGATGCCGGCCACGCCGCGCAGATCGTCGCGGGCGGCTCCGGTCAACAGCGCGGCAAAGCCGCCCATGCTGTGGCCGATCACGAAGATGTTGTTCACATCGATCCGATACTGTTCGGCGATCTCGGGCTGCTTGAAATACTCGATCACGTTGTGGGGATCCTCCAGCACATGGGTGAAGGAAAAGCCGCCCGGGCTGCCCCAAGCTCCGCGATAGTGGAAGAAGGCGACGTTGCAGCCTGCCATGCGCAGGGCCTGCGCCACATCGAGGTTGCGCTCGGTTCCGGGGAAGCCGTGCAGCACCACCACCAGGGGGCTTTTTTCGCGGCCGCCCGCGGTCATGAGCAGACCGTTGACCCGAACGCCGCCGGAGGGATAGGGAATGGAATACAGATAGGGCTCATAGCCGGGTTCCACATCGATGGGGTCGGTGAAGATTTTTTTCGGATCTACCATGTGAAGTCATCCTTTCTTTTCAGAGGATTCCGTGGGAGAACGTGGGGCTTGGTGAGGTCGAGATCACAGCGGGAGCAGAAGCGGTGGGAGGTGTCGGTCACAAACCCGCAGTTGGGGCAGACGCAGCGCTGGATGTCCCGAAAATTGTAGCTGCCGGTGCGGGGATCGTAGGCACTCTTTTCAGAGTGAGAGTGCGGCTGAACAGACTCGGTCGTCACAGGACTCAAGGGGCGGTTGTCGCGGCTGACCGGCTGCGACTGGGGAGTGGGGTTTGGGATCCTGTTTGGCCGCTGATTCTGCGCATTCCCTGCCTGAGATTTGCTTTTTTCGAAGCCCTTCCGGAGAAAAAAGAGGATCACGAACAGCGGAAGGAGGGAGGAGAGGAGGTCGCGGACATAATACGGAGACCGCATCGCGGCGGCAGAAATGATAAGAAGCAGCAGCCCGGGCGCCAGAAACCGAAGCCAGGACGAATTCTTCTGCAAACGAGATTTCATGAGACTCTCCTTTCGGCGGGTAGAGAGAAATTTCATATATTATAGCATATTCCATCGGCAGAAAAAAGAGGGGGCGCGCAGATTTGCCTTTGGATCTGCCGAGCGCTGCGCAGGCGGCCCTGTCAGCCGGAGAGGCGCGCCCCCTCTCCGGGCAAACGCTTTCCCTCCAGAGGAAGCCCTGCCTGCGCGGACTGCGCCGAGGCTGCCTTCTCCCGCCGCGCGGCGGGAGAGAGGCGGGAGCCCCGTAAAAGACCGGCTCTGCGAAAAGGCGTTTCTCTGTGGTTTCGGCTTTGCAAGATTCCGCTTTGGGCCCGGCAGAGCGCCTTGCTTTTTCCCGTGTTTCTGATATACTGAGAAAAACCCTGCAGCCATCGCCTGCAGGGAAACGCTCTATGGGGGGGCTTGCCATGCCGCTGCTGTATTTGGGACTTGTTTTTGCCGTGATCGTCTTGCTGCTGACGCTGCATCGGCCGCTGTATCAGGCGATTTTGGGCGGGCTTTTGGTCACGGCGCTGCTCTTCCGCATGCCCTTGGAAGCCATTTTGGGACAGACGGCCAGGGTGTTTCGCAACTGGAGCTCACTCTCGGTGCTGATCTCGCTCTATCTCATCACCTATCTGCAGCGGATGCTGGAGGCAAGACAGCAGATCAAGCTTGCGCAGCAGGATCTGAACGGGCTGTTTCACAACCGCAGGGTGAACGCCACGGTTGCGCCGCTTTTTATCGGGCTGCTCCCCTCGGCTGCGGCGATGATCCTCTGCGCGGACATTGTCAAGGAGGCGACCGACGGTTATCTGAACCCCAAAGAGCAGGCGCTGGTCACCAGTTGGTTCCGGCACATTCCGGAGAGCACGCTGCCCACCTACTCCGGCGTGCTGTTGATGGTCACCCTCTCAGGGGTTTCTCTGGGAAAATTCATGCCGGCCATGTTGGTGCCCATTCTGACCTTGGCAATGCTCGGCTACTGGCCCTACCTGCGCCGTCTGCCGCGGGATCCCGGAACGCCCCGCAGCGACAATCGGGCACGCGACGCCCTCAATCTCGTAAAGCATCTCTGGTCGCTGTTTGCGATATTGTTTTTGATTCTGGCCCTGGGATTCGGCGTGGTGCAGGCGGTTGCCACGGTGATTTTGGCCTCGGCTCTGGTATACCGCTTTTCCGGACGGGAGCTGGTCTCCATGGTCCGGTCGGCCTTTGAAGTCAAGCTGATTCTCAATACCTTTCTGGTTTTGACCCTCAAGGAGTTCCTCGCCTGGACCGGGGTTCTGGAAGAGCTGCCCGCCGCGATGTCGGTGCTGCCGATCCCGACTTATCTGATTTTTGCGCTGCTCTTTTTTGTCGGGGGAATCGTCAGCGGGGCCAGCGGGATCATCGCGCTCGGCACGCCGCTGGCCTTTGCGGCGATGGACGGCGGCGTCGCCCTGATGGTGCTGCTCATGTGCATGTGCCATGCGGCAAGCCAGATCTCGCCCACCCACGTCTGCCTGGTGGTGGCCTCGGACTATTATAAAATCACGATGGGGGAGCTCATTCGAAAGACCCTTCCCCTCTCGCTGCTCTTCTGTGTTCTCATGATCGGCTACTACAATCTGCTGCTGTTGTTCTAAAAGCAGCAGAACATCCCCGTGAAACGGCGCAAAAGCGCCCCGATGTATCGCATCGGAGCGCTTTTTGTCTTTGCATGGGGAAAAAGGCGGCTTTCGGCGGCCGGTCGCCGCGAAAGGCGGAACGCCCGGAGAAGTCTCTTACTTATAGATGGGGAATCTTGCACAGAGCGCCGAGACCTCGTCGCGGATCTCCTGAGCATAGCGGTCGAAATCACGGGCGGCGCGGCCCAGCATGGAGGCGATCGCCTTCATCTCGGGCTCCTTGAAGCCGCGGGTGGTCACGGCCGGCGTGCCCACGCGGATGCCGCTGGTAACGGTGGGCTTTTCGGGGTCGTTGGGGATGGCGTTCTTGTTGGCGGTGATGTAGACCTCGTCGAGCTTCTTCTCCATGGTCTTTCCGGTCACGCCGAAGGGACGCAGGTCGACCAGCATGAGATGGTTGTCGGTGCCGCCGGACACCAGGCGGAAGCCCTCTTCCAGCAGGGCGTCGGCCAGCGCGCGGGCGTTGTCGACGATCTGCTGCTGATAAACCTTGAACTCGGGCTTGAGGGCCTCGCCGAAGCAGACGGCCTTGGCGGCGATGATGTGCATCAGGGGGCCGCCCTGGGTACCGGGGAAGATGGCCTTGTCGATCTGCTTGGCCAGAGACTCTTTGCACAGGATGAGGCCGCCGCGCGGGCCGCGCAGGGTCTTGTGGGTGGTGGAAGTGACCACATCGGCATAGGGCACGGGATTCTCGTGCAGACCGGCCGCGACTAGGCCCGCGATATGGGCCATATCGACCATCAGGTAAGCGCCGCAGGCGTCTGCGATCTCGCGGAAGCGCTTGAAGTCGATGGCGCGGGGATAGGCCGACGCGCCGGCGACGATCAGCTTGGGACGGTGCTGCATGGCGAGAGCTTCCACCTCGTCGTAGTCGATACGCTCGGTTTCACCGTTCAGACCGTAGGAAACGATGTTGAAATAACTGCCCGAGATGTTCACAGGGCTGCCGTGCGAGAGATGGCCTCCGTGGTTGAGATTCATGCCGAGCACGGTGTCGCCGGGCTTGAGCAGTGCGAAGAAGACGGCAAGGTTGGCGCTCGCTCCGCTGTGGGGCTGCACGTTGGCATGATCCGCACCGAACAGACGGCAGGCACGTTCGCGAGCGATCCGCTCGGTGACGTCGATCTCCTCGCAGCCGCCGTAGTAACGGTGACCGGGATAACCTTCGGCGTATTTGTTGGTCAGGCAGCTTGCCATGGCGGCCATGACCGCCTCGCTGACGATGTTTTCCGAGGCAATGAGTTCGATATTTCTCTGCTGGCGGGCAAGCTCCGCTTCGATGGTTGCGCCGACCTCACTGTCGCATCGATTGATGTAGTCCATGATGTCACGAATCATTTGCAGTCCCTCCTGAATGGATCGTTATTTGAAGGCCGCCAGCTCAGCGGCTTCGATGGTGTTTTCCATCAGCATGATGATGGTCATGGGGCCCACGCCGCCCGGAACCGGCGTGATGAGAGAGGCCTTTTGCGCGGCGCTTTCGAAGTGCACGTCGCCAAGCAGTCCCCGCTCGGTGCGGTTGATGCCCACGTCGATCACCACGGCGCCCTCTTTGATATAGCTCCCGTCGATCAGCTCGGGCCGGCCGACAGCCGAAACCAGAAGATCGGCCTGCAGGGTGTGCTCGCGCAGGTTTTCGGTGCGGCTGTGGCAGACGGTGACGGTGGCGTTTTCCCGCATCAGCAGCAGCGCCGTCGGCTTGCCGACGATGAGGCTGCGGCCCACCACCACGGCTCGCTTTCCGGAGAGGGCAACGCCGGCGCTCTGCAGCAGGCGAAGGATCCCCTTCGGGGTGCAGGGCAGGATGCCGGATTGGCCCTTGAGCAGCATGCCGAGATTGCAGCTGCCGAAGCCGTCCACATCCTTGCGGGGAGCGATGCGCTCGGCCACGGCCGACTCGTCGAGGTGGGGCGGCAGCGGAAGCTGCACCAGGATCCCGTGGATTCGCTCGTCCTGATTGAGGCGGTCGATCTCCTCAAACAGGCGCTCCTCGGAGGTCTCGGCCGGCAGATGGAGCTCGATCGAGAAGAGCCCCAGCCGCTGACACATGCGGGCCTTGTTTCTCACATAGATTTCGCTTGCGGGGTCGTCGCCTACGCGGATCACGGCAAGTCCGGGCCGGCATCCGCGGGCGGTCAGCGCCGCCGCGCGCTGCGCGAGCGGTTCGCGCAGCGAGGCGGCGAATTGTTTTCCGTCCAGAATTTCAGCCATTTATTTTCCTCCGAAGTAGCGGACGGCCGAGCGGAACAGGCCCATATCGTAGTTGCCGGGGACATTGGTCAGAAGACCGTTGCCGGTGCGTTCCACATGCGCCATCTTGCCCAGCACGCGCCCGTCGGGCGAGGTGATGCTCTCGATGGCGGCCGTGCTGCCGTTGGGATTGTGCGCGATATCCATGGTGGGGTTGCCGTCGTAATCGACATACTGCAGGGCGATCTGTCCGTTCTTGGCCAGGCGGTCCAGTGTGGCGGCGTCCGCGAGGAAGCGGCCTTCACCGTGGGCGATGGGGGTGTAGTAGATCTCGCCCACCTTGGTCTCGCTCATCCAGGGAGACATGTTGGAGGCCACCCGCGTGCGCACCACCCGGGATTGCAGCCGTCCGATGGTGTTGAGGAAGAGGGTGGGACAGCTTTCGTCCATATCCATGATCTTGCCGAAGGGCACGAGCCCCATCTTGACCAGGGCCTGGAAGCCGTTGCAGATGCCGCACATCAGGCCGTCGCGCTGCTCCAGCAGCTCGGTCACGGCATCCTTCACGCGGGCATTGCGGAAGAAGGCGGTGATGAATTTTCCGGAGCCGTCGGGCTCGTCGCCGCCAGAGAAGCCGCCCGGGATGATGATGGCGTTGCTGCGCCGGATGGCGGCGGCAAAGGCGCCGATGCTCTCGGTGATATCGGCAGCCGTCAGGTTGCGGATGACAAAGATCTCGCTCTCTCCGCCCGCCTTTTCCACGGCGCGGGCCGTGTCATATTCGCAGTTGGTGCCCGGGAATACGGGGATGAGGAAGTGCGGCGAGCGGGTCAGCACGGCGGGAGCGCGGCGCTCCTTGGCCTCAAAGGAGAAGGTCGGCACGGGGGTCTTGTCCTCCTTGGGGCGGCGCGGGAAGATGGGGGCCAGTTTGGCCTCGGATACGGACAGCAGCTCGTCGAGCGAGATGCGCTCTTTGCCGCGGGAGATGGCTCCGTCAGCCGTCGTCACGCCGAGCGAAAGGCCAACGGCCTCGTCGCCGGCCAGCTCCAGGATAAAGGAGCCGTAGGCATAGGAGAACAAGGTTTCGTTTGTGACTGTCTTCTCCAGGGCCACGCCGATGCCGTTGCCGAAGCCCATCTTCATGAGGCCCTCGGCCACGCCGCCGAAGCCGGGCGTCCAGGCCGCAAGTGCGCGGCCGGAATGCAGGAGATCTGTTACCAGACCGAAGGTTTTCTTGAGCGACTCCCCGGTCGGCAGGCCCTCGGCATCGGTTTCGGGGGCCAGCAGCACGACCTTGTGTCCCGCCGCCTTGAATTCGGGGGAGGAGACCTCCTTGACCGGCTGCACCGAAACGGCAAACGAGATCAGGGTGGGCGGCACATGGATCTCTTCAAAGCTGCCGCTCATGGAGTCCTTGCCGCCGATGGAGGCGAGAGAGAGGGCTTTCTGTGCGCGATAGGCGCCCAGCAGCGCGGCCAGCGGCTTGCCCCAGCGGACGGGATCGCTGCCGAGCTTTTCGAAATACTCCTGGAAGGAGAGATAGGTGTCGTTCAGATCCGCACCGGTGGCGGCCAGCTTGGCAGCCGACTCCACCACGGCCAGATAGGCCCCGTGGTAGGGACTCTTGTCGGAGATATGGGGGTTGAAGCCCCAGGACATGAGCGAAGCGGTCTTTACCTCGCCCTTCTCGCGGGAGATCTTGTGGGCCATAGCCTGAATCGGGGTGCGCTGGAAGCACCCGCCGTAGGGCATGAGCACAGTGCCGGCGCCGATGTTGCAGTCGAAGCGCTCGGCCATCCCCTGCTTGGAGCAGACATTGAGATCATCGGCCAGGGCGCGCAGCCCCTCGGTGAGGCTTGCCGGGACCGGCTTGGCAAAGGGCTTGGGCGCGGCGGGGGCGGCCGTGATGTGCTTGGGCGCGCCGTTGCAGGAGAGGAATTCGCGCGACAGGTCGACGATCACGTCGCCGTTCCAGGTCATGGTGACCCGCTTTTCCTCCTTGACGTGGGCCACCACGGTGGCTTCCAGGTTCTCGGCGGCCGCCAGCTCCAGGAAGAGGGGCGCGTCATTCTCTGCGACCACCACGGCCATACGCTCCTGGGACTCGCTGATGGCGAGCTCGGTTCCGTCGAGACCGGCGTATTTTCTCGGAACCAGGGAGAGATCGATATCCAAACCGTCGGCCAGCTCGCCGATGGCCACCGAAACGCCGCCCGCTCCGAAATCGTTGCAGCGTTTGATGAGGCGGGAGGCTTTCGGGTTGCGGAAGAGACGCTGGAGCTTGCGCTCTTCGGGAGCGTTGCCCTTCTGCACCTCGGCGCCGCAGGTGGCCAGAGACTCGGTGGTGTGCGACTTGGAGGAGCCGGTTGCGCCGCCGCAGCCGTCCCGTCCCGTTCTGCCGCCCAGCAGGATCACGGCGTCGCCGGGGATGGGGGTTTCCCGCCGCACGTTTTCGGCGGGGGCCGCGCCGATCACAGCGCCGACCTCCATGCGCTTGGCCTCATAGCCGGGATGATAGACCTCGTCGACAATGCCGGTAGTCAGTCCGATCTGGTTGCCGTAGGAGCTGTAGCCCGCCGTGGCATCGGCCACGATCTTGCGCTGCGGCAGCTTGCCGGGCAGGGTCTCCGAGATGGGGCGGGTGGGGTCCGCCGCGCCGGTCAGGCGCATGGCGGCATAGACATAGGCGCGGCCGCTCAGAGGATCGCGGATGGCGCCGCCTACGCAGGTGGCTGCGCCGCCGAAGGGCTCGATCTCGGTGGGATGGTTGTGGGTTTCGTTTTTGAAGAGCAGCAGCCAGGGCTCGCTGCCGGATTCGGTCTCCACCGTGATCTTCACGGTGCAGGCGTTGACCTCCTCCGACTGGTCGAGCTTGTCGAGCAGGCCCTGCGCCTTGAGGCTGCGCACCGAGATGGTGGCAAGGTCCATGAGACAGACCGGCTTTTTCACGCCCAGGCGCTCCCGCTCGGCGAGATAGTCGTTGAAGGCCGACTGCAGCAGCTCGTCTTCAAAGGTCACCTCGTCGATCACGGTGCCGAAGGTGGTGTGACGGCAGTGGTCGGACCAGTAGGTATCGATCATGCGCAGTTCGGTAAGAGTGGGGTCGCGGCCCTCTTTTTCAAAGTAGTCGATACACACGGCAAGGTCGGCCTCGTCCATGGCAAGTCCGTATTCCGCGATGAAGGCGGCCTTGTCGGAAATCTCGCGAAAGCCCGCGAGCACCGCCACCTTCTCGGGGGTGGGATAGTTCTCCGCCAGGGTTTCATAGGGCTCGAGCTGGGCCTCGCGCGATTCAACGGGGTTGATAAGATAGCTCTTGATGCGGGAGACTTCCTCCTCCGTGAGGCTTCCGGTCAGCAGATAGACCTTTGCGCAGCGCACGGCGGGACGGTCGCATTGGGCCAGAAGCTGAATGCACTGGGCGGCCGAATCGGCCCGCTGGTCGAACTGGCCGGGCTGGTATTCGATGGCGAAGGCCACGTCGGACTGCGGCAGCTCGTCCCAGGTCAGATCGACCTGAGGCTCAGAAAAAATCGCATTGCGGCAGGCGGCAAAGAGCGCATCGTCCAGCCCCTCCACATCGTAGCGGTTCAGCAGGCGAAGACCGGTCAGGCCCTCGAGGTTCAGCAGGGTGCGCAAATCGGCCAGCAGACCGGTCGCCTCAACGTCCAGACCGGGACGTTTTTCCACATAGACTCGCGTTACCATTAGACTTCTCCTCCCTCTGTTACAGCCGCAAGGGCACGGGCTCCGATATCTCTGCGGCAATACTTGTTTGTAAAAGCGGCGTCGTCAGCCGCCCGATAGGCAACGGCAATGGCCTGCGGCAGCGTATCTTCCACGGCAGTGACGCCGAGCACGCGGCCGCCTGCAGTGAGAAGCTGCCCGTTTTCCAGCTTTGCGCCGGCCACGAAACACTCCACATGGTCGCGCGCCTTGGGCAGGGTCAGAGTAAAGCCGGTCTCATACCGTGCGGGATAGCCTTCCGAGGCCAGCACCACGCAGCAGGCGCTCTTATCTGAGAAGACCACGGGGGTCTGATCAAGGGTGCCCTTCACGGTGGCCTCCATAATGTCGAGGAGGTCGCTTTCCAGCAGCGGCAGCACGGCCTGGGTTTCGGGGTCGCCGAAACGACAGTTGTATTCGATCACGCGGGGGCCCTGTGCCGTCAGCATCAGGCCGAAGTAGAGGCAGCCGGTGAAGGGTCTTCCCTCGGCCGCCATGGCGGCAATGGTGGGGGCAAAGATGGTCTTCATACAAAGCTCCGCGATCTCCTTTGTGTAGTAGGGATTGGGGGCGATGGCTCCCATGCCGCCGGTGTTGGGGCCTTTATCGCCGTCCTGTGCCCGCTTGTGATCCATGGCGCTGACCATGGGCACCACCGTCTTGCCGTCGGTGAAAGAGAGCACCGAGACCTCCGGTCCTTCGAGCATCTCTTCGATCAGGATGCGCGCGCCGCTTTTGCCGAAGATGCGTTCTCCCATCAGGGCGTGCACGGCGGCCTTTGCCTCTTCCAAGGTATAGGCCAGGGTCACGCCCTTGCCCAGGGCAAGACCGTCGGCCTTGATCACGGTGGGGATGGGCGCGGTTTCCAGATACCGCAGCGCGTCCTCCTCTTTGTCGAAGACCTCGAAGGCAGCGGTGGGAATGCCGTACTGTTTCATAAGACGCTTGGCAAAGACCTTGCTGCTCTCGATTTCGGCCGCCTTTTTGTCGGGGCCGAAGGCGGGGATGCCGGCCGCCCGCAGGGCGTCGACCGCGCCGAGGGCCAGCGGATCGTCGGGGGCGACGACTGCGAAGTCGATGCCCTCTTCCTTTGCGAAATCGACCATTTTGCCGATCTCCTTCGCACCGATCGGAACCAGCTGCGCATCGGCCGCGATCCCCCCGTTGCCGGGAAGGGCATAGAGCTTTTTCGCGCGGGGGCTCTGCTTGAGCTTTTTGACGATGGCGTGCTCCCGTCCGCCGCCGCCGATCACCAGTATCTTCATGAAGCACCTCGTTTTACGTCGTTGTCGCAGGGATCCGAAAAGAGGATTGCAAGAGGAAAAGCATCAATGGTGGAAGAGCCGCATGCCGGTGAAGGCCATGGCGATTCCGTATTTGTCGCAGCATTCGATCACGGCGTCGTCGCGCACCGAGCCGCCGGGCTCCGCGATGTAGGACACGCCCGAGAGGTGGGCGCGCTCGATATTGTCCGAGAAGGGGAAGAAGGCGTCGCTCCCGAGGGCCACGCCGGTGACGGCGTCGAGGCAGGCGCGCTTGTCCTCTTCGGTGAGCGGCGCGGGACGGGTGGTGAAATACTGCTGCCACACGCCTTCGGCGCAGACGTCCTCTTCGGTCTTGTTGATGTAGCGGTCGATCACGTTGTCGCGCTCGGCGCGGCCCAGCGTGTCGAGGAAGGGAAGGGAGAGCACCTTGTCGCTCTGGCGCAGGAACCAGGCGTCGGCCTTGGTTCCGGCGAGGCGGGTGCAGTGGATGCGGGACTGCTGCCCCGCGCCGACGCCGATGGCCTGTCCGTCATAGGCGAAGCAGACCGAGTTGGACTGGGTGTATTTCAGCGTGATGAGGGAAACGATCAGGTCGCGCTTTGCCTCCTCGGGGAGGGTCTTGACCTTGGTGGGCATGTTGGCGAAGAGCGACTCGTTGATTTCGAAGTTGTTGTGTCCCTGCTCGAAGGTGATGCCGAAGACCTGCTTGCGCTCGAGCTCGGCAGGACGGTAGGAGGGATCGATGCGCACCACGTTGTAGGCGCCGTTCTTTTTGGTTTTGAGCAGGGCCAAAGCCTCGTCGGTATATCCGGGGGCGATCACGCCGTCGGAGACCTCACGCTTGATGAGCTTTGCCGTGGTGAGATCGCAGACCTCGGAAAGGGCCACCCAGTCGCCGAAAGAGCTCATGCGGTCGGTGCCGCGGGCACGCGCGTAGGCGCAGGCCAGGGGCGAATCGTCGAGACCCTTCACAGTGTCGACAAAGAAGGCCTTTTTCTGGCGGTCTGAAAGGGGCAGGCCGAGGGCGGCCGAGGTGGGGCTGACATGCTTGAAGGAGGCGGCGGCGGGCAGGCCGAGGGCAGCCTTGAGCTCGCTGACCAGCTGCCAGCTGTTGAAGGCGTCGAGGAAATTGATAAAGCCGGGTCGGCCGCACAGCACCTCAATGGGGAGATCGCTCCCGTCCTCCATGAAGATGCGGGCGGGCTTCTGGTTGGGGTTGCAGCCGTATTTCAAGGCAAATTCTTTCATAACCTGTTTGCTCCCTTATTGATTTTTGTTGAGGATGCGCTGGGCGGTCTTCCCTGTGGCAAGTTCGGTGAAGCGCACGAAGAGCGAGATCTTGTTGTCGGGGTTGAGGTTGTCCCAAACGAGGGAGGTGAAGGCGTCGAGATCATCCAGCAGAGTAACCCGCTCGGGCTCTCCGACAAAGGAAGGGATGGGGGCGCCGTCGCATACATAGGTGTGCAGGAAGTGGCCCACACCGGCAACGGGGGCATATTCAAAGGTCTGCCGCAGACAGGCCGAGCCCTCGGGGTCGGCGCTCTTGAGGATGTTCAGACGATAGCTGCCGTCGGACGAGAGCAGGCCCGAGATCCTGGGGGTCCAGTTGGGGCCGTCGGGCTCGAAGCAGCGGGTGCGCAGCGCCTCTTCAAAGGTGCGGCCCTGCTCGAGATAATCGCGGATGGTGTCGGTCTGGTCTCCGTTGGTGACGATCAGGCTGCGGCCCAGCTCCCGCACCGGATGGTAAATGATAAGGCTGGGGTCGGCCATCTTGGAGGGGTCGAAGGCTTCGGTGCGGATGCCGTCGCTTTCCTCGAGGAAAACGCGGTTGCGGCTGTTGACGCTGCGTCCCATGATGAAGTAGGCGGCGACCGAGCAGGCGCCGTTGGGCGTCAGCCCCAGGATGATGCCGCGGCCGGGATAGGTGTTGGAGCGCAGCAGCTCCGAAAGCGCAAGGGTTTCATAGACGTTCATAGCGATGCCCTCTCCTTTTCTCTCATGATTTTTTCGCTCATCAGCTCGGCGGCACGGGGCAGCAGGATCCATTCGGCCTGCTCCATCACGCGGCGCTGCAGGAGCTCGGGGGTGTCCCCCTCTTCCACCGCAACGGCGCGCTGCAGCAGGATCTCGCCGCCGTCGGGGATTTCGTTGACCAGGTGCACCGTGGCCCCCGTGACCTTCACGCCGCGGGCCAGCGCCGCTTCGTGGACCGCAAGGCCGTAGAAGCCCTTTCCGCCGAAGGCCGGCAGCAGCGAGGGGTGCACGTTGAGGATGCGGTCCTCATAGTCCGCAATAAACTCTGCGCTCAGGATGCAAAGGAAGCCCGCCAGCACGACGAGGTCGATCCTGTGCCGGAGGAGCTCCTCCTTCAAAAGGCGCTCAAAGGTTTCGGCCTTGCGGCCCTTGCGGGCCACCACAACGGCCTCAACGCCGGCGCGGCGCGCCCGCTCCAAGGCATAGGCGTCGTCTCTGCTTGCGATCACCACCGTGATCTCGCCGTGGGGCAGCTCGCCGCGGGCCTGCGCGTCGAGCAGGGCCTGCAGATTGGTGCCGCCGCCCGAGACCAAAACGGCGATCCGGGTCTTTTCCGAAGAGGATGCGGCACGGCTCACAGCACCACGCTCCCCTCTCCCGCGCGGATCTCTCCGAGCACGTAGGCGCAAACGCCCTGCTGCTTCAGGACGGAAAGAGCATGGTCGGCCTCCTCCTTCGACACGACGACCGTCATGCCGACCCCCATGTTGAAGGTGTTGAACATGTCGCGCTCGGGGATGTTTCCCGCCTCCTGGATCAGGTCGAAGACGGGCGGGGTGATCACGGCCTTCCGGTCGATAAAGGCCGAAACGGTCTTTGGCAGTCCCCGCGGGATATTTTCATAGAAGCCGCCGCCCGTGATGTGGCACACGCTCTTGACGGCGACCGCCTCAAAGAGGGCGAGGATCGGCTTGACATAGATTTTGGTAGGGGTGAGCAGCGCCTCTCCCAGCGAGAGGCCGGAGAGCCGCTCCTGCGGAGCCGTCAGGTCGCAGTGTTCCACGTCGAGAACCCTGCGCACCAACGAGAAACCGTTGGAGTGCAGGCCACTCGAGGGCAGCGCAAGCAGGACATCGCCCGGGCGGATACTCTCCTTGTCGGGAAGACGGGTCTCGTCGGCAAGGCCCACGGCAAAGCCGGCAAGGTCGTATTCCTCTTCCGGGTAAAAGCCGGGCATTTCGGCCGTTTCACCGCCGATCAGGGCGGCGCCGGCCTGTACGCAGCCCTCTGCAACGCCCTTGACGATCTCGGCGATGCGCTCGGGACGGTTTTTGCCGCAGGCGATATAGTCGAGGAAGAAAAGGGGCTTGGCGCCGCAGCAGACGATATCGTTGACACACATGGCCACGCAGTCGATGCCGACTGTATCGTGCCGGTCGGTCAGAAAGGCGAGCTTGAGCTTGGTGCCGACCCCGTCGGTCCCGCTGACCAGTACCGGCTTTTGGACGCCGGAGAGATCAGGGCGGAACAGGCCGCCGAAGCCCCCGACGTCTGAGGCGACGCCGTCGGTGACGGTGCGGGCAACGTGCTGCTTCATGAGCTCCACCGCACGGTAGCCGGCGGTGATATCCACGCCGGCGGCGGCGTAACTGTCAGACCTCGAATTGTTCATGAGAGATTAGTCCTTTCCGCTCCAGCAATAGGTGCAAAGGCTGGTCTCCGGCAGGCCGATGGCCTCGACCAGACGGGGGAGAGACTGGAATTCCAGGGTGGCGAAACGCAGCTTTGCGCAGATGCTGGAGCACATGGCGCGGCCGCGCTCGGAAGAGCCGTCGGCATATTCGTCGAGATGAGAGAGTCCCTCCTTGCCCTCGAGCTCCTCGATGGTGCGCCGCGTGATGAGCTCCAGATCCGAGGTGTTTCGGGTGAAGTTTAAGTATTTGCAGGCATACATCACGGGAGGGCAGGCCGAGCGCATGTGCAGCTCCTTGGCGCCGTTTTCATAGAGGAAATTGACCGTTTCACGCAGCTGGGTGCCGCGCACGATGCTGTCGTCCACAAAGAGCAGGCGGCGGTCTTCGATCAGCTGGCGCACCGGCACCAGCTTCATCTTGGCCACGCGGTTGCGCACAGAGGGAGAGCCCGGCATGAAGCTGCGCGGCCAGGTGGGGGTGTATTTCACAAAGGGGCGGGCGTAGGGGATGCCGCTTTCGTTGGCAAAGCCGATGGCGTGCGCCACGCCGGAATCCGGCACGCCGCACACATAGTCGAGATCCGGCAGGGTGCCCCGCTGCCGCTCGTCTTTGGCCAGCAGCGAGCCGTTGATGTTGCGCATGACCTCCACGCTTTTCCCTTCATAGCAGGAGCCGGGATAGCCGTAGTAGCTCCACAGAAAAGAGCAGATACGCATTTGCTCGAGCGGAGGCGAGAGCTGCTCTACCCCTTCGGCCGTGACGCGTACGACTTCGCCGGGGCCGAGCTCGCGCAGGTCGCTGTAGCCCAGCTTCTGATAGGCGAAGGACTCGAAGGAAACGCAGATGCCGTCGTTGTCGCTTCCCAGCAGCACGGGCAGGCGGCCCAGCCGGTCGCGGGCGGCGATCAGCCCGTCGCGTTCGGTGAGGATCAGGATGGAGCAGGTTCCCTCGATCACGCTCTGCGCATGGCGGATGCCGTTTTCAAAGGAGTCTTCACAGTCGATGAGGGCGGCCACCAGCTCGGTGGTGTTGATGCGTCCTCCGGTCATGGCGTCGAAATGCGCGCCCTGCGCCAGAAGGCGCTTTGCCAGCACCTCGAGATTGTTGATGATGCCGACGGTGGTGATGGCATACACGCCGAGATGCGAATGGATGAGCATCGGCTGCGGATCGGTGTCGCTGATGCAGCCGATGCAGGCGTTGCCCTTCATCTCGGAGAGGATCCCCTCGAATTTGGTGCGAAACGGGGTGTTTTCAATATTGTGGATTGAACGCTGAAACCCGATCTCGGGCGAGATGCAGGCCATACCGCCCCGCCGAATCCCGAGATGGGTGTGGTAGTCGGTTCCGAAAAAAACGTCGAGAACGATGTCGCGCCGCGAGATGGCGCCGAAAAATCCGCCCATGGTCAAGGCCTCCGCAATCCGGCCGGAAAAAGGAGGGCGCAGCGGCGCGCCGAGGGAGAGACCGGCCTGTGTTCAAGGGAAAAAGCGTCCCACGCTCCCGCCTTAAGCGAAGAAGAGCTCCGAAAGAGCCATGGGCTCGATGTAAACGCCATCCTTGTAAACGCGCATATTGCCAGAGGCGATTTCGTCGATCAGAATGACCTCGTCGCCGCTGTAGCCGAACTCGAACTTGATGTCGTAGAGCTCAAGCCCTTTCTTGGCCAACTCGTCGGCCACGATGGCGGTAATCTTCTGGGTCATCTCCCGAATGGTGTCGTACTGTGCGCCGGTCATGATGCCGAGGGCCTCGAGTCCGTCGCGGGTGACCAGCGGATCGCCGCGGTCATCGTCCTTGAAGGTGGTTTCCACATAGGCAGGCAGCGGCGCGCCCTCTTCGATATAGTCTCCGTAGCGGCGGAAGAAGCTGCCGACGGCACGGTGACGGCAGATGACCTCAAGGCCCTTGCCGAACACGCGCGCAGGGAGCACCTCCATGGTGGCGTCTTCCGTGTTCGCGCTCACATAGTGGGTCTTGATGCCGGCCTCTTTCAGCTTTTCGAAAAAGAAAACGGACATGCGCAGGTTGATCGCTCCCACACCGGCGATGCTCAGGCCGACTGTGTTGGCGCCGGGGTCGAACACGCCATCGGTTCCGGTGACGTCGTCCTTGAATTTGAGCAGGTAGTTTCCGTTGTCCAGTGCGTAAACATTTTTGGTCTTTCCGGTGTAAACGAGTTTCATGCGCTTTATCCTCCTGAATGTAATAGATTTCAAAGGATTGCAGAGAAAAGCCAGACCGCCGAAGGGCGGAAAAGCAGGCGGAGAAAGAGAAAAGACGCGCAAACGGCAGAGCAGCTTAGGAGAGACGCTCCTGCAGGGCGCGGTCTTTTTCCAGAACCCGCTCGGTCTCGGCGCGGCGGCGCTCCGCCAGGCGGCGGGCCAGTCCCTCGTCCGAGAGGGCCAAAATCTGAGCAGAAAGCAAAGCGGCATTGACGGCTCCATCGATCGCCACAGTGGCCACGGGGATTCCCGCGGGCATTTGCACCGTGGAGAGGAGCGCATCCATGCCGTCCAGCACAGAGGATTTGATTGGAACGCCGATCACAGGCAAGATGGTTTGTGCGGCAAGTGAGCCGGCGAGGTGCGCGGCCTTGCCGGCGGCCGCAATGATCACGCCGAATCCGCGTGAAGCGGCCTGCTGCGCAAAAGCGCGCGCCTGGTCAGGCGTGCGGTGAGCGGAATAGATATGGGATTCAAAGGGGATCTCCAGCTCCTTTAAGGTGTCGAGCGCCTTCTGCACCACGGCAAGATCGCTGTCGCTCCCCAGGATCACGGCAACCTTTTGCATCTTCGAGCTTCCTCCTTTCCGGCGGACAGACAAACGGTCCGACGCATCATCGGCAAAAACGGGCGCCGCGCCGTAGCCGGTTGGCCGCAGGCGCGGGAAGAGAAAAACAGGCGGGACGCTGCCAAACCCGACAAAAGGAAAAGGCAGTTCTGCCTTGTATTAAACAATCAGAACTGCCCAGACGGTCGGCAAACATCCAGTTTCTTGCTCCCATGTGGGTCATTCCACTTGTTTCATCCGTCAGTCACAAAAAACCCTGATTCACATTCTTTCTAAAAATAGTATATCGGGTAAACTTCTTGCAGTCAAGGGGTTGGAAGGGCGCTTGCGGATTTTCTGCAAAGTGCCTAATTTCAAGAGGAGTTGCCGGAGGTGAAATGGTGGATTTATCGGGCGGAAAGGGGCTTTTCCTGCCACGCGGAAAGGAGCTTCGCTGTAATAGCCCGCCCCCGCGCGAAGAGGACGGCGAAGGGAGAGTCGTCAGGGCTTCAGCCAGCCCTGCTCGATGGAGCGGTCCATACCGGCCTCCATCCAGCGGTAGACCTCAGGAAGGAATTCCTTGAGAACGGCCATGCGTTTTTCCACCGCGGCGCGGTTTGTGCCGCCCTCCACCCAGGTGTGACCGTCGGTCAGCAGATTGTGGAGGAAGGGCTGCAGACGGTCCATGCAGGCTGCATATTTGGCGTCGGCGGTCTCCATGGCGTCGAACTCCTCCCAGAGAGCGCGCAGCAGAGCGCCCTGATCCTCCGGAAGCTGGGAAAAGAGCCGGTCGGCCGCCGATTTTTCCCGCTCGGCCTTTCCCGCATTTCCCGCCGCGTCGTATGCGAAGGTGTCGCCGGCATAGATTTCAACGAGATCGTGCATCACGCACATCTGCACCACCCGTCCGAGATCCACCGGCTCTGGGGCATATTCGGAAAACAGCATCGCCATCACCGCGATATGCCAGGAGTGCTCGGCGTCGTTTTCCCTGCGGCTCCTGTCGATCAAAAGGGTCCTGCGCGCCACGGCGGTCAGCTTATCGATCTCCGCCGTGAAGAGGAGCTGCCGGTCCAGACGCTCGTTGCCGCTGGGGCAAAAGGATTGCTTGTTCATGGGGTTCTCCTTTTCAGGCCGCATAGGGCCGCTTTTTTAACATTATATAATAAAGAAGGAGAAAATCTCAAGAACGCCCGCCCTGCGGAAGGCGCTTCAAACAAAGCCCGCGCAGATCGTATGGGAGAACCGTTCAAGGATCTGTCATAATTTTCCGCCTGTACTTGCAAACTTCCACACAGTGTGCTACACTCAATTCGGTTTTCGGAATGCGGTGCGAGGGGGAGCTCCCTGGCGCCGCGCTCAAACGAAAAAGATGACGGAACCAGATTGCGAGGGAGCCCGTGTTCCGGGTTGAGAGGATCCCAGAAAGGATCGACCGCCCCACATTGCCTCGGCATGCGCCGGGGCATCGTCAGCAGCTGCCCGAACGTCTTGGTAAGGTGCGCGCTGCGGTGCGCGCCTTTCTTGCGCTTCGGGCAAATAAAAATCTGGAGGCATGCTACGATGAAAAAACAAGTATCCCTTCTCCTTGCGCTTCTCCTCTGCATTCTGATGCTGGCAGGCTGCGGAAAAACCGAGTCGGCCGGATCGGACTCTGAAACCGGCGATGCGGCGCAGCAGATCGAGACCCTGCGCATCGCCTTCTCCCCCTATGCGGACGCCGACACCATCGTCACCGCCACAGAGCCCCTGGAGGCCCTCCTGCAGGAAAAGCTGCTGGAAAAGGGCTATGACGTTCAGAAGATCGACATGACGGTGGGCACCAGCTACACGGCCGTGGGCGAGGCGCTCAGCGCCGGCAGCGCCGATATCGGCTTTATCTCGGGCGGCAACTACGTGCTCTTTTCCGACGACTGCGACGTGCTGCTCACCGCGCTGCGCTATGCCATCAACAAGGATTCCGAGGACCCCGCCGACTGGAACGATGGGACCATTGAAGAAAACACGAAGGACATGAGCACCTACTACCGCTGCATCGTGCTGGCCGGTCCCACCGAAAAGGGCAGAGCCCTTGCGGCCAAGGTCAACAACGGAGAGACCCTCACCTGGGAGGATCTGAACGCCGCCACTTGGTCGGTGCTCAATCCCACCTCCGCCTCCGGCTATATCTACCCCTGCCTGTGGCTGCTGGACAACTACGGAAAGTCCATCAGCGATCTGGAGAATGTGGTGCAGTCGGATTCCCACACCACCTCGGTGGCGCGCCTGGCCAGCGGACAGGTCGACGTGATGGTGTCGTACGGCCACATCCGCATCAAGAACGCTCCCCTCTGGGAGAGCGAGTACGGCGGCACCGGCCCGATGGCCGAGCAGACCGACGTGATCGGCGTGACTGAGGGCATCTACAACGATATGATCGCCTACAGCAAGACCTCGGAGCTCATGCAGGACGAGGCCTTCCGCAAGGCGCTGGGAGAGTCCTTTATTGAGGCGGCCCAGACCGAAGAAGGAAAAGAGATTTTCGGCGTGTTCAGCCAGATCGGCTACGATTGGGGTTCCGACTCCGACTACGACGGCGAACGCGCCGCTCAGGAGCTTCTCCGCTCCATGGAGGGATAACCCTTCCAACATCATATATCATAACGAGGGACAGAAATTGCCGGGAGGATCAACATGAAGCTGCAGGTTCTGCATGTCAGCAAACAATTTGATGAACGTGTGGCGGCTCTCTCCGACGTGAGTTTTTCCGTGGGAGAGGGAGAGTTCGTCTCGGTCATCGGCCCTTCCGGAGCGGGGAAAACCACCCTGATCCGGATCCTCAACGGGTCGGAGCCCTGCGACGGCGGCGAGGTGCTGCTTTCTGGCCAGCACCTGGAGTCGGCCAGGGGGCGGAAAAAAGCAGAGATTCAAAAGGGCGTCGGCACCATCTATCAGGATTTTGCCTTGGTGGAGAACGTGAGCGTGCTGCAAAACGTGCTCAACGCCGCGCTGCCGGACATGGCCTTTCTGCCCGCCGTGCTGGGACTTTTCGGCAGGGCGCGCAGAGAAACGGCGGCCGCGCTGCTTGCGCGGGTTGGCCTTGCGGACAAGCTGGAGGAGCCGGTGAAAAATCTCTCCGGCGGACAAAAGCAACGCGTGGCCATCGCTCGGGCGCTGATGCGGCGGCCGGAGATTCTTCTGGCCGACGAACCGGTGGCTTCGCTCGACCCTGTCACAGGGCGGCAGATCCTTACATTGCTGCGGGACCTGCAGCAAAAAGACGGGCTGACCATTGTGATGAACAGCCACAATCTCGCCCTCTCCAAGGAGTTTTCCGACCGCCTGATCGGGCTGAACCGGGGAAGGCTGGTCTATGACGGACCGGTCGGCGAGGCCTCGGCCGAGGTGATCGATACGATCTATGCCGCGGCGGAGGAGGCGCAGGTATGACCCGCGCGAAAACAGGGCTCCGCCTGCTTCCCTGGCTTCTGCTGTTTGTGCTGTTCCTTGCGGCGGTCCGCTTCACCGGCTGCTCCCCTGCCCTGTTCTGGGCGCGGCGCAGCCATCTGAGCGACGTGTTTGTGCGGATGATCCCGCCGGACTGGGCCTATTTTCCCCGGATTTTCCCCTTGCTCTGGGCAACGGTGCAGATGTCTGTGGCGGGCACGGTGCTGGGCGCCTTTTTCGCCCTGCTGGCGGCCCCCTTCTGCTCGGCCAACCTCAAAAACCCGCCTCCGCTGCGGGTGGGGATGCGGGTTCTGATTCAGGTGCTCCGCTCCTTCCCCACCCTGATTCTGGCTCTGGCGGCCACCTTTCTCTTCGGGATCGGCTGCTTTGCCGGCGCCGTTGCCATTACCCTCTATACCTTTGCCATTATGACCCGGCTCTGCTATGAGGATATTGAAACGGCAGACACCCGCCCCTATTTGGCTCTCTGCGCCATGGGTGCATCACCCGGCAGGGCCTATTTTCGCGCGGTGCTGCCGGAAATCGCCTCCTCCTACCTGGCCAACGCCCTCTACCTGCTGGAAACCAATGTCCGCCACAGCGCCATCCTCGGTTATGTGGGCGCTGGCGGCATCGGCCTGCTGCTCAATGAGAAGATCTCCTGGAAGGAATATGACCGGGTGGGCGCCATCCTACTGGCTTTGTTTGCGGCCGTGTGCCTGATCGAATGGATCAGTGAAAGGCTCGCGCTGCTCGTGCGGGGCGAGAAGACGGCGCGTCCCGCCGCGGTCAGAGCTATTCTGGCCGCGCTGTCCCTGCTGTTTGTGCTCAGCCTTGTCACGGTGGGCCGGCCGGACTTTTCCCGCACCAGCATCCAAGCGGTGGGAAGCATGTTCTCCGGGCTGGTGTGGCCGGAGTGGGGATTTCTGGTCGAAGGGGGAAGCGGCGGCCTGCCGTGGCTTCTGCTGGAAACGGTCTGCATCGCCTTTGTGGGCACGGTGATCGGCGCGCTGCTCAGCCTTCCCCTTGCCGTTTTGGGCACCTCACGTCTGGTGCCGGGTCCTGTCGCCCTCTTCTTCCGCCTGTTTGTGATGGCGCTGCGCAGCATTCCCTTTCTGATTTACGGCATCATCTTTATCCGTGTGGCGGGCCCCGGCGCATTCACGGGGGTGCTGACCATGGCGGTCTGCAGTATCGGTCTGATCACCAAGCGCTTCACCGAGGCCATCGACAGCCTGGATTTCCGGCCCTACCGCGCGTTGGGCGCGATGGGGATTTCTCCCCTGCTTCGCGTTCGGTATGCCGTGCTGCCGCAATTGATCCCCGCCTTTGCCTCGGCGGTGCTCTACCGGTTCGACGTGAACACCCGCGAGGCCTCTGTGCTGGGCGTGGTGGGTGCGGGCGGCATCGGCGCGCCCCTCATCTTTGCCATGAACCACTATGCCTGGCGGCGGGCCGGAGCCATCACGCTGGGGCTGATCCTGCTGGTCTGGCTGGTGGATCTCATCTCGGCAAGACTGCGCGGAGGCCGTCGTCGCTGAAGACCTTGTGAAACAAGCAAAAGAACAAGAAACCGCCCGGGAAAGCTCCCGGGCGGTCTTTTTTTACTGCACTGTTGCAGACAGGGGGGCCCGCTGCCAAGATGGTTGGCTGCGGGCCCCCTGTACAGGGCGCCCTCCTCGGCGGAGGGCCTTCGTTCGGTTACTTCAGAAGGTCGAGCAAAGCGGCGCAGGCTGTGCAGGCGGCGCAGTCGCAGAACTCGGCGCCGGAGGCCTTGAGCTCGCGGGCATGGGCGGCGAAGGCAGCGGCCTTATCGCCGAAAACCTTGGCGGCGGCGTCGGACTCGGCAAAGGCAACCAGTCCGTCGATCGGCACGATATCCTCTTTGAGCTCGGCGATGAATTTTGCGGTCTCTTCCGCCTCGGCAGCGGTGCCGATCGCGGCAAGCCAGCTCTCGGCCGCAGCCTTGACCTCGGCGCAGGCGGAGGGGGCTTCCAGCAGTGCTTTTACCTGAAGCTTTGCGGCCTCAACGATGTTTTTTTCGAGCATGATAAAACCTCCTTGTTCGATGTGGTTTGGAAAAGTATACCACAGTCTGCGATTTTTTGCAATTCAAAAAGATGGGCTGCCGCGCGGGGAAGTCAGCCCCTCTTTTTGATCGGGTGGCGGATCACGGTTTTCCAGGCCTCAGGGGCGACCCTGCGCACATCGGAGAGATAGATTTCGTGGTGGAGACGGGCCTCGGTCAGGTCGGTTTCATAGCCCTGCTCTTCGAGGAACCGATTGAGCTGCGCCACGGTCGCCGGATCGTCGTCGTATGGGCCGATGTGCAGGATCTGGGCGCAGAGCCCTTCGGAGGCAGAGAAGAACTCCACGGCCGAGCAATCGGCTTTCTTCTTTTGAGAGGCTGTCGCCTTGGCCCAGTCCACATCGTTCGGAGATACGAAATCGGGCAGACGGATCACCGAGATCCAGCGGAAGGCGTCCTTGCGGCCATAGTCGATCTCTCCGGGCACATCCTGCTGCCAGAAGCCCTCAAGGGGCGGCACCACATACTCGAAAAAGCCCTCGATGCGATACGCGGTCTTATAGCTCATCTTGAGGGTGTAGGCCACGTTGTAGAGCAGGCCGATGGCCGTCTGATAGGCCCCGCCCGGGTCGTTGGGGTCGCCCTGGCCCCGCACGGCAAGGTAGTTCATGGGCGGAACCTCGAGGATCTGCGGTTTGCTCCCGGGCAGATAGAGTTCTTTTTGCTCCTTTTTGAAGTCAAACGGCATGGCGTGTGTCCTCCGATCAAACAATGGGATTCGGGAAAGGGGTCGTGCTTTGCGGTGCGGTGTTCCGAAAGCTACAGCGACGCGCCCAGGGAAAAGGCCTGCTCCAGATAGCGCGAAAAGGTTTCGTCGTGGTGGAGCTTTTTGGCCTCGGGGTCAAAAAGGGTCCATTGGTAGAGACTGTAGTCCGGCACCTGCAGAGTGTTTCCGCAGGTCAGAAGCTGCGTGGGGCCGACGAAGGCGGAGAGGGTCTTGCAGTAGTTCTCAAGCAGCGCGGTATAGCCGTTCGCCTCATACCCCTCCTCGGGGCAGTTGCTGGTCATGATCAGCAGCACGGGGATCGGGTGCGTGTTGCAGCAGGGGGTCTCCTTGTTATAGGTCAGCGACTGGAAGACCAGCCGCTCATACAGGGCGCGAAAGCCGGACGAGAGGTTGCCGAGGTAGTTGGGAGAGCCGAGGATAAGCCCGTCTGCCTGCCGGATCTTTTCCAACACTTCGGAGAGCGCGTCGGGATAGGCGCAGACGCCGAAGGACTCCGGACGCTTGCAGGCAAAGCAGGAGCGGCAGCCCAGAAAGGGACCGATCCGGTAGAGGTCGATGTACTCCACCTGTGCGCCGGCCGATTCGGCGCCTTTTGCGGCCTCTTTGATCAGTCGGTCGGTGTTCCAGCCGGCACGGGGCCCGGCATGGACGGCAAGGATGCGTTTCATGGGGTTTCCTCCTTTGTTTTTTGTTTTTGGAAAAACGGGGCGCAGGGCTGCAAAAAGGCGATCCAGTCAATGAGCTGTTCGGTGGTTTTCACCAGCTTTGCATCGGCCAGAACCGCGCCCTGCACGAAGGGCTGCAGCTTTTCTTTGGTTTTTCCGATGCCGCGGCGCGCCGCGGCCGCGAGGGAAAGGGCAAAAACCAGGGAACCCTGCGCAGCAAAAGGGGACGAGCCCGTGCCGGCCCCGACGCAGGGAGAAGGCCTATCCCTGCAGGCCCGCCGACTGTCGAATCATATCCTCAATGACGATATCGTAAATTTCACCAACGGTGTTGCAATACTCCAGAACCCTCCAGGGCTCGTTGGTGTGGAAATGAATCTTGATCAGATCTTCGTCGCCCACCGCAAGCAGGCTGTCGCCCTCGAAGTGCGCCTTGATGTAGTCTGCGATTTCGTCCTCGTCGAGAGCCTTCTCCCGCCTATCGATCAGTAGCTGGGTATCATAGCGATAGTCCACTTGGGCCTCCTCCGCCGCCCTTGCCAGCCCTTCTGTTGTACCCTCCGCGCTGAAACAGACGATCAGGGGTTTCATGGACACTCCTCCTTTGTTTTTTCTTCTTCCTCATATAGTATACAGGATTTTTGAAGAAAACAAAAGAAAAAAACGGGCGGAACCGGAATGCGGCCCGCCCGCTTTTGAAAGAGAGGAAACCCGCTTTGCCGAAGGGCGGCGCACAGGCCTTCCTCTGGCTAAGCGATGCGGTTTTTCAAAATGTCCGAGGCCAGCTCCAGCATATGAAAGGCTGCGTCGCGCAGGGCGATGATCTCGTCGTAGACCAGATCCTCCGAAAGCACGCCGGCCTTCACCGATTCGGGCAGCTGCAGATCGCGGTCTTCATACCAGGCCGCGCTGCCGTAGTAGCGAAACAGGCGGAGCATCTCGTCCCGCATCCCGTCCACATGATCGAGTTCGGCCGAGAGAGAGGCGACCGCCTTGGAGCAGCGCTCCAGAATGCCCTCCATCTCGGCAATCCTCTCCAAGGGCGACAGTGAATCAGACAATGCGCATCCTCCTCTTTGTTGGAATTTGATGGATCACGGCGGGCCCCCGCAGGACGAGGCGGCTCAGGAGGGCGTTTCGCTCAGCAGTCGGTCGATCTGCCGGCAGCACTGGCGCAGAAGCTCCTCAACGTCCGCATCCGGCAGATCGAGTCCCTCCGCCTTGAGATAATGGATGTCCGCAATGCCGTAGAAGGCGCTGCAGAGCAGCCTCACATAGCCGTAGCCGAGGTCGTCCGAGAGGATCGGGCCGCCGGCCGTGGTGAGATAAAACAGACGCTTTGCCCGGCAGAGACCGTGCGGAACGCCCTGCGCATCGTAGGCAAAGGTGACGCCCACCGCATTAATCGCCTCAAAATAGGCCTTGAGGCTCGCGGGGAAAGAGAGATCCCAGTAGGGCGCGGCGATCACGATCTCATCAGCCTGCGCAAACTGTCTGGCATAGCGCAGCATGGGATCGTCGAACCGGCCCTGCTCCAGCAGAGCGGTGCGGCGCTCGAGCAGGGCATTGTCCAAAGGGGCGATGGGTTCTCGCTCGAGCGTCAGGGTCTCGGTCTCTCCCGAAAGCCGGTCGAGCAGATACTCCGCAATGCGCCGGGTTCTGGACTGCGGACGCACGCAGGCGTTGATAAACAGAATCGGCATAAGGATTCCTCCCAAAGCAGCAGAGAAGCATTATGCTTCCCGCCGGTTTCTCTGCGCGGCGGACGCCGTCGGCAGGACTATGCCTTGCGCGCCGCGGCAAAGCCCTTTTCCAGGTCGGCGATGATGTCGTCGATATGCTCGATGCCGATGGAAAGGCGGATGGTGCCGGGAAAGATATTGTTTTCGGCCTGCTGCTCGGGGGTGAGCTGGGCGTGGGTGACGGTGGCCGGGTGCACCACCAGCGACTTCACGTCGGCCACATTGGAGAGGCAGGAGAAAATCTCAAGCGCGTCGATGAATGCGTGGGCCTCTTTCTTTCCACCCTTGATGTTGAAGGTGAAAATGGATGCGCCGCCCTTGGGGAAATACTTCCGATACAGGGCGTTGTCGGGGTGCTCCGGCAGAGAGGGGTGGTTGACCTTCTCCACCTGGGGATGGGCCGCCAGGAATTCCACAACCTTTTTTGTGTTTTCCGCGTGGCGGTCGACCCGCAGCGAAAGGGTTTCCACGCCCTGCAGGAGCAGGAAGGCGTTGAAGGGGGAGATGGTGGCGCCGGTGCTGCGCAGAAGGATGGCCCTGGCATAGGTGATGAAAGCGGCATTTCCCGCCAGATCCACAAAGGAGGTGCCGTGATAGCTGGGGTTCGGATCGGAGATGGGGGCGAATTTTCCGCTGCCCCTCCAGTCGAACTTGCCGGAATCGACGATCACGCCGCCCAGCGCGGTGCCGTGGCCGCCGATAAATTTGGTGGCCGAGTGCACCACGATATCGGCTCCGTGCTCAAAGGGCCGGATGAGGTAGGGGGTGCCGAAGGTGTTGTCGACAACCAGCGGAATGGAATTGCGGTGGGCGATGGCGGCAATGGCGTCGAGATCCGGAATATCGGAGTTGGGATTGCCCAGCGTCTCCAGATAGATGGCCTTGGTGTTGGGCTGAACGGCAGCCTCCACTTCCGCGATGTCATGCGCATTGACAAAGGTGGTATTGATGCCGTAGAGCGGCAGAAGATTGGCCATCAGATTGCGGCTGCCGCCGTA
This sequence comes from Clostridia bacterium, assembly GCA_017427525.1. Lineage (GTDB taxonomy): Bacteria > Bacillota > Clostridia > Oscillospirales > Feifaniaceae > Galloscillospira. The sequence goes on from JAFRSP010000048.1 coordinate 34,440, forward strand.
GATGGTCTTCTGCGCGACGATGTGATCTCCCTGCTGTGCGAGGGAGAGCAGCGTATAGGTGATGGCCGCGGCGCCGGAGGCCAGCGCCAGCGCGCCGACGCCTCCCTCAAGGGCGGCCAGGCGCCGTTCCAGGATCTCCTGGGTGGGATTGGTATTCCGGCCGTAGGTGTATCCGGACTCGCTCAGGTTCATGCGGGCCTCTGCGCTGGCGGCGCTGGGGAACACATAGGAAGTGGTCTGATAAATGGGAACGGCTCTGGCGCCGGTTGCCGGATCGGCCTGCTCCTGTCCAACGTGAAGCTGCAAGGTTTCAAATTTGTAATGACTCATGACAATCCCTCTTTCATTCATACTATCTCATACCATCGATCCTATCGTAACGGACCGGCAACCGATTTGCGGCTGCCTGAACGAAAAGAGAGCGTCACATTCGCTGATATCGGAAATTGTGGCGAAGCAGAGAGATTAAAAGCTTTTTCATGTTTATCACCCGCCCATAAAAAATCCGGAGAGCCCATTTGGCTCTCCGGCTGCAAAGCTGCGGATTCCGAGAGACTCAAATAGGCACGGCAAAGCACATGCGCATCTTAGAGCGCATGTTGCACATCATCATGCTGTTGCCGATTGACGGATGCATTTGAGATCCTCCCGTTTTTAGCCGGAGTGCTCCGGCGGGCTGTTGGATTCTTTTATACAGGAACTTTTGTTTCCTGTCAATAGACAATTTCCATAAAATTTACCCTCCTGCGAAGGGGGGAATTCGGCTTTCAAACAGAAATCCAGTCTTTGGAGGAGTGTTCCGTCCCCGCGGAGAGAGGGAATCACGCGCCACCGGAAAGAGGGAATCACGCGCCGCAGGGGAAAGAGAAGCAGCGCTCCTGTGATCCCTGCGGCAGAGGAGGAATGTCTTTCAAGACGGCGGCATATCCTTTCACAGAAAATAGTGCGATCGATGGGAAGCTGGGGAGTCTTTCGGCACAAAAAGGGAGCGCTTTTCAGCGATCCTCGCCGGCAGCGGACCGCTGCGGCAGAGAGGCAAATCGGCCTCATATGAAAATAAGGAATAACAAAGCACGATCCCTCCTTCAGGGAATCCGTACTGATTGTTTGGAATGTCGTTCCGTTGCCGTCTCGGATACATATGTATCACATTGGCGGACGACGGGAAATCGCTTGGTCATGTTGTCTATTTTTCAAGGATTTTTTCGGCAATGCATAAAAGGGAGTCGGAACAGGCGGGGCAAGAAAGATACAGGGCATTTCAGGAAAACCACATAAAACTTATAGGTGAATCTTTCTCAACAGTTGGAATCTCTCAAGCGCTCAAACGGTTTTGTTGGATTTGTAGAAAAAAGTGCTAAAATTTTTACACAGAATCCCCAAAAAACTATTGCAACACTAACAAAACTGTAGTAAAATGCGTTTGTATCTCATTATTGAAGATATGAGAAACAAGTATTTTACGGAATTTTTGAGGCAAAAAAATCCGAAAAATCAGATCCGAAACAGGGAAAAATCCTGTGAATATTCAGGACAAAAACCTGTATGTTTCGGCAGAAAATTGCATATTTTTGGGTGTACTATTAAGAACGATTAATATTATGCAGACGGAGCAACGAAGATGAAGCAGGCTGACAGAGCTATGGAAAACGCTATGATAAAGCGAATGAAGCGGATGACAGGTATGGGAACCCATATCTGCTCTTCTGTTGCTTCGATGATGAAATGGAATGGATATAAACCTAACAACCTACTATGATGTGTGTAAAAAAAGCGCATTGATATCGGTGGGGTCCCGCCTCTTCCCAAACGGTATCAATGAGCTTTTTTTACGCGACAGGGACAGCGCATACTGGGCAGTCCCTGTTTTTATGCCCAAAACCACGGCGGAGGAATCTGCCGGTTTTGAAAATACAAAGAATCATCCAAATACAAATATAGAAAGGAATGCTGTTCATGGGGCGCAAACCGAGAAAAATTGACAGAATCTTTTGCATGATCCTGGCCATCATGATGGTTGTGGGCATTCTGCCCATCAACGTCATCGCCATGGGTCTTCAGAAGGATTCCGTCGACGCCGCAGAGCCTGCAAAGGTCTCTGTGGAAGCAGCCTCCGCGACCAAGGA
>JAFRSP010000049.1 GCA_017427525.1 Clostridia bacterium
GAAACCTGAGAATTGTCGCTGCCTTGGAGAGGGAGCCCCAAATGCTCATAGGCAAGTTTTGTCGCACAGCGACCGCGCGGCGTGCGGTTGAGAAATCCGATCTGAAGCAGATAGGGCTCACAGACCTCTTCGATGGTCACAGCCTCTTCCCCTACCGTTGCGGCCAGTGTTTCAAGTCCCACCGGACCGCCGCCGTAGAATTGAATAATCGCGGTGAGCAGACGCTTGTCAAGATTGTCGAGCCCAAGCTCATCGACCTCGAGCCGATAGAGAGCCGAACGGGCGATCTTCTCGGTGATCACTCCATCACCTTCGACCTGCGCAAAATCACGGACGCGCTTGAGCAGTCGATTCGCCACGCGAGGCGTACCGCGCGAGCGCGACGCGATCTCAATGGCGCCGTCTTTCTCGATGGGAACTCCCAAAACACCGGCAGAACGGGTGACGATCCGCGTCAGTTCCTCCACCGAGTAGAGCTCCAGCTTGAGCGGCACCGAGAGGCGGTCCCGCAGCGGACCGGAAAGCTGTCCGTATCGGGTGGTCGCCCCGATCAGGGTGAAATGCGCCAGATCCAACCGAATGGAGCGGGCAGAGGGCCCCTTCCCAAGGATGATGTCGAGCGCAAAGTCCTCCAGCGCAGAGTAGAGCACCTCTTCCACCGAACGGGAAAGACGGTGGATCTCGTCGATAAACAGCACGTCGTTGAATTCCAGATTTGTGAGCAGCGCCGCCAGATCCCCCGGCTTTTCGATGGCCGGTCCGGAGGTCACCCGCATGGAGCCGCCCATCTCATTGGCAATGATGTTGGCCAACGTGGTCTTTCCGAGTCCGGGCGGTCCGTGCAGCAGCACATGGTCAAGCGGCTCCCCTCTTCCTTTTGCCGCCTGCATGAAGACACGCAGGTTTTCCTTGACCTTTTCCTGTCCGATATATTCATCCAAAGTGCGCGGACGAAGGCTTTGCTCGATCATGGAATCCTCGACCGCAAAACCCGGCCCGATCAACCGATTGTCGAGATCAATATCGAATTCATCAGAATGAGACACGAATCTCTCCTCCTCTCATTCGTTTTTTGAACCGCACGGCGTCACTGCCGCATCAGCAATTTGAGCGCCGCTTTGATGATTTCCTCAGAAGAGAGCCCCTCTGTGTTGAAGGAGCGAACCGCACGAAGCGCCTCCGTCTGGGAATACCCGAGCACTGCCAGAGCGGAGACTGCCTCGTCGGCATTGTCACCGCTTCGCGGCGCAGCATGTTCGATTCTGCCCCCGCTCGGCAAAAAGCTCTCTTTTGCCAGCTTATCGGCCAACTCCATGATGATGCGCTGCGCCAGCTTATTGCCGACGCCGCTCGCCATGGTCAGCTTTTTCACATCTTTGGAAGCCACTGCAAACGCAAACTCTTCGTAGGAGAGCTCTGACAAGATGGCAACCGCCACACGGGGGCCGACCCCCGTCACCGAGATCAGCATCTCAAAACACTGGAGCTCGGCCTCGGTTGAAAAGCCGAAGAGCGCCATGGCATCCTCTCTGACATAGAGGTAGGTATACAGCGTGCAAAGCTCGCCCTGTGCAGGCAGTTTCGAAATGGTCTGCCAGGAACTCGTCACACGAAATCCCACGCCGTTTACATCCAGCACCACAAAATCCGTTCCGCTGGCGGCAACGGCTCCCCGAAGATAGGCAAACACAGCGGGTTTCTCCCCTTTCTATCCTACGCCTTGGGCGCTCGTTTCATGTCGCCGGAACGAAAGGCCGCCAGCCTGGAACCGGCAGAGTGCGCGTGGCAGATGGCCAGGGCAAGCGCATCCGCCGTATCGTCCGGCCTTGGGATCTCCGGCAGGCCCAGCAGCATTTTGGTCATTTGCTGAACCTGCTTTTTTTCCGCCTTTCCGTATCCGACCACGGCCAATTTGACCTGCATCGGGGTGTATTCAAAAACCGGAACGCCGGCTCTCGCCCCCGCAAGCAGGATGACCCCTCTTCCATGGCCCACCTGAATGGCCGTGGTGACATTCGTGTTGAAAAACAACTCCTCCACCGACATGGCGTCGACTTTATACCGGCTCAGCAGTTCATCAAAGAATTCCGAAATGAGCAACAGCCGCTGCGGCAGCTCCAACCCCGCCTTGGTGCGAAAGGTATCGAACTCGATCGGCGAAAAATGATTCTTCTCATACGAAACCAAACCATATCCCACCGAGGCAATGCCCGGATCCACCCCGAGTACAATCACAGCCTGACCTCCACCAAACCGTCGTCGAGCAGCTTCTGCGCCGCCGAAAGAATCCCGATCTGGGCAGTATCATAGATGATCCCGCCCTGCATATATGCAGCGTAGGGCTCGCGCAGCGGCCCGTCCGCCGAAAGCTCGATGGAAGACCCCTGCACAAATGCGCCGGCCGCCATGATCACCTCATTTGTATAGCCCGGCATGGCCCAAGGCTCTGGGCGCACGAAGGAATCGATGGCAGAGCCCGACTGGATCCCCTGGCAGAAAGAGATCAGGGGCTCAGGTCTGTGAAAAATCACCTGCTCCACAATATCGGTTCTCGGATCATTCCACCGGGGGGAGCACTCGAACCCCATCTCTTCGAAAAGCGCCGCTGCAAAAACAGCCGTCTTGAGCGCATTGCCCGTGATGGAGGGCGCGAAGTAAAAGCCCCGCAGCAGATTACGGTTTTGGCCCAAAGAGGGGCCGACGTCTTTCCCCTGCCCCGGCGTTGTCAGGCGATAGGCGCAGCGCTGCACCAGTTTTTCTCTTCCGACGATGTATCCGCCGCACTCCGCCATAGAGCCGCCGGGATTCTTGATGAGGGAACCTGCCATCAGGTCGGCTCCCGTCTCGATGGGCTCTGAAAGCTCCACAAACTCCCCATAGCAGTTATCGACAAAGAAAACGCTTTCCGGGCTTACCCGCTTGACCAGACGGGCAACCTCCCGAATCTCATCCACAAAGATGGAGGGCCGCACTGCATAGCCCCGCGACCGCTGGAGGTAGACCATGGTCGGATGCGAGGCAAGCGCCTGCTCGATCGCATCGAAATCCAGTCTGCCCGCTTCGTTCAATTCCACCTGCGCATAGCGAATCCCAAATTCGGCAAGCGAGCCGCAGGTGGGACGCAGCCCGATCACCTTGTCCAAAGTGTCATAAGGTTTTGCCGCGACCGAAAGCATGGTGTCGCCCGGCCGCAAAATGCCGAACAGCGCCGTGGTGAGCGCATGCGTGCCGCTCAGCATGAAGTGACGCACCAGGGCGTCTTCCGCGCAGAAGGCGGCGGCATACACCCGATCGATCACAGTGCGTCCGCGATCGTCATACCCGTAGCCGGTCGTGCCGACAAAGTGCGTATCGCTGACCGCACAGCTGCGAAAGGCATAGTGCACCTTTTGTGAGTTGATTTTGGAGATGCGGTCGATCTCGGCAAATCGGGGAACGAGTTTCTCTTCCACTCTGTCGGCCAACCGCACCAACTCCGGAGAAAAATCAAATTTGTAGTAATACTCCATGGGGGTCCCTCGTTTTACGTAATCTTCCCGCCTGCCTCAATCGAAATCGATGAGCGGGTCAAAGCGGACATAGGTAAATTGTCCACAGGGCCGAAAGCCCAGCCGTGCAAAGAAGTGCTCAGCCTGCGACGTGGAGTAAGTCACATGGGGAATCAGCCCTGCAGCGTGTAGATCAAAGCAGATCTGGGTGACAAGCGCGCTGCTGTGTCCCATCCTGCGGCGATTCTCATCGGTGACAACGTCGGTCAAAAGGGCCATGCCGTCTCCCTCTCCAGTGGTGGAGACCGTAGAATATGCCGAATCAGAGGAACCCAAAAAATAGGTTCTTCCGCAATCTTTCTTGTTTAGTCCGCGGCGAGTAATGTAGTACTCCTCAAAGTCGGAAAGCTCGCTCTCTCCCGCCCGCTTGATAAGATCATAGGCCTTGCGGTAGTCCTCCGCACAGGCGGCCTCACAAAATGCAATGGGGCCGACGGGAAGCTCTGGCGCTTCCTCCTGCCTGGCGACGCCGCACACAGTGGTGGATCGCACCCGCTTGAGCAGAGGAACCAACCCTTCCAGCAGTTCATCGTTTCCGGAAAGAGAGTAGAGCATCGGCATAAAGCCCAAGAAGGAGGCCGCCTCTTCCAGATCCATCTCTTTGTCTCCCGAAATAAAGAAGTCGCCGTAGCTGCGGAAAATCAGCCCGTGAACCTCCCCCTGCTCGTCCCGCTGCACCCATGCATCAAAATAGAGCAGATCCAGAGCAGCCTGGCCGGTCTGGAAGCGGATGAGCAGGTCCGGCTCATCCGAGAGCAGTTCTCGGATCATCGTTATATCTGTATTTTCAAAACGCTCAATCATCGTATTCAACCGTTTCTCTGTTCTGTATGGATTCTTTGTTCCACATTGCATTTGGAAACCAGCAAAAATCGTTGTCTCTACTATATCGTGTCGGAGTCGAATTTACAACCTTTTTTGTTTTGCGCAGGTTGCCGAGTCCGCAGACGGAGGCCTTCCGTCTGCGGGCTCGGCAAAGCACTTCAATCGATTTTCCGAATGGTCTTTAGGAGATTTCTTTTCCGAGCGCCTCGACCACCAGATCGATACAGGCCTCCACATCCCGCCAGTCTGCGGTTTCCACAGGCGAGTGGATGTTGCGGGCGGGAACCGAAATTCCGCCGGTCACCACGCCGTCGCGGGTGAGATGAATCACGCCGGCGTCGGTCCCCCCGTAGAGCAAGACCTCCATCTGGAAAGGAATCTCCGCCTCCTTGGCGCAGTCTCTCAGGAAAGAGACCATCTGACGGGAGCAGATCACGCTGCTGTCGCGCACCTTGACCGCGGCTCCCTTTCCCAGCTTGACATCGTTGGGGGCAGCCATGTTGGGCATGTCGCCGACTCCCGTGACATCGATGGCGATTCCGAAATCGGGATCGATGGCATAAGCCGCCGTGGTTGCACCGCGCAGACCGAGCTCCTCCTGCGTCGAGAAGACAAAATAGGCGTCGTACACGGTTTCCTTCAGCTTCTGAAGGGCGCGGATGAGCACGTAGCAGGAGATCTTGTTGTCCAGCGATTTGCCGGCAAAACGATGAGCTCCGATGTTGAAAACGGTGCCGGCGGGCGCGCAGACGTCGCCGACCGAAACCATCGAGAGGGCCTCTTCCCTGCTTTCGGCGCCGATATCGATATAGAGGGAGTCAAGCTTGAGATCTTTGGGCTCTACCTTGGTTTCATACATCACCGTGCCCCGCACGCCGTTTTTGAAGAGAACCGGCTGGCCGATCAAAAAGACCGGACGGAGCCCTCCCACATTCGCAAAGCGCAGGTAGCCCGTTTCCTCGGCATAGGTGACCATCATGCCGATCTCATCCATGTGCGCACTGAGCATGAATTTTTTTGCAGAGGGATTCGCGCTCTTTTTGCGGACAATCAGATTTCCCATCACGTCACGGGTGATCTCGTCGGCATAGGACGCCACCTCTCGCTCGATCAAATCCGCCAGCGCTTCTTCGTTTCCGCTGACAGACAGAGTTTCCACCATTTTCTTAAAGAGTTCCATACCTATCCCCTCTCTCCGTACATGTTCCGTCGTTTCGTTTCGGCCCGTTTTCGTCCTGTACGGCGGACAAACGGCCGCAAACATGCGGGCGTGGTTACAGTTCGCTGCTCTGCAGCATGGCGGAAAGCAGTTTCGCCGTGTTCTCCGAATCCTCCAGCTTGGCCGTGCAGACCGCCGAGTGCAGATACCGGCAAGGTGTTGCGATCGCAACCGTCTCACAGCCGCGTCCCGTTCTCTGAATGGAGCCCGAATTCAAGCCGCCCATGGTCACGCTCTTGTGCTGCCAAGGGATTCCCGCCTCATCGGCGATCCTGCGGAGCTTTGCCACGCTCTCCGGCCGATAGTAGGTAGTAGATTCCATCAGGAAGATCACGGGTCCCTTCCCCAGGTATGAGGCCTTGGATGCCTCGGGCTTTTCCACGTGGTCGGCGCTGGTCGTGGTGTCCACTACGATGGCAAGATCCGGCTGGATGCGCATGGAGGCGACCCTCGCCCCAAAGCCGCCGCTCTCTTCCAGCACCGAAAAGACAAACCAAGTGTCGTAAAGCGGCTGCAGCTCCATGCTCTTGAGTACAGCAGCACAGCCGATCCGGTTGTCGAGCGCGCGTCCCTTGATCAAGCCGTCTCCAAAGCAAAGGAACTCCGAATTGAAGATGCCGGTGTCTCCCACCCGCACATGCTTTTTCGCCTCTGCGGCGTCGGCGGCTCCGATATCCAGATAGAGCTTGTCCATGGCGGGCGCGATCGCGCGCTCTTCCATCGACTGCAGGTGGATCGGCTTCGTCCCTGCTACGGCAAGAACCCGCTTATCGCCCAACAGAAAGCGGCGACCATTGAGCACTCTGGCGTCCACGCCGATCCCCGTGAACTTCAAAAACCCGTCTTCCGTGATATAGTTGACGAGGATTCCCACCTCGTCCATGTGCGCATCGACCATCAGGGTCTTGGCGCTGCTTTTTCCCTTTTTGAAGGCGAGCACGTTGCCCAGCGCATCGATCTCAACGGAATCGGCGAGCGGCGTGGCAAGCTCCTTGATCTTTTCGGCGATCTCCCGTTCGTTCCCGCTGACGCCGGCCGGTTCACAGAGCGTTCGAATGAGTTCAAGCACGAGTCATCGCCTCCTTCTTCTCGAGCAGATAGGCGGCCAAAAGCCTTCCGACATTTTTCACGTCCTGCACATCGAGGGTTTCGATGGCAGAGTGCATATACTTGAGCGGAATCGAGATCAGCGCGGTCTTCACCCCGCAGTTCGAAGCGAAAATGGAGTAGGCGTTGGTGCCGGTCGTTCCGACCGAGGCCTCGGTCTGCACCGGGATATTTCGGTCGGCCGCAATTTCCTCGAGCTTCTTCACCAGCTCTCGATCCAAAATAGGGGCATAGGTCAAAACCGGCCCCTTCCCGAGGATGGAGGTCTTTTCTCTGGGGCATTCCGGAATCAGCGCGTGGCAGACGTCGATTGCGATGGCCTCCTGCGGATCGATCCGATGGGCTCCCACCTTTGCGCCCCTCAGCCCCGGCTCCTCCTGTGCCGAAAGCATAGCACAGACATGAAAGGGCAGTTTCACATCCTTCACTTCGTGCATGGCATACAGAATCGCCGTGACCGAAGCCCGATCGTCGAAGGTCTTTCCGGTGACGATAGAACCCAAAAGCTCGGCCGGGGCCGCGCGCAGAGTGACGAAATCCCCGGTGGAGAAAATCTGCTTGGCCTTCTCTCCTCCAAAGCCCACATCGATACAGAGGGTGTCGAATTCCGGGGTTTTCTTCCTGTCTGCTTCAGACGAGAGATGAGGCGGAATCGCACTGACAATCCCATAGTAATCCCCGTCCTGTGCGTGCACCGTCACTTCAGCTGCTAGAATCGTCCGCCGATCGATGCCCGCCAAACTGTTGAACGTGAGAAACCCGTCGTCACGAATTCCGGTGATCACCATGGCGATCTCGTCCATATGCGCGTCGAACAGCACGGTCGGCGCATCCTCGTCGTCGCAGTGACGAATGGCCAAGACGTTGTGCAGGGCATCGACAAGGATTTCGTCGCAATACGGGGTGAAGAGTTCCTTCACGCGCTCGGCACAGCGATACTCCATGCCGGAGCAGGCCGTTCTCTGCGAGAGATCAAAGAGAATCTGTTTGATGTCCATATCTTCACTCCTTCCTTTTCCTTTACAGTTCCCGCTGCGGATACAGCATGGAATTTATACTTCTTCCAGAGCCGCAACGCACCGTTTGAAGCGGTGCCCACGCTCCATGAAATTCTTGTAAAGATCAAAACTGGCACAGGCGGGAGACAAAACGACCACGTCTCCCGGGACGGCAAAGCTGCGGGCAGCCGCAACCGCGTCTTCCATATTCTCCTTCCGGAAGATCACGGGAGGATCGGTTTCAAAACCCGACGCACTGCGGATCGCCGTTTCGATCGCATCCGCCGTGGCTCCCACCAACACAACGGCCTTGGCCTTGCCGCACAGGGCTTCTCCGAGTGTGTCGAAGGGAATATGCTTGTCATATCCGCCCAGCAGCAGGATGAGCTTCTGGTCAAAAGAATTGAGGCAGGCGATGGTTCGGGTGGGGCTCGAGGCGATCGAGTCGTTGTAGTAGCGCACGCCGTTCAAGGTGCGTACCAACTCCAGACGGTGCTCCAACCCCTGAAAGCTTCCGGCCACTCTGCGGATCGCCTCCATGGGAACCAGATCCCTCACGGCACAGATCGCCGCCATGTAGTTTTCAATATTGTGGTCGCCGGGCAGCAAAACCTCGTCTCGGCGCAGCAGAATGTTTCCGTTGTGCAGGATATTGTGCGCCTCATCTGTGTAAAGATAATTCCCTTCACGGCTTCCGAAGGTTCTCACACGTCCCTTTGCCAAAGGTGCAAAGGAGGCTGTGATCGAATTGTCGGCATTGATCACCAAAAGATCCTCTTCTCCCTGATACGCATAGATATTGCGCTTGGCGTCGACATACTCCTCCATGGAACGGTGCACATCGAGATGGTTGGGCGACAGGTTTGTCACAACCGCGATATGAGGACTCTTCTTCATGGTGTGGAGCTGAAAGCTCGAGAGCTCCAGCACTGCAAGATCCTCTTCCTTGATCTTTTCGATATCCGGCAGAAGTGGCCGACCAAGATTTCCGCCGAGGTGCACGGTGTATCCTGCCGCCTCAAGCAGACGAGCGATCAGGGTTGTCGTCGTTGATTTTCCATCGCTTCCCGTCACCGCGATGAGCCGGCAGGGGCAGAGTTCAAAGAACACTTCCATTTCACTGGTGACAACGGCGCCGGCCGCCCGCGCTTTTTCCAGCGCCGGATGGTCAAAACGCATCCCCGGCGTCTTGAAAACCAGCTCCGCGTTCAGCTCATCGAGATATCCCTCTCCAAGGCGGAGCGAGACGCCGAGCGCCTCCAGCTCCTCAGCGACCTCTCCCAGCGCAGCTTTTTCCTTCTTGTCGCACGCCGTGACATGCGCGCCATGCTCAGTCAACAGCCGGATCAACGGAGTGTTGCTCACTCCGATTCCGATTACCGCAATATTTCGCCCCGAGATCTGGCTGTAAAACTCCTGCAGCTTTTGATTCATGAAATGGCCTCCGTTATCGCATCCGTATCCAAAGCGCTGCCCCGATATGCCGCATTTCGTTTCTTCTTTGCAGATCGACGGCAGCCAATACGTTATTTTTGAATCTATTATATTTTATATGCGTCTGTTTTTCAATTCTTTTCTATGAAACAAAGGAGATCCCTCGGGAAGCATACGCCGATTTCTTTCACACACTTTTGTGGTCTCACGATTTGACAAGTGTTTCTCAGTAGGCTACAATATCCTTGCGAGTAAGTCAGACAGTCGCGTGTGCAGGTGCCGAAAGGCCGCACATGAGGAAAGTCCGGGCTCCACAGGGCAGGATTGTGGGTAACGCCCACCGAAGGCGACTTCAGGGACAGTGCAACAGAGAGATACCGCCGGTCTTTACCGGTAAGGGTGGAAAGGCGGGGTAAGAGCCCACCGGCATCCAGGTGACTGGATGGCCATGTAAACCCAATTCGGAGCAACACCGCAAAGAACTGTCCGATTTTCGGACAACGCTTGCCCGGCGTATGTTCAGGTAGGTGGCATGAGCTGTTTGGCAACGGGCAGCCACAGATAGATGATTGTCGAATACAGAACCCGGCTTACAGACTTGGTCGCACCAAATGCGCCCTTCCTTGAACCTTTTGAGGGGGCGCATTTCTTTATCCATCCCGCGGCTTTCCGAAGTCCGCTCGTCCCATAAGGGTTTCGACAGGCTGCATTTTGAAATGATGACCCCTGTGCGTCGATGCAAAGCGGGCTTCACGGTTCCGCCCTGCACTTTTACAGCGCGTTCCGCTTCAAGGAGGTGCTTTTGTGAACGATCCTTTCCTGTATGAATTGAGCTTTGAAGAACTGGAGCAGACCTGCAAAGCCTGCAGGGCGTGTTCTCTCTGCCAAACCCGCACCAATGTGGTATTTGGCGTGGGCAACCGAAATGCCGATATCCTGTTTGTGGGCGAGGGCCCCGGCGAACAGGAGGATCTCACTGGGGAGCCCTTTGTGGGGCGGGCCGGTCAGCTTCTGGATCTCTATCTAAAGGCCTTTGATCTTCCGCGTGAATCTGTGTATATCACCAATATCGTAAAATGCCGCCCGCCCAAAAACAGAGATCCCCTGCCCGAAGAAGAAGCCGCCTGCATCGGATTCTTGGAGCGGCAGATCGAACTCATCCAACCGAAGCTGATCGTCTGCCTTGGACGCATCGCGGCAATGAAACTGATCAAGCCCGATTTTCGCATCATGAAGGAGCACGGCGTGTGGTTTGAGCGGGGCGGCATCCCCATCATGGCGACCCTGCACCCCGCCGCGTTGCTGCGCGACCCGGGCAAAAAAGAGATCGCCTTTGAGGATTTTAAAAATCTCCTCAAAAAGCGGGAGGACCTGGCCTGAGAAGCCGCTTTTGTAAGCTTCAACGGATTCCTTTTGTTTTCTGATTCCCTTTCGTTTTGTCGCTTCAAATCCCTGTTCCCCGATCTCCATGCGCTTCCTCGGTACGTTATAATCTGCACGGTTGGATTTTCCCATCGAAGCGGGCTGATGGAAGTCTTCCGCAAAATAGAAAATGCCCTGTCGCGGTACGAAATTATCTGCGACAGGGCGTTATTTTTATTTGCATGACAAGGTCATCCCTTGCGCTCGCTCATCAGCTTGCTGATCTCCTCGTTGAGAGAATCAATATCCCGAAATTGACGATAAACCGAGGCAAATCGAATATAGGCAATATCGTCAATCTCTTTCAGGCGATCCATCACCATCTCCCCGATGGCTTCGCTTGTGACCTCA
>JAFRSP010000050.1 GCA_017427525.1 Clostridia bacterium
ATGCTTGAGAGACCTTCCCCTTCTTTTTCCCCCTTTCCCTGATAAAAACGCAAAAGAGGCGCAGGGCAGATTGCCCTGTGCCTCTTTGACTTTTTGGCCTGCTCCTTCAAGGCCTCTTTCCCTGCAAAATCGCCGCGGCCTTCCGCGATACCCATGAGAAATCGTATGATTCGGGGGAATCCTTATTGCATCCGGAACTCTGCTCAGATCTCTTCCCTGCTTGACTTTTGACAGGGGATACTTTATCCTACAGGGAAACGGATGCATGCGGCATCCCGCAACGATCGAAAACAGCCGGAAAAGGGGAGGTCACGCCATGAAGTATCAAAAACTCGGCAATACGGATATCGACGTTTCCGTGGTCGCGCTCGGCACCTGGGGACTGGGCGGCGGAAGCGTATGGTCGGACAAAGATTCCACGGTCGAAGAGACGGCAAGTCTTCTCGACGCCTGCCGTGAACATGGTATCAACTATATCGACACGGCTCCCGTATACGGAACCGGGGTAAGCGAAGCATTACTGGGCCGCGCTTTGAAGGGCCGCAGACACGATTTTGTGCTGCAGACCAAGTGTTCTCTCAACTGGCGCGGCGAAGGCGGCAATTTTCATTATTCCCGCGACGGCCAAACCGTCAACAACGACACCCGCGCCGACGCGGTAAAAAAGGATGTGGAGGATTCTCTGCAGCGGATGCAGACCGACTATCTGGATTCCGTTATCGTCCACTATGTCTGCAAAAGCTTTCCCGTCGAAGAAACCGTCGGCGCTCTTGAGGATCTGATCAAGGCGGGGAAAATCCGCACCTACGGCCTCTCCAACAGCCAGCCGGCAGATCTGGACGAGTACAAGCAGAGTTCGGCCCGGAGATCCGACGGCATTTCGGTCGTGCAGGAGTTTTTCAGCATCCTCTCTCCTTTCCACGGGCGGGACTACTTCCCGACCGCCAAAAAATACAACACGGTGTTCCAGACCTACGGCGTGCTGGAAGAGGGCTTTCTCACCTCGCCGGAGTTTCTGAATCGCCGCTTTGAAAAGACCGATATCCGCTCGCGTTTGCCATGGGTGCAGGAGCGGTATCAGGAGGGACTTCGCAAAGCGTTTTCCATTTGGGAACCTATGTGCCGGACCTACTCCTGCAGCTTTGCCAACTTGGTGGAGGCCTGGGCGCTGACCCAGTACGACCGCATGAGCCTGCTGGTCGGCATGCGCCGTCCGTCCAACGCGGCAGACAACGCAAGATGTCTGGATATCAGCCTGAGTCCGGAGGAGATCATCCTCATGGAAGAAGCCGTCGCCGCCATCCAGGTGGAAGTCTTGGACAAGTGAAACGATCAGAATGAGCAAAAGAGGCGCAGGACAAATTGCCCTGTGCCTCTACGTATGCCTGGCCCGCTCCTTCAAAATCCCTTCCCCTGCAAAACCGCCGCAGCCAAAAGGCTGCGGCGGCCGCTTATTTCCCGAAGGTTTTCCCACACACCCTGTCGGATGTGCGCAGATTATTCCGTGATGGCCCAAACGCGAACAGGCAGGCCGTTTGCCCCTTCAAAACGGGGCCACGCCACCACAACGAGGGCTCCCGCCGGCGGAAGCTTGTCCAGATTGCACAGAAGCTCCACCTGCAGCTTGCCCTTGGAGAGCACATAGCGCTCGCAGGCCAGATCCCCTGCCGCCGCAGCCTCGGCAGAGGCGTCGGTATCCAGCGTCTCATGGCCGTTGGCGGCGGCGTTGCGAACCTCATAAAGATACCGCAGTGCGTCGAGCGACCAGCCGGGGAAGTTTTCGCTTCCGTCTTCTGCGATGCCCGAAAGCGCATTCATGTCGGGCCAGAACTTCGACCATCCGGTCCGCAGCGCCACGAAGGCTCCGTCCGGAATCTCTCCGTACTTTTTCTCATACTCCTGGATGTCCGCCACCGTAACGGCATAGTGCACATCCTTCTCCACCTTGTCGGTCACATCGATGATGCACAGGGGAAAAACGCCGTCCTGCACGCCAAAGCTCTCAGAAGTGGGCGCGCCCTTGACAAAGTGCGCCGGAAAATCAATGTGGGTGCCGAACTGTCCCGGGAAACGGAAGCTTTGGATCTGACATTCCAGCATGGGGTTTCCCCGGTCAAACAGAACCTTGCCGAGCTCCACAGAACCCTCGGGGATTCCGCTCCAGTAAGGACTGCTGTTGTTCAGCGGATGGGAAAGCTCGATCCATTTCAGCTTCTTCAGCTCTTTTAATGTGTTCCAAAGTTGATACATGTGCTGCGCCTCCTTAACCTTTTATCGTTTGTCCCTGAGCAAAGCCTCGTATCGCGGCATTGTCTATCGGTGATAGTTTCCTATCACAATCATAAACGAAGCCGCATGGTTCTGTCAATTGCACCTTTGCACTCTTTCCGCACAGAAATCTTTTTTTGAAGCAACACCTGACCCATTCGGCAAAACACGGCAAACGCGTTTCCCTTTTCCTGCAAAAAACGCCCCGACCTTACGGTCAGGGCGTTTTTTGGAGCTTGTAGTCAGACTCGAACTGACGACCTGCGCATTACGAATGCGCTGCTCTACCAACTGAGCTATACAAGCATAAAAAAACCCTCGCTTTTTAAGGCTTTGCCGCTCCCGCTTCGACGAAGGACAGCCGATCAAAAAGCCATAACGTATTGTATCACACCGAATCCCTTCGGTCAAGAACATTTTGCGGTCGGAGCCAGCATTTGAGAAAAAGAGGCGCTCCGCGCCATGGCGGCATCCCGTTCTGCCGCAGGCGCTCGATAACCTGCACATCCTGCGCTCCCCGTCCGGACTTTATCCCCACCGAAAACACCGTCCGCTCTGCACAAAACACCTCATTCCGACTCGACCTGATCGAGCAGCTCGGCCAGGATCGCATTGCTGACCAAAAACCCCCGCGGAGTCATCCGGATGCGCCCATCCTCCCTGCACATCAGCCCCGCGCAAAGATACTTTTGCAGTTTCGCGCCTGCAAGCTCCTCAAAATCTTTTCCGTGGCGCTCCCGGAACCGCAGCAGATCGATCCCCCGCGCCGTCCGCAGGGCGAGCATCACATCCTCGAGAAGCAGATCCTGCTCTGTGATCGCGCTGCACTCGCTGAGCAGCGCCGCTGGGGATCCCCTCTGCTCTCTCGGCGTTTCATAGTAGGCGAGAAAGGCGGAAAGATCGCGGGAAAACCCAAAACGCCTCCCTCGGAAGAAGGAGTGCGCGGCGGGGCCGAGCCCCAGATACTCCTCCAGCATCCAATACTTGAGATTGTGGCGGGAGGCCCTGCCGGGCCGCGCAAAATTGGAGATTTCATACTGCTTCAGTCCCGCCTCTTCCGCAAGGCGGCAGAGCGTGAGATATTCCTCGGCCCAGGTATCCTCGTCCGGAAGGATCAGCGCGTCTCCCATGCGTCCAAAGGGCGTGTTTGCTTCCACCTTGAGACCATAAGCCGAGAGATGCTCCGCCTCCAGCGCAAAGGCGCGTCGAAGACTGTCGTAAAACTGCTGCGGCGTTTGATCGGGAAGCGCATACATCAGATCGAGGTTGACATTATCAAATCCCGCGGCACGGGCGGCCTTCACCGTCGCCGTCACCTGCGCGGCGTCGTGCAGACGGCCGATGCTGCGCAGCAATCGGTCGTCAAAGCTCTGCGCCCCGATGGAAAGACGGTTGACCCCCAGCCTGCGCAGGAGCGCAAGCTGCCCGGGACTTGCGGAATCCGGATTGACCTCTACCGTGGTCTCCCTGTCGCTTTCCAGAGAAAAGCAGGCAGAGAGCGCCGAAAAGAGCTGCTCCCACTGCCCGTCGGAGAGGAGCGAAGGCGTTCCGCCCCCCACAAATACCGTATCGACCGTGTAGACCTCACAGAGCGGGGCCGCCTCTTCCATCTGCCGGATCAGGGCCGCCAGATAGCGGTCTATCAGCTGCGGCTGCTCGACCGAATAGAAATCACAGTAAAAGCACTTTCTTGCACAGAAGGGGATATGAAGATAGAGCCCCAGCCGGGGGGCGTTTTTGCCCAAGCGGAAATCCGCCGTCTCCATTGTCATTCCCCTTTCTTTGCGTCGGTCGATCTGCCCCCGATCAGTCGTCCAGCTTGAGCACCGACATAAAGGCCTCCTGCGGTACTTCAACCGTACCGAAGGAACGCATGCGCTTTTTCCCTTCCTTTTGCTTTTCCAGCAGCTTCTTCTTTCTCGTGATATCGCCGCCGTAGCACTTCGCGAGCACATCCTTGCGCAGCGCCTTCACCGTCTCGCGAGCTATTATCTTACCGCCTA
>JAFRSP010000051.1 GCA_017427525.1 Clostridia bacterium
GCCGCTCCCCCATCGGCCGCCCTGGCCCTGTCACCCCTTGGGGCAAGCCTACGCTTGGATACAAGACGCGTTCAAAGAAGAACAAGAACGACAAGTTTATCGTCAAGCGCAGAAACAGCAAATAATGGAGGTCGAAAGGAGGCCGTAACCCCATGAGCAGAAGCATTAAAAAGGGGCCGTTCGTACAGCCCGTGTTACTCAAGCGTATCGAGGAAATGAACGCCACCGGCGAGAAGCGTGTGCTCAAGACCTGGTCGAGAGCGTCCACCATCTTTCCCGCCTTTGTCGGCCACACCATCGCCGTTCACGACGGCAGAAAGCATGTGCCGGTCTATGTGACCGAGGACATGGTCGGCCATAAGCTGGGTGAATTCGCCCCCACCAGAACCTTTAAGGGACATGCCGGTTCCAAGACCAGCAATTCCGGAAAGTAAGGCTGGAACTTCAAAGGAGGAAAACAAAGTGGAAGCCAGAGCGAACGTACAATTCGTCCGCATTGCGCCCCGCAAGGTGGGCGTTGTGCTGGATCTGATCCGCGGCAAGGACCTGGAAACCGCCATGGCCATTGTGAAAAATACGCCCAAGGCCGCCAGCGAGCCCATCGGCAAGCTGCTGAAGTCTGCCGCCGCCAATGCGGAAAACAACTTTTCGATGAATCGCGACGCCCTGTATGTTGCAGAGACCTTTGTCTCCCCCGGCCCCACTCTGAAGAGAGTGATGCCCCGTGCGCAGGGTCGGGCATTCCGCATCAACAAGAGAACCTCTCACATCACCGTGGTTCTCAAAGAGAAAGAATAAGGAGGCTTACGAATGGGACAGAAAGTGAATCCCCACGGTCTTAGAGTGGGTGTCATCAAAGACTGGGACTCCCGTTGGTTTGCCGACGACAGCAAGTTCGGTGACCTTCTCGTGGAGGACGATAAGATCCGCAAGTATCTGAAGAAGACCCTTTACAACGCAGGTGTGCCGAGAATCGAGATCGAGCGCGCCGGCGGAAAAGTGCATATCATGGTGCACTGCGCCAAACCCGGCATGGTGATCGGCAAGGGCGGCACCGAGATCGAGAAGCTCCGTCTGACGCTGGAGAAGATGCTCGGCAAGCCCGTGGTGCTCGACACCGTAGAGGTCAAGAACCCCGATCTCAACGCGCAGCTGGTGGCCGAGAATATCGCCGCACAGCTTGAGAAGAGAATCTCCTTCCGCCGTGCCATGAAGCTGGCCATCGGCCGCGCCATGCGGCTGGGCGCCCGCGGGATCAAGACCGCCGTGGGCGGCCGTCTGGGCGGCGCCGAGATCGCGCGTTCCGAGAGCTATCACGAAGGAACCATCCCGCTGCAGACCCTGCGCGCCGATATCGACTACGGCTTTGCGGAGGCCCACACCACCTATGGCCGCATCGGCGTGAAGGTTTGGATCTACAAGGGAGAGGTGCTCCCCGCTGTGAAGCGTCCTACGAACCGCAAGGAAGGAGGAGCGGACCATGTTAATGCCTAAAAGAGTGAAATACCGCAGAGTCCACCGCGGTCGTATGACCGGTAAGGCCCTGCGCGGCAACGTGGTCAGCCAGGGCGAATACGGCCTGATGGCTACGGAGCCGGGCTGGATCACCAGCAATCAGATCGAGGCCGCCCGTATCGCGCTGACCCGCTTTACGCGCCGTGCCGGTAAAGTGTTTATCAAGATTTTCCCCGACAAGCCTGTGACCGAGAAGCCGGCCGAGACCCGAATGGGTTCCGGTAAGGGCTCGCCCGAATACTGGGTCGCCGTTGTCAAGCCCGGCCGCATCCTCTTTGAGATGGAAGGCGTTCCCGAGGCCGATGCGCGCGAGGCGATGAGGCTTGCCATGCACAAGCTGCCTGTCAAGTGCAAGTTTGTCAAGCGGGAAGACTCGCAAGTGGAGGGTGACGCGTAATGACGATGAAAGAAATCCGCAAGCTCAGCCCTGCTGAGCTGCAGAGCTCCTTAAAGGACGCCAAGAGCGAGCTGATGAACCTGCGCTTCCAGCACGCCGTCAACCAGCTCGACAATCCTCTGAAGATTGCCGAGGTCAAAAAGACCATCGCCCGCCTGATGACCGTTCTCCGTGAGAACGAACTTAAGGCCAAGGCTTAAGAGGAGGAGAAGACGTGAGCGAGAGAGCATTCAGAAAGACCCGCGTCGGCAAGGTCGTGTCCGACAAGATGGATAAAACCATCGTGGTGGCCGTGGAAAACCGCGTGGCCCACCCGCTTTATAAGAAGATTGTCAAACGCACATACAAACTCAAGGCGCATGACGAAAACAACGAGTGCCGCGTCGGCGACAAAGTGCTGGTGATGGAGACCCGTCCGCTGTCCAAGGACAAGAGATGGCGCCTCGTGGAGATCGTCGAAAAGGCGAAGTAACCCGACATGCCACGAGAAGTGTGGCCGAAAGGACGTAAGGAGGAAACACCATGATTCAAATGCAGACCTTACTGAAGGTGGCCGACAACACCGGCGCCAAAGAGCTCATGTGCATTCGTGTCTTGGGCGGCACCGGCAGAAAATATGCCGGGATCGGCGATGTTGTGGTGGCTTCTGTAAAAAAGGCCGCCCCCGGCGGCATGGTCAAAAAGGGCGAGGTGGTGCGCGCCGTCATCGTGCGGACCGCCAAGGGGACTCAGCGCGCTGACGGCTCGTATATCCGGTTCGACGAGAACGCCGCCGTCATCATCCGTGAGGACAAAAACCCCAGAGGTACCCGTATCTTTGGGCCGGTTGCCCGCGAGCTTCGTGACAGAGACTATATGAAGATCCTGTCTCTGGCCCCTGAAGTGCTGTAAGGGAGGAACGAGGACATGAGGAAGAAGATTCACGTCAAAACCGGCGACACCGTGATGGTGATCTCCGGCAAGGATAAGGGCAAGACCGGCAAGGTTCTTGAGGTGTCCCCCAAGGAGGGGAAGGTCATCGTTGAGGATCTCAACATCGTGACCAAGCATGTGAAGCCCCGCCGTGAGGGCGAGGCCGGCGGCATCATGAAGGTGCCGGGTGCCATGTACGCCTCCAAGGTCATGCTCTACTGCTCCAAGTGCAAGAAAGCCACCCGCATTGCCCACAAGATCACGGGCGACAGCAAGGTGCGTGTCTGCAAGCACTGCGGCGCAGAGCTGTAAGGAAAGGGAGGATCGTAACACATGGCACGCTTAAAGGACTTCTACAAGAATGAGGTTGCTCCGGCACTCATGAAGAAATTTGCCTATAAGAGCCCGATGCAGATCCCGCGCTTCGACAAGGTGGTTGTCAACGTTGGCTGCGGCGACGCCAAGGACAACCTCAAGGCCATTGAGGCCATCTGCGGAGATATCGCCGCCATCACCGGCCAGAAGCCGGTGGTCGTCAAGGCCAGAAAGTCCGTCGCCAACTTCAAGCTGCGTGAGGGGATGCCGGTTGGCGTCAAGGTCACGCTGCGCGGCGACCGGATGTTTGAATTCATCGACCGTCTCTTCAATGTGGCGCTGCCCCGCGTGCGCGACTTCCGCGGCATCAATGCCAACGGATTCGACGGCCGCGGCAACTATGCCTTCGGACTCAGGGAGCAGCTGATTTTCCCCGAGATCGAGTATGACAAGGTGGATCAGGTCCGCGGTATGGATATCGCCTTTGTCACCACCGCCAAGACCGACGAAGAGGCACGTGAGCTGCTCACCCTGATGGGCGCGCCCTTCGCCAAGTAAAGGAGGAACACGCTTTGGCTAAGACATCGATGAAGATTAAGCAGAGCAGACCGCAGAAGTTCACCACCCGGGAGTATAACCGCTGCAAGATCTGCGGCCGTCCCCATGCCTATCTGCGCAAATACGGCATCTGCCGCATCTGCTTCAGAGAGCTGGCCTATAAGGGCCAGATCCCCGGCGTGCGCAAGGCGAGCTGGTAAGCTTTGCTTTCAGACAACCCCCGCTTTGTGAGGGCGCAGCCCTTTCAAATACAACAATCAGGAGGAAATGAGAATGCAGACAACCGACGCGATTGCCGATATGCTGACTCGCATTCGCAATGCAAGTGCCGCAAAGCACCCCACCGTCGAAGTACCTGCTTCCAACATGAAGAAGGCCATCGCCTCGATTCTTTTGGAAGAAGGATATATCAAGGGCTTCGAGGTTGTGGACGACGGCCGTCAGGGCACCATTAAGATCGTTTTGAAGTACGGCAAGGATAAGATCCCTGCCATCACCGGAATCAAGCGCGTCTCCAAGCCGGGACTGCGCATTTACTCCGGCTGCAAGGACATGCCGCAGGTCATCCGCGGCCTGGGCGTTGTCATCGTTTCGACGAGCAAGGGCGTCATCACCGACAAGCAGGCGAAAGAGCTCAATGTCGGCGGTGAGGTTCTGGCCTACGTCTGGTAAAGGGAGGGAGTCGAATGTCTAGAATCGGAAGAGCCCCCATCGCCATCCCTGCCGACGTGGAGGTCAAGATCGAGGGGCAGCATATCGCCGTGAAGGGCCCCAAGGGCACTCTGGAGATGAACTATCATCCCGAGATGACCGTGAAGGTGGAAGACGGCGTCATCAAGGTGGAGCGTCCCAGCGACGACAAGCAACACCGCTCGCTGCACGGCCTCACCCGCACCCTGATCGCCAATATGATCCATGGCGTGCATGAGGAGTTCACCAAGACCCTCGAGGTCAACGGCGTGGGCTATCGTGCCCAGAAGCAGGGCAGTCAGCTTGTGATGAACCTGGGCTTTTCCCACCAGGTCGTGGTGGACGAGATCCCCGGCATCTCGATCGACGTGCCGGCCCCCAACAAGGTCATCATCCGCGGTCCCGACAAGCAGAAGGTCGGACAGTTTGCCGCAGAGGTGCGCGAGAAGCGCCCGCCGGAGCCTTATAAGGGCAAGGGCATCAAATACGACTACGAGGTCGTTCGCCGCAAGGAAGGCAAGGCCGGTAAGAAGGCTTAAGGAAAGGAGAGCCCGCGTTATGGTTCATCGTAAAGACAGCAATCAACTCAGACTGAGAAGACATAGACGCGTCAGAGGCAAGATCTCCGGCACGGCCGAGCGCCCGAGACTGTGTGTCTACCGTTCTCTTGCCAACATCTATGCACAGGTCATCGACGATGTGAAGGGCGTCACGTTGGCGGCGGCCTCCTCCCTGGACAAGGACTTTGACGGATACGGCGGAAACAAGGAAGCGGCAAAGGCAGTTGGTCTCGCCATCGCCAAGAAAGCGCTGGACGCCGGTGTGACCGAGGTCGTGTTTGACCGCGGCGGCTACGTCTATGGCGGACGCATCCAGCAGCTTGCCGAGGGCGCCCGTGAGGGCGGCCTGAAGTTCTGAGAGGAAGGAGAACGAGAATGGCTAGAATTGACGCTGCAACACTTGACCTTCAGGAAAAAGTTGTTGCGATCAACCGCGTATCCAAGACCGTCAAGGGCGGCAGAATCTTCAAGTTTGCCGCCATCGTCGTCGTGGGAGACGGCAACGGCCATGTAGGCTGCGGTCTCGGCAAGGCCTCCGAGGTGCCCGATGCAATCCGCAAGGGGCTGGAGGACGCCAAGAAGAATATCGTTGAGGTGTCCCTGAAGGGAACCACCATTCCCCATGAGGTCATCGGAAAGTTCGGCGCCGGCGAAGTGCTGCTCAAGCCCGCCGCACCCGGCACCGGCGTGATCGCCGGCGGAGCCGTGCGCGCCGTGGTGGAGATGGCCGGAATCAAGGACATCCGTACCAAGTCGCTTCGCTCCAACAACGCCCACAACGTGGTCAATGCCACGCTGCAGGGTCTGAAGAGCCTGCGCAACGCCGAACAGGTGTCTGCCGTGCGCGGCAAACAGATCGGTGAAATCTTGGGTTAAGGAGGGGTTGACAATGAGCAAGACGATTGAAATCAAGCTGGTCAAATCCCTGAACGGAAGAAACAAAAAGCATATTGCAACCGCCTATTCCCTGGGCCTTCGCCGTCCGGGACATACGACGGTGCAGCCCGACAATGAGGCCACCAGAGGGAAGATCGCACAGATCCGTTACCTGGTGGAAGTGAAGTAATTCCGCTTGTGAAGGAGGTGCAATCAGCTATGAAGCTTCATGAACTCAGTCCCGCAGAGGGTTCTACTGCTGAGAGAAAGCGCAAAGGCCGCGGCATCGGTTCCGGAAACGGAAAAACCGCCGGCAAGGGCCATAAGGGTCAGAAGGCGCGCTCTGGCGGCGGCGTCCGTCCCGGTTTTGAGGGCGGCCAGATGCCTCTGCAGAGACGTCTGCCCAAGCGGGGCTTCACTAATGCCCGCTTCCGCGTGACCTACGCGAATGTGAATTGTAAGGATCTCGAAAAAGCGTTTGAAGCCGGCGCCACCGTGGACGTGGCCGCTCTTAAGGCTGCCGGTCTGATTAAAAAGACCTTTGACGGCGTCAAAGTTCTGGGCAACGGCGAACTGACCAAAAAGCTCGATGTGAAGGTTCAGGCCTACTCTGCTGCTGCCAAGGAAAAGATTGAGGCTGCGGGGGGTAAGGCTGAGGTGGTTGAATTATGATCGAAACCATCAAAAACGCTTGGAAAATTGACGATCTTCGCAAGAAGATGCTCTTCACCATGATGGTGATCGTGCTCTTCCGGTTTGGCGCCAAGATTCCGGTCCCGTTTTTGGATGCGACCGTGCTGCAGACATATATGAAGGTCAACAGCGGAACCATCTTCAGCTATCTCGATATGCTCTCCGGCGGTGCCTTTTCTCAGGCCACCGTGTTTGCCATGTCGATCAGCCCGTATATCAACGCCTCCATTATCATTCAGCTGCTCACTGTTGCGGTGCCTTCGTTGGAGCAGCTCGCCAAGGAGGGTGACGAGGGCCGCAAGAAGCTGACCGCTTACACCCGCTATCTGACCGTCGCCATCGCGCTGCTTCAGGGCTTCGGCTACTATGCCGTGCTCAACAGCAGAGGCGCGGTGAAATACCCCGGCGCCTTCACCTGCATCGTGATCCTGATGACCTTTACCGCAGGAACCACGCTGCTCATGTGGATGGCTGAGCAGATCAACAACTACGGAATCGGAAACGGCATTTCCATCATCCTGTTTTCCGGTATCGTGGCGCGTGCGCCTTCCGCCGTGTCGAACCTGATCGCCTATATCAAGTATGGCCAGCTCAACATTTTCCTGGCCCTTCTGATCCTGGTGGTGGCCGTGCTGCTGGTCGCGCTGGTGGTGCTTGTGACCAACGCCGAGCGCAGAATCCCCGTGCAGTATGCCAAGCGCGTGGTCGGAAGAAAGATCTACGGCGGCCAGTCGACCCACCTTCCGGTCAAGGTCAACGGCACCGGCGTTCTGCCCGTCATCTTCGCGCAGAGCTTTATTTCCATCCCTGCCACCATTGGCTCTTTTCTTCCCGCGCCGGCCGAGGGCGGATTTTGGGAGGCTGTGCTCAAGGCATTCCAGCCCACCTCCCTGTTCTACGCGATCCTGTATACCATCTTTATTGTGGGCTTCTCCTTCTTCTATATTTCCATGACCTACAATCCCGTGGAAATGGCCAACAACCTCAAGAAGAACGGCGGCTTTGTCCCCGGCATCCGCCCCGGCAGACCCACATCCGAGTATATTTCCCGCATCCTGAGCAAGATCACCTTCTTTGGCTCCTGGTTCCTGGTCTTTATCGCCATCCTGCCCATTATCTGCTCCTGGTTCCTGCCGGTCAACATCTCGCTGGGCGGCACGACCATCATCATCCTTGTGGGCGTTGCGCTGGAGACCGTCAAGCAGATGGAGTCTCTGATGCTCATGCGTCATTACAAGGGCTTCCTGGAGTAAGAACCGGGCCGGTCCGGCCGGAGCCCGCTGCCGCCTGAGAGCAGGCAGCACTGCGGAGAGAAGGCCGGCGGCCGCACCCCGTTCCGCAGCCTCTGCCGCCTGTGGCGGCAGTTGGACGGGAGAGGGTTGAAAAACCCTTTGGCGGGGTATGGTTGAAACAGTGAAATATTGAAGAGGGCGGCCCGAGCGCGGTTTCGCGCGCCATGCGGCGTTGGTGAAGATCAAGCCGCCGGCGGGAAACCGCTCTCTTCCGAGAAGTTGAGGGATCGAGCTATGAATATCATCTTTTTGGGCGCTCCCGGTGCCGGAAAAGGCACTCAGGCCGCCATTGTCAGCGAAAAACTGAACATTCCCACCATCTCCACCGGCAACCTGCTGCGCGCCGCGATTGCGGCCGGGACCAAGGCAGGGCTGGAGGCCAAGTCCTACATGGATCAGGGCGCCCTGGTGCCCGACGCCACCGTGGTTGCGGTGCTCAAAGACCGCATCGCGGCGGAGGACTGTGCAAACGGATTTATTCTCGACGGATTTCCCCGCAACATCGCGCAGGCCGAAGTGCTGGAGCAGCTCGGCGTTGCGATCGATTTGGTGATTTCCATCGAAGTGCCGGATGAGGAGATCATGGCCCGCATGTCGGGCCGCCGCGTCTGCCTGAAGTGCGGCGCGACCTTCCACATCGTCAACGCGCCCTCCGCGGCCGGCGACAAGTGCGACAAGTGCGGCGAACCGCTTACCATCCGCGCCGACGACAAGCCCGAAACTGTGGCCGACCGTCTGAAGGTATACCACGAGCAGACCGAGAGCCTCAAGACCTACTACGGCGCGAAGGGCGTTCTGGCCGAGGTAAAGGGCAGCGGCATCGAAAGCACAACCCGACTGATCATGGCGGTCATCGAAGGAGCTGCCCTGTGATTACCCTGAAAGGTCAGAGTGAACTCATCCTCATGCGTGAGGCCGGCCGTATCGCCTCTGCGGCGCTGCGACTGGGAGGGAGCATGGTGCGCCCGGGGATCTCCACCCTGGAGCTCGACCGGGCCATGCACAAATTTATCCTGGAGCAGGGAGCAACCCCCTCTTTCTTAGGCTATGCCGGATATCCCGCCACCGCCTGCATTTCGATCAACGAGCAGGTGATCCACGGGATCCCCGACCACCGCGTGCTCTGTGAGGGCGACATTGTCAGTATCGACGTGGGAGCCATCTACAAGGGCTACCAGGGAGACAACGCGGCGACCTTCCCCTGTGGGGAGATCTCGCCCGAGGCACAGCGCCTGATCGACGTGACGCGCCGCAGCTTCTTTGAAGGCATTCGCTATGCAAAGCCGGGGTTCCGGCTGGGCGATATCGGCTTCGCGATCCAGAGCTATGTGGAAAACGAAGGGTTTTCCGTGGTGCGCCAGTATGTGGGGCACGGGATCGGAACCGAGATGCACGAGGACCCGGAGGTGCCGAACTATGGGATGCGCGGCCGCGGCATTCGTCTCATGAAGGGCATGACGCTGGCCATCGAGCCCATGGTCAACCAAGGCGTGTATGACGTAAAGGTGCTCAAAAACGGATGGACGGTCGTCACAGCCGACGGAAAACTCTCGGCCCATTACGAGAACACCCTCGCCGTGACAGACGGCGAGCCCGAGATCCTGACAGTGTGCAATCTGGAGGAATGAGCATGACGGATTGCCGTGTGGGAGATGTGGTGCGTTCGACAAAAGGGCACGATGCGGGAGGGCTCTTTCTCGTGCTCGAGGCGGGAGAAACTCATCTTCTGCTGGCAGACGGGAAAGGCAGGAAGCTGTCGCACCCCAAGCGAAAGAGCCGCCGGCACGTTGAGCGGCTGCAGCGGCCGGAATCGCTTGAAGTGCCGGCGTCGGACCGCGCGCTGAGAAAAGTGCTTTCCGCCTTGGCGGAGAGCCAAACACGATGAGGAAGAAAGGGAGGTATTTGCTTGTCCAAAGACGATGTATTTGAGCTGGAAGGACGTGTCGTTGAGGCGCTGCCCAATGCGATGTTCCAAGTGAAGCTGGAAAACGGCCATGTGATTTTGGCCCACATTTCCGGCAAGCTCCGCATGAATTTCATTCGCATTCTGCCGGGAGACAAGGTCACGGTTGAGGTTTCGACCTACGATCCCACCCGCGGCAGGATCACATGGAGAGGTAAATAGCCACCGTAAGGCGGGCGGCCGGTCTGCCCGCAAAAAAGGAGGAATACACCATGAAAGTGAGACCCAGTGTCAAGCCGATGTGCGAGAAGTGCAAGATCATCAAGCGCAAGGGCAAGGTTATGGTTATCTGCGAAAACCCCAAGCATAAGCAGCGTCAGGGCTGAGCGGGAAATCGCCCGAAATATCAGGCGGCCTGAAAGCGCCGCCGCTCAAAGAACACTAACGGAGGTGTACCGGAAAATATGGCAAGAATTGCTGGCGTTGACCTTCCCAGAGAGAAAAGAGTGGAGATCGGTCTGACCTACATCTACGGCATCGGCAGAACCAGCGCGACCAAGATCCTCGAGGCAACGGGCATCAACCCCGACACCCGCGTGAAGGATCTGACCGAAGATGAGGTCGTTAAGCTCCGCGACTGCATCGATCACAACTATCATGTGGAAGGCGACCTGCGCCGTGAGAACGGCCTCAACATCAAGCGCCTGACCGAGATCGGCTGCTACCGCGGTCTGCGCCACAGAAGAGGTCTTCCCGTGAGAGGACAGCGCACCAAGACCAACGCGAGAACCCGCAAGGGTCCGAAGAAGACCATCGCGAACAAGAAGAAGTAAAGGAGGGACATGCAAAGTGGCTAAGGTTCAGAAAAAAGGCGCCACCAGAAGACGCCGTGAGAAAAAGAACATTGAAAGAGGCGCTGTGCATATCAGCTCCACCTTCAACAATACCATTGTGACCATTACCGACGTGAACGGAAACGCCATTTCGTGGGCGTCCTCCGGCGGGCTGGGCTTCCGCGGATCGAGAAAGTCGACGCCCTACGCCGCGCAGACCGCTGCCGAAACCGCGGCCAAGGCTGCCATGGAGCACGGCCTCAAGAGCGTTGAGGTTTTTGTGAAAGGCCCCGGCGCAGGCCGTGAGGCTGCGATCCGTGCGCTGCAGACCGCAGGGCTCGAGGTCAGCCTGATCAAAGATGTGACCCCCATTCCCCACAACGGCTGCCGTCCGCCCAAGAGAAGAAGAGTTTAATGGAGGTGTAACCCAAATGGCAAGATATACAGACGCTGTCTGCCGTCAGTGCCGCCGAGAGGGCCAGAAGCTGTTCCTGAAAGGCGAGCGGTGCTACAGCGAGAAGTGTGCGATCAACCGTCGCTCCTTTGCTCCCGGCCAGCATGGCAAGGCGAGAAAGAAGCTCAGCGAGTATGGCCTCCAGCTCAGAGAAAAGCAGAAAGCGCGCCGGTACTACGGTGTTCTCGAGAGCCAGTTCGCGCACTACTTCGAGATGGCCGAGAGAAAGTCCGGCATCACCGGTGAAAACCTGCTTCAGATTCTGGAAAGCCGCCTGGACAACGCCGTCTACCGTCTGGGATTCGCCATGAGCCGTCCCGAGGCACGGCAGCTGGTGGTTCACGGACATTTTACGGTCAACGGCAAGAAGGTCGACGTGCCCTCATATCTGCTCAAGGCGGACGATGTGATCGCCGTGAGCCCCAAGAGCCGTCAGAGCGAGAAGTTTAAGGTTATCGCCGAGGCCAATGCCAACCGACCCGTTCCGAGCTGGCTCGAGGTCGACCGTGAAAACCAGAGTGGCAAGGTTGTTTCGCTCCCCGCCAGAGATCAGATTGACCTTGACATTCAAGAGACCCTCATCGTCGAGCTGTACTCCAAATAAAGAAAAGCAGGCGGCATACACGACGTGGAAGCCGCTGTGGGCATTTGTTGGAGCACTGCGGCGCAAGATTTTGCGCCGCGCCACACCAATTTAATAAGGAGGGTTTTCATGATTGAGATTGAGAAGCCGCGTCTGGACACGGAGTTTCTTTCCGAAGATGGCTCTTTCGGCCGTTTTGTCGTGTCTCCCCTGGAACGGGGTTATGGAACCACGCTTGGCAATTCGCTGCGCAGAGTTCTGCTCTCCTCGCGTCCCGGCTCTGCGGCGACCTCCATTAAAATCGCAGGGGTTCAGCATGAGTTTTCCACTGTGAAGGGCGTCAAAGAAGATGTGACTGAGATTGTTCTCAACATCAAAGAGCTCATTGTGCGGCTGTATGGCGACGAGGACAAAACCGCGACCATTGAGGCAGAGGGACCCTGCGTGGTCACTGCCGGCGATATCATCTGCGACTCTGAGGTTGAGATCCTCAATCCGGAGCTGCACATCGCAACCATTGGAGAGGGCGGAAGCCTCAACATGCAGCTCACGCTGTCGCGGGGACGCGGATACGTTTCCGCCGATCAGAACAAAAACGAGCTGCCTCCCGAGATCGACCTGATCCCCATCGATTCGATTTACACTCCCGTCATCAAGGCCAACTATTTTGTGGAGGCCACCCGCGTTGGGCAGGTGACCAATTACGATAAGCTGACCATTGAAGTGACGACCAATAAAACCATTACCGCGAAGGAAGCGCTTTCCTACGGCGCAAAGATCATGAGCGAGCACCTCAACCTGTTCATCGATCTGTCGGACGAGGCGAAAAAGGCCGAAGTGATGATCATCAAGGAAGAGGACCGCAAGGAAAAGGTGCTGGAGATGAGCATTGAAGAGCTCGACCTTTCCGTTCGCTCGTTCAACTGCCTCAAGCGCGCCGGAATCAACACGGTGGAAGACATCATCAAGCACACCGATGAGGATATGATGAAGGTTCGCAACCTTGGCAGAAAGTCGCTTGAGGAAGTCATTTCCAAGATTGAAAGCCTGGGCCTTTCGCTTCGCAAAGAAGAGGAGTAGAAGAGCTGCCCGGAAGCAAAATCTGAACGAAGGAGGTAACAGACAATGCCCGGAACCCGTAAACTCGGCAGACCGACCGACCATCGTCGCGCCATGCTCAGAGCGATGACCACCTATCTGCTGGAGAACGAGAGAATCGAAACCACGGTAACCCGTGCCAAAGAGGTCTCTGCCATGGCGGACAAGATGATCAGCCTTGGCAAGGCCGGAGACCTGCACAGCAAGCGTCAGGCTCTTGCATATATCACCAAACGTGAGGTCGTCTCCAAGCTGTTCGATGAAATCGCGCCCCGCTATGAGAACAGAAACGGCGGCTACACCCGTGTGATCAAAACCGGCCCCCGCCGCGGCGACGCCGCCGAGATGGCCATTCTTGAACTCGTGAAATAAGGCGAAATGCCGCCGCTTTTCCGGCGGGAGACTTCGCCGGAACAAGTGAAAAAGGTCTAGGATGCCAGCCTCGCATCCTAGACCTTTTTGCTGTTTGAAGGGAAAGGCTGCAGGGAGTCCTTTTGCGTCGAGCGAAGAGCCTCTTGCGGCGCAAAGGCTTCCCCGAAAGCCTGCCGAAGGGGCGAGCCTGCCTGTTCTCTCTGCATGCAGGGAGCTTCAACTCTCTGCGGCACAGGGGCTTATCTCCGGTAGCCGGTGCTCCGGTCCACCGTGCTACACATCTCTCCGCCGGCCACGAAGGCGCTCAGATTGTGGGCGGCGATGCGCACGATACGGTTCAAGGTTTCCCGCAGGTAGAATCCGCCGGCGATATGGGGGGTCAGGATCACATTGTCCATATCCCAGAGCGGGTTGTCTGCCGGCAGGGGTTCCGGATCGAAGACGTCCAGAATGGCGCCGGAGAGGTCGCCGTTTCGCAGGGCCTCGATCAGGTCTTCGGTGTTGACGCTGTTGCCGCGGCCCACGTTGATGAGAATCGCGCCGGGCTTTAGCAGCTTAAAGCGTTCTTTGCACATGAGCCCGGTTGTGGCGGGAGTGTTTGGCAGGGAAAGGGCCACGATGTCGGCCCTGGGCAGCAGACTGTCGAATTCCTCGATGAGGTGCAGCTCGTCGACGCCCTCCGGCGGCTCCCCGGGACGGCGCTTCACGCCGATGGTATAGGCGCCGAGAGCCTTTGCCTTCCGGCAGAAGGCGGCGCCGATGTCTCCCAGCCCGACGCTGAGAACCGTGCTGCCGCTGATGGAGCGGATGGGGCCGAGGGCCTTCCACTCGTGGCGGGTCTTCTGCCTGTCGTAAAGATGCAGATGCTTGTAGAGCATGATGGTGGTGCCGATCATATACTCCGAAATCGTGAGGCCGTAGGCGCCGGTGGCGTTGGTCAGGATCACGTTCTCAGGGAGCACGCCAGGCCGACAATAGGTATCGGCTCCGGCGGAGGAAAGCTGAAGCCATTTGAGCCGTTCGGCCTGCTTCAAAGCGGCAGGGGGCACGTTTCCGATGAGAATATCCGCTTGGCGGAGTTCCTCCTCCCCGGGCGATTTCACATAGTGAAAATCACCCTCCGGCGCCGCGGCCTCCAGCCAGCCCCGCTGCTCTTCGTCCAGATTGAGCGCAACAAGAATTCGCATGTTTGCAACCTCCAAGGGTAGTTTTTTCCATTATACCACGAACGCGCGGATGCGCAAGACGCCGGATTGCCGAAAAAGAGGATCGGCCTTGCGGAGAGGGCTGATGCAAGCATGCAAACATTGATTTTCGAAGGGGAGTGTGCCATACTCTACCTTGAGAGAACACCTTTGCGGAGGAACGGATATGAAGGCGAAAAACGGGCGGCTCACGGTGGGAAAGAGGACGATGGAGTATCTCAAATTCGGCAGCGGCGAGCAGGCTCTATTTTTGATCCCGGGGCTTGGCGACGGGCTTCGAACGGTCAAGGGCCTGGCGCGGGCCTTTTCTCTCCAGTATCGCAGGCTGGCAAAGAAACGCACGGTCTATGTGCTCAGCCGCGTGAACGAGCTTCCCGAGGGGTATACCACCCGCAGTATGGCAGCCGACCTCTCGGCAGCCATGGATGTGCTTGGACTCGATAAGGTCGATCTCATCGGGGTCTCGCAGGGCGGGATGATCGCCCAGTGGTTTGCCGTCGACTACCCCGAGCGGCTGGGCAGACTGGTGCTCACCGTCACGGCGGCAAGGACGAACCCTATGAGCCTCGGCTGTTTGGAGCGATGGCTCGCCTTTGCGGAAAAAGGGGATTATGCAGGGCTGACGATCGATACGGCGGAGGTTTCCTATACCGAAAAGACTCTCAAATGGATAAGGCTCATGAACCCGCTGCTGACACGGATCGGCAGGCCGAAGGACTTTGACCGGTTTCGCGTGCAGGCCATCTCCTGCCTGGAGCACAATGCCTTCGAGCATCTGCCGGAGATCCGGGCGGAAACGCTGATTTTAGGTGCGGAGGAAGATCGGATCGTAGGCGTGGAGGGATCCAGGGAGCTTGACCGGCAGATTCCCCACAGCCGGCTCTATCTCTATAAGGGATATGGGCACGGCGTTTACTATGAGAAGAAAAAGGATTGGCTTGAGCGGATCTGCGCCTTTTTGCAGATTTAGGCGGGAGTTTGAAAAAGAGAGCCAAAAACCCATTGAGCTTTGGGAAAAAGTGCGATATGATAGAATGCAGGAAATAACTGATATTGGGGGAAGAAACGAACATGAGCAAGATCGAAACCAGCGTTGGCGAGGCGGCCGAATTCTATGAGAAAACGCTCTCCAGTGCCGAAATCTACAACGGAAAGATCATTCACGTCAGCCGCGACGAGGTGGAGCTCCCGGGGGGGAGCCACGCGGTGCGCGAGGTGGTGTCCCACAACGGCGGAGTGGGGATCGTGGCGCTCGACGAGGAGGACAATGTTTTGCTGGTGCGCCAGTATCGCTATCCCGTCGGGCAGGAGTTGATCGAGATTCCGGCGGGGACCCTCAAAAAAGGGGAAGACCCCATGGTGTGCGGGCTCCGGGAACTCAAGGAGGAAACCGGCGCCACAGCCGGACGCTTTACGTCGCTGGGATCGATTCTCTGCTCCCCCGGCTTTAGCAATCAGCGGCTCTATCTCTATTTGGCAGAGGACCTCTCCTTCGGGGAGCTGAAGCTTGATGACGATGAGTTCCTCTCCGGCTTTCGGATGCCCTTGACAGAGCTGGTAGAGCGGGTGATGTCTGGGGAGATCGACGACTGCAAGACGGTCGCCGGGGTTCTGAAGGTCTGGGAGTTGCGTCAAAAATAACTGCAATTTTACAGTTTATTTACATTTTGTGCATGTGCCCTTCACAAAGAACCGTTAAAATGTAGGTGAAGGTTGAGAATCCCCCTCCTTTTTTGAATTTGAGTATAGCAAAAAGACCGCCGCGAACCGCCGAATTCGCAGCGGTCTTTTTGTTGTCGGGACAGCCGTTTGCGCGTGAGAGTCAGAGGGGGAATCCGAAGCCGGGGAAGGCAGGGAATGAAAGACGCTTGGATCAAGGAAAGCTCTGTCGGCAGAGCATCGATGAAGGCATATCGTCCAATCTCCCGGAATCGGCGCGGCGCAGGGTTTGAAAACAAAGCAAAATCAAAATCAGGCAGTCCCAAAGGGGCTGCCTGATTTAAAAAAGAATCAACTTGCAAACGGTCTGGTGTGAACTGCCGCAGGGAAACGCTCGCTCTTTCGAGGCAATGCGCGAAGAGAGAGGCTGTTGAAAAAAGCCCCGTTTTGTGCGCTCCTGCTTGCGCCGATGCGCGCTTCATTGCGCCTATCCCCTGCAAGGGCGCTCATGCGCGCTTGTCGCCCCAGAAGAAGATGGATACGGTGCCAGGGCCTGTGTGACTGCCGATGGTGGCCCCGATGGGATAGATCAAAACTCTGCCGTTCAGCTTTTTGAACCGCGCTTCGATCAGAGCGGCAAGCTCGGCCGCATCTTCCCCGCAGAGCGAGTGGCAGAGGAAGCACTTTCCGGAATAGTCCAGACCGCCTTCGGCGTGCTGCTCCATAAGCTCCACGGTGCGCTCCAAAACGTGCCGCTTTCCGCGAACCTTCTCCCTCGGGACCAGATGCCCGGCGGCGTCCATATTCAGCAGCGGGCAGATATTCAGGGCTTTCCCAAAGAAGCCGGCCGTTTTGGAGATGCGGCCTCCCCTGATATAAAAGGTGAGATCGGTGGAATAGAACCAGTGGTGCAGGTTCAGCTTGTGCTCTTCGATCCAGGCATAGAGACTGTGGATCTCCATGCCCTCATCCCGCTTTGCTGCGAGCGTATCCATAATCAGTCCGTAGCCGCTGGAGGCTCCGAGAGAATCCACGATATAGAGGGTCCGGTCGGGAAATTCCTCTTTCAGCGCTGCACCGGCAACGCAGGCCGCGGCGTAGGTGCCGGACAGCCCGGACGACAGCGTGACATGCAGAACGTCCTGTCCCGCCGCCAAAAAGGGGCGGAAGAAGGCCAGGTACTCCCCCACAGAAACCTGTGAAGTTTTGGTTTCGGCGCCCGCTTCCATTCGGGAAAAGAGCTCTTTGGGAGATATGGTCCTGCCCATATCGTCGGGATAGCTTACGCCGTCCAGCTCAAAGTGAAAAAACACAACAGGAATGCGAAGACGCTTGAAGTGCGCTTCGGAAAGATCTGCCGTAGAACAGCAGGTAATCACATAACGATCCATCTTATTCTCCTTTCTGAGGATGCGCTTGACAAGCAGTGGGGGCAATTCTATAATAAAAACGGGCGGTGATATGAAACAAGTGTATCACGTAGGAGAGAGAAAAGCAACACCCGGAATGCAGCAATTTTAATAAATAGATGTCGAATTTGTGGGGATGATTTGTATGGATAAACGAAAAGAGGCCAATCTCAGGGTCAAACGCGCGGTGTCGGATGCGCTGTTTGCCCTGATGGAGGAAAGGCCGATCGCAAAGATCACGGTGGCGGAGCTCATTCGCAAGGCCGGTGTGGCACGAATTTCGTTTTACCGCAACTTCGCATCGATAGAAGGCGTGCTGACCGGTCTCGTGCGGGATGTGCTGGAGGATTTCCGCGCCACGGCCGACTATGATCTCACGCAATTTCTCTCTAGTAAGCATATCCACAGAGTGCTGGAGTATTTCTATCGCTATCGTTTTCACATTCTCAGCCTGCACCGTTCCGGATACGGCGCAATGCTGCTCAACGAGCTGAACCGTTTCCGGGAGCTTGTGGCTGCAGAAACGACTGCCGGCGCGGAGGCGCGTTATCGGAGCTGCCTCTGCACGGGCGCGGTGTACAACACAGCCGTCGTCTGGCTGAGCGAGGAGACGCCGAGGCCGATCGACGCCGTGGTGCAGGTAGTGCTTCAGGCGTTCGGGACGACCGCATAATACCGCAGTTTGCGCCGCCGGATTGTCGCCGACGGCGCTGTTTTTTTGCACGGAGGCGGAAAGTCGAACAAAAAAGCTCCGCTCGAGGAGAGAGGGAGCATCTGAACTCTGGACAATGCCGCTCTCTTGGGGTATAATAGCAAAAGACCCGCGGCAAAGGACCCGGGCCGTTTTTCAAATCTTTAGGGGAACGCCCAATCGGAGGAAAACAGATGAAACAAATCAGAAGGCTGACCGCGTTGATCCTGGCGCTCCTGCTGGCGCTTTCACTGGCAGCTTGCAGCAGCTCTCCCTTTAAGAATCCGATCGCCAAGCTTGGCGATGTGAAGATCCCTTCGGAGGAATTCTACTACTATTATTCCAGCCTCGTTTCGAGCTTTGAACAGCAGCACGGCGCTGCCTTTTCCACCTTCAGCGGAACGAAGATGGATGAGGAAAGCGGAACCTATCTGGATGAGATCGTCAACTATGCGCTTGATCTGACCGCAACGCAGGCCGTGATCAACCATATCTTCGACGAGCGTGGACTCTCTCTCACCGAGGAAGACGATGCGATCGTGCAGGAGCAGATCGACGACTACATCTCGGCTTATGGCAGTGAGGAGGCCTTTGAGCAGGCTGTGGCCGAAACCGGTATGTCGATGGACTTCTTCAAGGAGAACCTCTATTCCTATCAGCGGATTGACCGCCTGATCGAAAGCATGCACGAGGAAGAGGGCTACACCGACGCCGATATTCTGGCGGCGGCGGAGGAAGATTTTATCCGCGTGAAGCATATCCTGATTCAAACCCGGGATGAAGCCGGGGAACTGTTGGATGAGGCCGGAATCGCAGAGGCCGGCGATCGGGCAAAGGCTCTGGTCGCCCAGCTCGATGAGGGGGCAGATTTTGATGCGCTCATGGCGGAATACGGGGAGGATCCCGGCATGGTCAGCCAGCCCGAAGGCTATGTGATCGACAAGGATGTTCCCTTTGACGTGGCATTTGTGGACACCGCCTTTTCTCTGGATGTTGACGAATACGAGCTGGTGCTGGGCAGCTCCGGCTACCATATCATCAAGCGGTTCCCGCTGCGCGAGAGCGACCTGCAGGCGATATATCCCAGTCTCTACGGCGGCAGCAAGACCGTGTATGATACGATCTTCGAAGGGCGTGCCGAAAACAAGATCATCGACATGGTCAACAGCTATAAGAAGGACAACGAACTCAAGCTCGACCAGAAAGAGCTCGACGTTTTGATGCAGTATTACGAAAAGCAGAACCCCTTTGTGGCAGAGAGTACAGAGGGTGAGGAGCAGGGCGAGGCCGGCGCAGAGACAGATGCCGGGTCCGATTCCTCCGGAAGCTGAGGCTCTGCTTCTTGAGGAGCGAAAGAAGATTGCATGAAACAATCAAGGCTTGGCCGCAGCGTGATGGCGGCGATCAGCGGCCGGAATATTGAGATCAAGACCTTTTGTGCAGCGGATGTGTGCCTGACCGATATCGCCCATTCGCTCAGCCTGCAATGCCGCGCGGGCGGCCATTTCGAGCGGTTTTACTCGGTGGCGCAGCACAGCTTGAATTGCGAGGCCGAGGCGAGAGAACGGGGGCTTTCCCCCCTTTTGCGGCTGGCCTGCCTTCTGCACGACGCAGGGGAGGCCTATCTGAGCGATCTGATCCGGCCGGTCAAGGAGCTGCTGCCGGACTATGCGGCGCTCGAACGACGCATCGACAGGGCCGTGTTTTCCGCCTTTGGGCTCCATTCGCTGGATCAGGCGGATTGGGCAGTGGTGCAGGAAATCGACGACGCCATGCTCTATTATGAATTTCTCACTCTGCGCAGCAACGTACTGCTGTTTGAGGAGGCGCCCCCCGTGTGCCGCAGACCGGATATCGCGGCAAGGGAGCCGGAGGAAGTGCGCGCGCGCTTTGAAACGGTCTGCATCGCTCTGGCGGAGCAGTGCAAAACGCCTTGCCCGAGATAGCGCCGATTGTATGCCCGCGGTCGGCGGGAGAGAAAGCTTTTCACAGACCAGTTGAATTATCCGAGGGAAGGACGGTGTGCCGCCCTCGGCGATAGGAGGAACCCTTATGAAAACGCGCATTACGGAGCTTTTTGGCATTGAGTACCCCGTGATCCAAGGCGGGATGGCCGCCGTTTCCGATGCGGATCTGACCGCGGCTGTGAGCAACGCGGGAGGACTCGGCATTCTCAACTCGGTCGGTTCGGCCGAGGCGCTGCGGGCCAATATCCGGCGGGTTCGGGAGCTGACCGACAAGCCCTTCGGAGTCAACGTGATGCTCATGATGAAAAATGTGGAAGAGATTTCGCAGGTCATCATCGAGGAGAAGGTTCCGGTTGTTTCGACCGGCGCGGGTTCTCCCAAAAACTTTATCAAGGTCTGGAAAGAGGCCGGAATTAAGGTGATGCCGGTCGTGCCCTCCGCCAAGGTGGCCAAGAAGATGGAGGACCTGGGCGCCGATGCCGTGGTCTGTTCCGGAACCGAAGCGGGCGGACACATCGGCGAGATCTCCACCCTGCCCATCATTCCGGTTGCGAAGCGTCTCTGTTCGATTCCGATCGTGGCGGCCGGCGGCATCGGCGACGGCCGTGCGGCGGCGGGAGCCTTTGCCATGGGCGCCGAGGGCGTGCAGTGCGGCACCGCCTTTATCGTGGCCGATGAGTGCAACGCCTCGGATGGGTATAAGGACGCCATTGTCAACGCCCTCGAAAGCGACACCCGTGTTTACAAGAATCCCGGCACCATGCGCAATGTGCGCGTACTCAACTCCCCGCTGGTGGAGAAATATTTTGAGACCCTCAAGGAAGAGGGGTACGATAAGGCCAAGCTGCTGATGGGCGGCGGGCTCGCCCACGCCATGGGCGACGGCGATCCGGAGCTCTCCACCTTTATGGCCGGTCAGTCGGCGGGTGCGGTGGTGCGCCGTGCCTCCTGCGCCGAGATCATCAAAACCATGATGGAAGAGGCCAAGGCCGCGCTGCTGGAGCAGGTTGAGAAGTGGAGCTGAAGCGTCCCCCGGATGCGACGGTTCTGATTCCCTGCTACAACGAGGAGAACATCTTACCGCAGACGCTGCGCCGCCTGTTTGAGGCGGCGCAGCAATTTCCCTTTGAGACCGAGATCATCGTCTGCGACGACGGGTCGACCGACCAAACGGCGGCCATTGCACGCGCGGCGGGCGTGAAAACTGTGAGCTATGCGCGCAACAGGGGGAAAGGCTGCGCCCTGCGAACAGGCGCGGCGGTCTCCACGGGGGAGGTTCTTCTGCTGACCGACGCCGACCTCGCCTATGGCGTGCAGCCCCTGGAAGAGGCCTATCGAATGCTGACCGAGGGCGGCTATGACCTGGTGTGCGGTTCACGCCGTCTGGCAGGGGCGGGAGATCGGGGCTATCCGCTCTCCCGGAAGCTGGCCTCACGGGGGTTTTCCCTCTTTCAGAGGGTCGCGCTGGGGCTGCCCATGAGCGATACCCAGTGCGGTCTCAAGGCTCTTCGGGGCGAGGTGGGGCGCAGCCTCTTTGCCGATTGCAGGGTCAACAGCTTCGCCTATGACCTGGAGCTGCTGTCGCTGGCGCTGCGCCGCGGGTGCACCTATGCGGAGCTCCCCGTGCAGCTGGAGTCCCACCATGCCTCCAGCGTCCATCTGCTGCGTGATTCGTTGCGCATGGCGGCCGAAACGCTGCACATCCGCCGCAGGATGAAGCGAATGCGCTGAACGCCCTTTCCCCAGCCTCTTCCGCAGAGAAGGGGCTGGTGTGCTGCAAACCAATCGAAAGGAGTAGGACCATGCTGGAAAAAAACAAGCACGACAAGGAAAACTACTATTTCTATCTGCCGAATTGTCCCTACTGCAAGAAGGCGGAGGAGGATATTGAGGATATCTGCCGCATCATGCCCGAATATCGGAAGGCGGCAGAGAGCTTTGTGCGCATCGACGAGTCGAAGCAACCGGATTTTGTCGAAGAATTCGACTACTATTATGTCCCCACCTTCTATGTGAAGGGGTATAAAATCTGTGAGGGAAAGCTGACCAAGCGGCAGGTGCTGGCCGCGCTGCAAGAGGCGGCGGGGAGGATGGGATGAGCATTCTTGTGACCGGCGGCTGCGGCTATCTCGGCAGCCACACCTGTCTCGCTCTGCTGGAGGCGGGGTATGACGTGGTGGCGCTCGACAATTTCAGCAACAGCACCCGGGCCTCTTTGGTGCGGGTGAGTGAGCTGACCGGCACGCCGCTCAAGCTCTATCAGTGCGATGTGCGAAACGGGATGCAGCTGATTGGCATCCTGGAAGAAAATGAAATTGAGGCCGTGATCCACTTCGCGGCGCTGAAAAATCCGGTGGAATCCTTTGGGAAGCCGCTGGAATACTATGAGAATAACGTGGGGGGCACTTTGACCCTGCTGCGGGTGATGGCCATGAAGGGTGTGAAAAAGCTGGTGTTTTCCTCCTCGGCTGCCGTTTACGGGAAAACGGAGGGGCAGCCCGTTGCCGAGGAAACGCCGCTTTGTCCCGTTTCGCCCTACGGAAAGACCAAGGCGGCCTGTGAGGAGATGATCGCCGCCTACGCGGCGTCCGACCCCGACTTTTCCGCCGTGGTGCTGCGCTATTTCAACCCCATCGGGGCGCATCCGTCGGGCCGCATCGGCGAGTCGCCCAAGCAGGCGCCCATGAATCTGCTTCCCCGCCTGATGGCGGCCGCCGACACTGGCGCTCCGCTGACTGTGACCGGCACGGATTTCCCCACGCCGGACGGAACGGGGCAGCGCGATTATCTCCATGTCTGCGACGTGGCGCAGGGACATGTGCTCGCCCTGCGCGCTCTGGAAGAGACAAAGGGCGTGACAGTCTGCAACCTCGGCACGGGGGCCCCTGTCAGCGTGCTGGAGCTCATTGCGGCCTTTGAACGTGCAACAGGCGCAAAGGTGCCCTATGAGCTCGGAGCCCGGCGTGAGGGCGACGCCGCCAGGAGCTGGGCCGACGTGACAAGGGCGCGACAGCTGCTGGGCTTTGCCGCGGAGCACACGCTGGAGGAGGCCTGCCGCGACGCGTGGCGTTGGTATTGCGACAACCCGGAGGGCTACGGCGAGGATGTATGAGCGCTGCTTCGACTGTCCGCGCCTCTGCGGGGTGAACCGGAGTGTGACGGTCGGCTTCTGCGGGGCGCCGGATCGGCCGCGCATCGCGCGTGCCGCGCCGCACTTCGGCGAGGAGCCCTGTCTGAGCGGAACGCGGGGCGCAGGTGCGGTTTTCTTCTCGGGATGCAGTCTGCGCTGCATCTACTGTCAGAACTTTCTCATCAGCCATCTTGGGCAGGGGGAAACGGTGGAGCCCGAGCGCCTGCTTGCCATCTTTTCCGAGCTTGAGGAGCAGGGGGTGCACAACCTCGATCTCGTCACACCGACCCACTATACGTCGCTGCTGGCAGACCTGCTGCAGCGGCATCCGCAGCGGCTTCCCGTGGTGTGGAACAGCTCGGGTTATGAGCGGGTGGAGCTGCTGCGCTGTCTGGAGGGCAGCGTGGACGTGTATCTTCCGGATCTCAAATACCATAGCGAAGAGGCCGCCGCGCTTTCGGATGCGAAAGACTATTTCAAGGTGGCGTCGTCGGCGCTGCTGGAGATGGCGCGGCAGGTGGGCGAACCGGAATTTGACCAAGAGGGGCTCCTCCGCCGCGGCCTGCTGGTGCGGCATCTGGTGCTGCCCGGGCTCTCGAAGGACAGTGTGGCGCTGCTGGAGTGGTGCGCCGCCAACCTGCCGGAGGGCACCCGCTACAGTATCATGGCTCAGTATACGCCGACCGAGGCGGTTCGGGACCGGCGCGATCTGAACCGTCGGCTGACCGCCTTTGAATATGACCGCGTGGCGCAGGCCGCCCTGCGGCTGAATTTGAAGGGATACTTTCAAGAGCGTTCCGCCGCAGGGGAGGAAGAGATCCCTGTGTTTGACGGAACCGGCGTGGGGCCGTGAGGCGATGCGCGGAGAAGAAATCAAAAGCAAGAACTGATTTGGCGATGGATTTTTCTTAGGGGAGGGCGCGGATGCGCCCTCCCCTTTTTTGGGAAAAAGGGATTTTGGACAGAGAAAGAAGTCCGGACGAGAAAAGGAGAAGAGCCCCCGAAGTGCCTTGAAAAGGGGACGGGAAGAGAGTTGCAGAAAGCAAAAAGGAGGGGGAAGCATCGCGAGAATTCCGAAGAAAGGGTGGGAAGAGCGCGAAAAATGCCGCGGAAGAGGCGGGCGGAGCCCCCTCTCTTGACTTCTCATATTGCAATTGATACAATAAATAGGCAAATACGGCGAGAAGTGCGGCAGGGGCCGCCTCATGATTTTACCCTGCCGGAGTGGCGAAATTGGCAGACGCCCGGGACTTAAAATCCCGTGGGTGGTGACACCCGTGCCGGTTCGATCCCGGTCTCCGGCACCAGAACAAGGCATGGCCATGCGGTCGCGCGGCGGCAGAAGCCGTCGGATCGGCCGATGGCCCTGTTTTCTTTTTCTATTCCTTTTCGGCGGAAATATAGGGCCCGGGGCCGCAGAGCACGCTCCTTGCGCCTTTTGCGACTCCGGCTTCAAAAAGGCCTTGAACGAGAGATGGTTTCATGGTAAAATTCGGATAACTGTTCAGGCAGGAATCCGAGAGAGAAGAGGGAGTATATGGGCAAGAAGGTCTATCGAATCGGCGTTGTGAAATATACCGATCATGCGTCTTTGAACCGAATTGAGGCCGGCATCAAAACAGGGCTGGATCAGCTGTCGGAAAAGCACGGGATCCGGCTGGACTATGCGGGGCTTGTCTTCGACGGGCAGGCGGATACCGAGCGGATGAAGCAGATCGGCCGGAAGCTGGCCGATGAGAAGGTGGATCTGGTGATCAGCATTGCCACTCCGCCTACCGTTGCAATGAAGAGCATTTTGGAAGAAAAGAAAATCCGCATGCTGTTTCGGGCGGTTTCCGACCCGATTAGCGCAAAGGTGGTGGATTCCATGGAGCGTCCCGGCCTGTATGTCACGGGCACTTCGGATTCCTTAGACGGGGCCGAGCTTGCCGGGGTGATGCGCTCGGTCATGCCGGATATCAAAAAAGCAGGCCTGCTCTACAACAAAGAGGAATTCTCCTCGAAGATGCCGATCGAGGAGGCGAAGGCCTTCCTGACCGCCGCTGGCGTGGAATGGGTGGAGGCGACTCCGGCGCGAAAGGAGCAGGTGAAGGCTGCGGCAGAGGAGCTGATCGCGAAGGGCGTGCAGGCCGTGCTGACGCCGACCGATAACACGATCATGAGCGCCGAGCTGGAAATCTCTCCGGTCTTCACAAAAGCGGGGATCCCACAGTTTACGGGCTCTCACGCCTTTACCATCAACGGCGCATTCATGGGGCTCGGCAGCTACTACAAGGACAGCGATCTTCTCTTCATGCGGCTGGTGGAAGAGCTGCTGATTGAGGGAAAGAGCCCCATCGACATGCCGGTTGTGCGGAATCCACACTCCTTTGCGGCCATCAACAATCAGGTGTGCGATGCACTGCAGTTCGACAGGGAACTGCTGAAGAGCAGCATTGCGGAGCTTGGGATGGACACGCGGTTTCTCGATTCGCAGGAGGAGTTTGACGAAGACAGTGACCTTTGAGAAGGAGGAGGAACGCCCTGCCCTTCGGCGCTGTCTTTCCGGAGCTTGTTTGAGGAGGCTTCCCCCTTTGGGGAGGCCTCCTTTTTCCTCTTTTTCGAGCGGATCGATTTCGACGGAGACCCTCTGCCTGCCGGGATGGCGCGGAGCTGCCCGAACCGATCTGTTTTTCCTGGTTAGGACGGGGGCTGCAGCCCGCCTGCGTTTTTCGCTGCCGCTGCCGTGGGAGAGCACGGGTGCGCCCTGCTTTGAAAATTCGCAGCTGGGAGTTGCCAAGAATGGGGGAAAAAGGGTATAATAGGGGCAACAGATCGGGGAACAAAATGAGGCTGCGCAGGGGCAAAGGCCCCTGCCTGCCGGATGTTTTGTCTAAGAAAGGAGGCCCCTTCCGATATGCATCAGCTGACGGCATCGCACCTGATCGGGCTGGTTGCCACTCTGCTTGTCATCACCGCGGTGGGGGTGCGCTCCGGGAAAAAGGTGTCCTCGGCGGAGGATTTCTCCACCGGAGGCGGGGCTTCTGTCGGCATAGTGATCGGTTCTCTGATGGGCACGCTGGTGGGAGGCGCTTCAACCATCGGTACGGCGCAGCTCGCCTTTACCCACGGTTTTTCGGCGCTTTGGTTCACCCTTGGAGCCGGAATCGGGTGCCTGATTCTGGGGCTCTTTTTCGTCAAGCCCTTTCGCCGCAGCGGCTGTAAGACCCTGCAGCAGATGGTGGCGGCCGAATACGGCCCCGCGGCAGGGCTCACGGCCTCGCTGCTCGGCATCATCGGCACCATGCTCTCGATCGTGGCGCAGGTGCTCTCGGCCATGGCTCTGATGGGCACGCTGCTGCCCTTTTCGCCCTTTGTCTGTGCACTGATCAGCGTGGGGCTGATGATGTGCTATGTGCTGTTTGGCGGCGTTTGGGGCGCCGGCCTTGTGGGCGCCATTAAGTCGGTGCTGCTCTATGCGGCCGCGGCGCTGGGAGGACTGTTAGCCATCCGCCAGGTCGGCGGACTGTCGGCCATGTCGGCGGCGCTTCCCGGCGCCTTCAGTCTCTTTGGCCGCGGCGTCGGGATCGACGGCGGCGCGGGGCTCTCCCTGGTTTTGGGGGTGCTTTCCACACAGACCTATGCGCAGAGCGTGCTGGCTGGCCGCAGCGACCGCACGGCGCTTTCC
The DNA here is from genome assembly GCA_017427525.1 of Clostridia bacterium. Lineage (GTDB taxonomy): Bacteria > Bacillota > Clostridia > Oscillospirales > Feifaniaceae > Galloscillospira. The sequence continues at coordinate 26,780 of JAFRSP010000051.1, forward strand.
GGCGCGCTTTGGTCGGCGCTGCTCATCCCACCCATTGGGGTGGGGGCGGCGCTGGTGGGAATGGCCATGCGGATCCGCCGCCCGAAATCGCTTCGGCACAGGCATTCCCGCGCTTCGTGCTGGAGTTCATGCCGGGCCTTTTGGGCGGCGTGGTGCTGGCGACCCTGCTGATCACCGTTTTGGTGGCAGGAGCGGGGCTCGCGCTCGGAATCGGAACCATCGTGTCGCAGGATCTCTATTGCCGCATGGCCAAAAATCCCTCCGATCGAAACACGCTGTTTGTCACCCGCTGTTCGATTGCGGCTGTTCTGGCTCTGTCGCTGTTTTTCACGGGAGAACGCCTTTCGGCTGCTATTTTGAACTGGAGCTTCATGTCTATGGCACTGCGCGGGGCCATGATCTTTCTGCCGCTCTGCGGAGCGCTCTTTGCAAAAGGCAAGATCGACCGTCGCTTTGCACTGGCGGCGCTGGCCGGCGGGCCGCTCACCGTGCTGGTGGTTAAGCTGGTGTGGAACCCGGCGTTTGATCCGCTTTTTGTGGGAGTTGCGGCGGCAGCGCTGCTCATGCTGATGGGAGCTTTCTTGCGGAAAGAGGAAACCAAGAGCAGGGAGGAGACCGTAGCGAAAGCGCATCCCGGGAATAAGGCGTGAGAAAGACGCTCTCTGTGAAAGCAGAAGACAACCTGCTTTCCGCTTGAACCATCGGATCAAAGGAGGTATTGCTGTGAAAAAACGAGCGATCCTGATCGTGCTCGATTCTGTCGGCGTTGGCGAACTGCCCGACGCCGCGCAATACGGCGATGTTGGCAGCAACACGTTGAATCATGTTTTGGAGGCAAACCCTGAGCTCAGGCTGCCGAATATGGCGGCGCTGGGACTTGGCTGCATCGAAGGGGTCGATGCGCTCCCCTGTGTCGAGAAACCGTCCGGTTGCTATGGACGCATGGCCGAGCGTTCGGCGGGGAAGGACTCCACCACCGGCCATTGGGAGATCGCGGGCCTGCATCTGGAGACCCCTTTCCCCGTTTTTCCGGACGGATTTCCGGAGGAGATCATCCGTGCCTTCTGTGAGAAGACGGGGCGCGGGGTACTGGGAAACAAGGCCTCGAGCGGTACCGTGATTTTGGAAGAGCTGGGACAGCAGCATATCGAAACCGGAGATTTGATCGTCTACACCTCGGCAGACAGTGTGTTTCAAATCGCGGCCCATGAGGAGATCGTGCCGCCCAGCCAGCTCTATGAGTATTGCAGAATGGCGCGGGAGCTGCTCCAGGGAGTCTACGGCGTGGGAAGAGTGATCGCCCGCCCCTTCGTGGGGAAGGACGGCAAGTTTACCCGCACCGGAAACCGCCGCGATTTCTCTCTCCCGCCGACAGGGGAAACGGTGCTGGACCACCTGAAGGCGGCCGGCGTACCGGTGTGCGGCGTCGGGAAAATCGAAGACCTCTTCGCGGGACGCGGGCTGACCGAGTCGGATCATGCGGCCGGAAACCCCGCCTGTATTGAAGCGGCGCTTGCCTTCCTGGACCGGATGGAGGAGGGGCTTCTTTTTGTCAATCTGGTCGACTTTGACACACAATACGGCCACCGCAACAATGCGGAAGGATATGCCGCCGCGCTGACGGAATTCGACGAATCGTTGCCCCGCTTTTTTAAAAAGTTCAGAGAGGGCGATCTGCTGATCATCACAGCCGACCATGGCTGCGACCCCACCACGTCGTCGCCGGATCACTCGCGCGAATATGTGCCGCTGCTTGTGTGGTCGCAGCAGATGGCGGGCGGCGTGCCGCTCGGCACCATGCCGACCTATTCGGCCGTGGCCGCCACGCTGGCGGAGTATTTTGGGCTGGAGCAGCGCTATGAAGCCGAGAGCTTCCTCTCCAGGCTCTTCTGAAAACGGGAGCGGAAAGCGCCCTGCCTGCCGGTGAGTTCCGCCAAACAACAAACACGAAAAGGAGGAAACCGTATGACGCCCCACAACAGTGCCAGAAAGGGAGAGATTGCCTCAACCGTGATCATGTCCGGAGACCCTCTGCGTGCGAAATACATCGCCGAGACCTACCTTGAACATCCCGTTTGCTTCAACGAGGTTCGCGGAATGCTGGGATTTACCGGCTTCTATCGGGGAGAGCGTCTCTCGGTGATGGGACACGGCATGGGAATGCCCTCAATCGCCATCTATGTCACTGAGCTCATGACCGAATATGACGTGAAGAATATCATTCGCATCGGCTCCTGCGGCGGCTTTGCCCCGCTGAAGCTCAAAGATGTGGTGATCGCCATGTCGGCCTCGACCGACAGCGCCATGTTTGAGCCCGATTTCAAGGGGATCCACTATGCGCCTACCGCAAACTTCGAGCTGCTGCGCACCGCCGTGGAAAAGGCGGAGGAACTGGGGATTTCGCCTCACGTGGGGCCGGTTTTCTGCTCCGACGTGTTTTACCAGACCTCTCCGGATGCGCACAATATCCTGGCGGCGCACGGGGTTTTGGGGGCAGAAATGGAATCGGCGGCGCTCTATACGCTGGCTGCCCGTTACGGCTGCCGTGCGCTTGCCATGATGACGGTCAGCGACCTGCTGAGCGGGAACACGTCGGTTGGGAAATGCACGCCGGAGGAGCGGCAGAGCAGTTTCTCTGATATGATGAAGATCGCGCTGGAAACGGCGGTCTGCTTTGCGGAATAGAGACCGCATAGGGGAACGGGGAGTTTTTGAAAAAGGTTCCCGTTCGGCCGGCGGCAAGATCAAGATGCTGTGCCGTCGGGCGCGGCGCAGCAAACCGAAAGGAGAGAAAAACGCCATGGAAATTTCCGTTGGGATGAAAAAAACGGTGGAACAGCTGGTCACAGCCGAGCTTTGCACCAAGCACATCGATCCGAATGCGCCGGGGGTGCTTTCGACCCCTTCGATGATCGCAGTGATGGAAGGGGCCTGTGCGAGAGCGGTTGCGCCGGCGCTGGAACAGGGCGTCACAACTGTGGGAACAGCGGTAAATATCCGGCATTTGGCCCCCACGGTGGAGGGGCAGAGCATCACCTGCGAGGCCGAGCTCATCGAGGTCGACCGCCGCAGACTGACCTTCTCGGTGGTGGTGACAAATGACAAAGGCGTAAAAATCGGAGAGGGGACGCACGAGCGCTTCCTCTTCTATCCCAAGAAATAACCGTGGTTAAGATCGTCAATCTCGAAGAGGGAATGCCGCTGGTCGACGCCGCCATCCGGCGTGCCACCTTCGAGATCAAGAACGCCCGCAGAACGGGGGTAACGGCCATCAAATTCATCCATGGCTACGGTTCCTCCGGCACGGGCGGGCGGATCCGCGTGGAGCTGCAAAAGTACCTGATGCGGCTGCGCAACAAGAAGGAGATCCGGCTGTTTGTTCCGGGAGAGCGATTTGAGATCTTCGACCAGGACACGCAGAAATTGCTGGCCGCCTGTCGGGAACTCTCGCGAGACAGCGACCTCAATCGGCACAACAACGGCATCACGGTCGTGCTTCTGTAGGCCCGGCGCCTGTGCCGACAAAAGGAGGGCTTGCTTTGGTAGAGCAGGTGGAAGAGCGCTTGGCATGCGCCTTTACAGGGCATCGGCCGTCGAGGCTTGGCGCTGTGGCGCAGGGAGGACAAAAACAAAGGCTGCTTGAGCGAATCGGGCAGGAGGTGAACCGCCTCTACTATGAGGAGGGGATCCGTCACTACTACACGGGCATGGCGCTCGGCGCCGACCTGTGGTTTGCGCAAAAGGTGCTTGAGCTGCGCCGTGCCAAGCGGGATGTGAAGCTACACTGCGTGCTGCCCTGTTACGATCAGGAGCTTTCCTGGGAAGAGGAAGACAGGGAGGTCTACCGCTCTATTCTCGCACAGGCTGACGAGGCTTTCTACTTAAACGGGGCCTATTTCCGGGGCTGTATGCAGGAGCGCAATCGATATCTGGTGGAGCGCGCCGCCACCCTCCTTGCCGTGTATGATGGGGAACAGGGGGGAGGAACGGCCTATACGGTTCGGCATGCCAGGCGGCTGCGGCGGCGGATCGTTGTGATCGACCCCCGTGAGGAGGCGGCGCAGCAGCAGCTTTCGGCAAAGGGAGCGCCCTCTCCGGGATCGGCACGATAGGGCAAAAGATCAAAAGCAGGCGGGATGGCCACAGCATGGCCACCCCGCCTTGTTGTTCCTGCTGGAACACAGGGGCGCAGAGCGCTTTATTTTGCAGTCGGCGTTGAAAGAACGGCGGCCAGCCAGCCAAAGACCACGGCCGCAGCGATCCCTGCCGCCGTGGCCGCAACCCCGCCGCTCAGGATCCCTGTCGGGCCATAAAGGGAAACTCCCTTTTCCACGCCCTTTGCCAGCGCGTAACCAAAGCCGACAATGGGCACGGTGGCGCCTGCGCCGCCGAAGTCGACGACGGCGTCGTAGAGACCGAGTGCCGTCAGCGCTACGCCCAGCGACACAAAGAGCACCACCACTCTTGCGGGAGTGAGGTTGGTTTTGTCGATCAGGATCTGGGCAAGGGCGCAGATGAGACCGCCTGTGAGAAAGGCGGGAAGCAGTTCATGAAGGAACATAAGAAAACCTCCGAAGCCGCCGAGGATAGCGGCGAATGATAAAAGCGGGAAGGTCAGTCGGCCTTTCTGCGAAACGCGGTGACGCTCATTCGCAGGAGAGCCAGACCAGATGGGCGACGCCGACGATCGAGTCCCCCTGTTGGAGCGACATGGGACTCATAAGAGCGCCGGTGCCGGCCAGAAGGACGTTTTTGAACGTTCCCGCCCTCATACGAGAGAGCACGTCGCCAGCGAGCACCACGGCGGAGCAGCCGCAGCCCGAGCCGCCGGCATGCATGTCCTGCCTTTGCAGGTCATAGACCATTAGGCCGCAGTCGTTGTAGCGGTCTCCCAATGGGAGCCCGAGTTGCTCCATGCGTTCGGAAACGATCCGGTGTCCGATCTGTCCGAGATCGCCCGTCAGGATGAGATCAAAGTCGGAGGGGGACCGGCTGGAATCGGTAAAAAAGCGAGAGAAGGTATCGCAGGCGGCAGGCGCCATGGCGGCTCCCATATTGGAAGCGTCGGTCACACCCATGTCGATCGGCCGGCCGAAGCAGACAGCTCGCAGCCGTACGCCGCGACCGCCGCCTTGTCCCAGCACAAAGGCGCCGGCGCCGGTGACCGTCCACTGGGCGGAAGGGGCGCGCTGTGCGCCATAAGCGAGCGGGGTACGAAACTGGCGTTCGGCCGTGCAGAAGTGGGAGGAGGTGACGCAGAGCGCCGTGCGTAGCGCGCCGCTCTCCACCAGCAGCGCCCCCAGTCCCAGGCTTTCGGCGGCCGTGGAGCAGGCCCCAAAGAGGCCTGCCAGGGGAATGCCCAGCTTGCTGGCCGTGTAGCAGGAGGGGGTACACTGGTTGACGAGGTCTCCGTTGAGCAGCAGATCGACCTCGGAGGCGGAGAGCCCTGATTTTTTGAGAGCCAGAGAGACGGCCTTGTCCTGCATGGCGGTTTCGGCCTTCTCCCAGCTCTTTTGCCCGGCGCGGGGATCGGAATAGAGAAAGTCAAAACAGCCGCCGAGAGGACCTTCGGCCTCTTTTTTTCCGCCGACAGCGGAACTCCCCAGTACAAGAGGGCCCTCCTCCAGCAAAGTCACGCTTCCTGTTCGTTTGAGCATCGGCGACCCTCCTTAAAGACGCTGCATCAGCAGCAAAACCAGTCCATAGATCGAGGAGGTCAGGATCCCGTAGACCAAAACCGGACCGGCAACCACAAACATCTTGGCAGCCAGCCCCAAAACCAGTCCCTCGCTCTTGAACTCCATGGCGGGAGAGACGATCGAATTGGCAAAGCCGGTGATGGGGATGATGGTGCCGGCGCCGCCCACCTTGGCAAGATCGTCATAGAGGTTGAGGGCGGTCAACGCCGCTCCCAAAAAGATCATGGTGATCGAGGTGGCGGTGGAGGCCGCGTCGCGTCCCAGATTCATGGAGAGGTAGAAGTGGGAAAAAAGCTGTCCCACCGTGCAGATGGCTCCCCCCACCAGAAAGGAAAAGAACAGGTCTTTCCCCAGTGGAGATGCAGGCGTGACCTGTTTCACATAGGCGAGATAGGCTTCTTTGTTCATGTTCATGTTCATGGATGTTCCTCCAAAGCAAACCGCGTGGGATTGATGGGATTAGTATGGACAAGAGGCAGGTCGGTTATGCAAAGGAGAGAGTCGGCAAAAAGCACGCTCCGCCGGTCTTGCGCCGGATCGGGGGATATAGTATGATATAGAGGAATAAGTGAAAACCCGCCATACCCGTATTCCATGGGAAAGGCGGCCGCAGCCTGCACCGGAACTCCTTTGCAGCAGGCTGCGCTGCCGTGAGAAAAGGAGGAGAAGCTATGCTGGATACCAAAACCATTCAGGAAGCCGTGGAAGGCCTGAAGGAGCAGCTGATTGCCGAGCGGCGCATGCTGCATGAAAATCCCGAGCCCTCGGGCGCCGAGGTTCAAACAGCCGCATTTATCGCAGGAGAGATGAAGAAGCTCGGCATGGAGCCAACCTGGCTCAAGGAAAAGGTGGGCGCCGTCTATGTGCTGGACACCGGCCGTCCGGGCAAAACGCTGGCCCTGCGCGCCGATATCGATGCGCTTTCGATGCCGGAGGATGAGAACAATCTGGTGGGGAAAAAGGTTTGCGTCTCCAAAGTCAGCGGAGTCTGTCATGCCTGTGGGCACGACGGGCATGCGGCGATGCTGCTGGCGGCGGCACGGATCCTGGCGGCGAACAAGGATAAGCTGAACGGAAGGATCATCTTTGTTTTCGAGTCGAGCGAGGAAATGCCGGGGACCTCGACCTCCAGTCTGATCAAGCAGTATCTCATCGACCAGAAGATCGATGGGATCTGGGGCATCCATCTCTATGCCATGATGGATGTGGGCACCGTGTCGGTGCAGGGCGGCCCGAGAATGTCGGGTGCCGGCTCCTTTGAGATTCGGATCGTTGGACGCGGCGGACACGGCTCGCGGCCCGATCAGTCGATCAACCCGGTCGTGACGGCGGCCGAGATCATCTCGAAATTCCAAACCATTGTGCCGCTGCAGATCGCCCCCGACGAGGCGGGCGTGGTCACGGTGAGCTGCATTCAGGGGGGAGACACTTGGAATATCATCCCCGACACCTGCACCATTCGCGGCGGGATCCGCTATTTCTCGGTGGAGAATTATGAAAAGATCGTCGGTAAGATGCGAGCCATCACCGATGCGCTTTGCGCGGCCAACGACTGCACGCCCGAGTATGTCAGCATGCCAAAGAGCATGTTCCCGGTGTCCAACGACCCCGAGCTCGCAAAGCTTGCAGCCGCGGCGGTGGAAAAGGTGTGCCCCGGCACCGTGAAGGAGGAACCTGCCTGGATGGCATCGGAATCCTTCGGCGTTTATCAGACGGTGGCGCCCGGCGTGCTCGCCTTTGTGGGAATCCGCAACAAAGAGCTGGGAAGCGGCGCTCCCCATCACAATGTCAAGTTTGATATGGATGAAAACGCTCTGGCGATCGGAGCGGCTGCCACCGTGCAGGTTGCCAGCGATTTTCTCGGCTGATCGCCTCTTAAGAATCACTTGCCCCGTCGGCGCCTGAAATCGTTTAAAAGGCTGCCGCTGCCGCAGATTGCGGCGGCGGCAGCCTTTATTTTCGGAGACGGCGCCGCTCAGGGGGCTTCGGTTCCCGCCTCCGGCGCATTCGCTTCTCCTCGAGCCGCGCGATCCTGCCCGATCATCTCATAGAGGGCCGAATAGGCGTCGGCAATGCCGCCGAGGGAAGAGACCAGCCCTTCGGCCACCGCCTCCTCTCCGTTGAGGATGCAGCCGATATCGGTGGCCAACTCCCCCACATTTTTCATGAGCTGGAGGTAGCGCTCCCGCGAAATCTTGGAGTTGCGGCTCACAAAGCCCACAATGCGCTCCTCGATCCGGTCGAGATAACGATAGGTCTGGGGAGCGGAGATGATGGTGCCGTTGTAGCGGACAGGGTGTACCGTCATGGTGGCGGAGGGGACGATGAAGGAACGCCTTGCAGAAACCGTAAGGGGAACGCCGATGGAGTGTCCGCCGCCCAGCACCAGCGAAACGGTGGGCTTGGTCATGGAGGCAATCACCTCGGCGATGGCGAGGCCGGCCTCCACATCGCCGCCCACCGTGTTGAGCAGAATAAGAAGCCCGTCGATACGGGGCGATTCCTCGATGGCGGCGAGTTGGGGGATGATGTGCTCATATTTGGTGGTCTTGGTGGAAGCGTCCTGCACCGTGTGGCCCTCGATCTGGCCAACGATGGTAATAATGTGAATGGTGCCGCGCCGTCCGCGCAGCGTGATGGAGCCGTAGTCTTCGATGGAGGCAAGCGCATTTTTGGAGGTTTTGCTGTCGCCGTTCGGGTCATCGGCAGCGTTTGCTCCGCCCAGCCCCAAAAGAAATTCCTGCATAGACATCCTCTTTCCGATTTGAGTGTTTGGTTCCTGTTTGTCAGAATGCCCCAAAGCAGAGCGAATATGCAAAAAAGAGGGGAAGGGGAAGGAAAGAAAAGGAAGGAGGAGAAAGGAAGGGAAAAGAGCCGTGCAAAAGACCGATGCATCTGAAAAAATTAGGCGTTCGCCAAGAATCTTTGAAAAAGTATTGAAACTTTGAAATCCTTTTACTATAATAGAACTGAATTTTGACGAAGGGCGAGTTCGGTTTTCTCATGTATGCGCGAAGGAAATGCGCTGCAAGTGTATACCGCAGCCTGATTCTGTTAGGAGGAAAGAAAGAGTTATGGCGGAAAAAGTTAAAAAAATTGATGCTGTGGATACAAAAATAATTAAGCTGCTCCAAATCAACGCAAGAACAACGGCTTCGGATATCGCGGAAAAGATCGGCATGTCAGTCCCGGCGGTCAGCGAGCGCCTGCGCAAGCTGGAAAATGCAGGGATCATTGACCGCTATACTGCGATTTTGAACAACGCCAAGATGGGCAAAGAGGTCATGGCCATCATGCTGGTTGCCATGAACAATCCGGACCTTGCGGTTGCCACGGCTTTTCGGGAACTGGTTACCGCCGAGCCCGATGTGCTGGAGTGCTACTCGGTCACAGGAGAATATGACTATCATTTGAAGATCATCACCTCCTCCACCTCCACGCTGGAGCAGCTTTTGGCCAGGATCAAGGCGGCCGTGGGCGTTTCGAAAACCTCGACGGCCATCATTTTGTCGACGCTCAAACTCAACTTCCCCATTGAGATTTAACAGGGTCTTCACCTCGGATCCTTTTTTGAAGCGCGAGGCTTTGCCATCCTGAAGAGGAACCTTGTCCCTTTCCTCTCGTCTCAAGAAAGAAAGAGGGAGATCGTGCGCATGGCAGGAAAGAATACAAGGCGGGCGTTCCCCGCCTTGTCTTGTTTTATATGACAGGAGAAAACGACTATGAAAAATCAAAATCCCGCGCAGTCGAGAAAAGAAACCCTCAAAACGCTGCTGATCGGTCTGTGCACCTGGATCTTCATCGCAGTTGCCGCCGTTTTTATGTTGCGGGCGGCCTGGAAAAGCCTCTTGACTCCGCCGGAACAGCCTGAGACGACTCAGCAGGGGCAGCAGACGCAGCCGGAGGCCACGACCGAGCGTGTGGCCCAGATGTTTACCGGACAAAAGGTGGACTATACCGAGCTGTCGCAGGGCGACACGCTCTATGCGGGAACGGTGGCCTCGCTGGTATCGCTGGAATTCCCCGATTTTGAAACGATCAATACGGTGCCGGAGGAGAGCATGATCCTCTTTGGCATTTGGGAGAGCCTGAAAAATTCCGACTTTTCAGGCGGCGCCACGGCAAGCGAAGACCGCGTGTATATCACGGCGGAGTCGGTGGAGCGGGTCGTGCGGGAGGAGCTCGGCTTTGAAGGCAGCCTGAATCACCGCTCGATCGAGCGCTTTGGCGACTTCAAGTTCGACGTGCTGACCTCCCGCTACAGCGCCCCCTCCTATGGAGCCGACGTGGAGGGCTATGCCGTGGTGCGCAGCTGTGAGCGGGAGGGCGACCTTGTCACCCTGACGGTGGATTGTTTTGAAGACGACGTGGAGACTGGTGAAACCAGTGAAACGGGCGTGCGCCGCATCACTCTCGATATTTCAAAAAAGTACCCGCTGGTGACGGGGCTGAGCACCCTGAACTGACGAGGTTTTCCGAATAACTTTCCGACGGACAGGGATCCGCCGAAGACGGAAGGAGAGAAACGGCATATGAACAGACGAAAGAAACCATGGATGATCGCGCTGCTTGTGATGGCGCTTGCGGCCGGCCCCGTATTGGCCGGGGGATATTATGACGTTGCGCCGGACAGCGAGGAGGGGCAGGCCGTGGAGGCGCTCACCCGTGAGGGCGTAGTGACCGGCTATCCCGACGGGGGTTTTCACCCGGACGACCCCTTCACGAGGGAGGAGTTTGCCCAGATTCTGTTTCGCCTGTTGGATGGGAAACAGGGAGAAGTTTCGCTTGCTCCCTTTGACGACGTGGAGGCAGAGCGTTGGTCGGCCCCCGCGATTGCGTGGGCGCGCCGCGTCGGCGCGGTAAACGGGAGGGACGACGGGCTGTTTTGGCCGATAGATCCTGTCTCAAGGGCGGAAGCGCTCAAGATGCTGCTGACCTCGACCGGGCTGGCGCAAAACGATCTTACCTTCCCCGAGGGGTATCTGCGCCGTGCAGCAGAGCTTGAGCTTCTTCCCGACGACGAGAACGAAGCGACTCGCGGCAGCATCGCCCGCATTGTCTGGCGCTGTCTGCAGGTGCTGGAGCGGCAAAAGGAGGCGCAGGAACCGGCGCTGGTCTTAGGCGAGGAAAACGGCAGACTGCGCCTGATGTTGGCCGATGGAACGACAGTGGCGCTGCGTCCGGCGGCGGGAATCATGCTGCCCGAGCAGGCTGCTGGAAAGCTCTTTGTCTGCAGCAGAGAGGGAGATACGCTCCTGTCGCTGATGCCGGCAGAGCAGGCGGAGGGAGGCCTTGACGCCGCTTCGCTTGCCACGCAGCTCAGCAACATCACTTACGAACTAAAGCTCGGCGACCCCGAGGCTCCGACCCTCTCTGCGCGGGTGACCGAAAAAACCGTGATCTTTCTTCGGATGGGGGTGGAGGGGGCCGATCTCGGCTATGCCGCGGTAGACCGAAGCTGCCTTCCCATGATCAACGGGGGCAGCGGCGTTTCCACCTGCAGGGTGCTCTCCTGCGTCGAAAAGGAGGGTGAGATCTCGGCTATGCTGCTTGCGGCGCCCGGCAATCCTGCGTGGAAAGGAACGGTTTACGGGCTGCTGCGGGATGCTTCGCTGGTAGGGACCGGCGGCAGGCACCGGTATCTGATCCGGATGGTTGCAGCGGGACGGGAGATGACTTTGCTGACCGCTGCCGTATCGCAGGGGAAACCCCAGTTTGCAACGCCTCCCGAGACAGATCAGGAGCTGCTCTTGAGGGGATCGGCATATCTGCGTCTGCATATCGGAGAGGACGGCGCGGCAGATCAGATCGCGCGCATCTCCGCAGAAGCAGAGCAGACGCCGCGCCTGGTGCGCGGACTGGTGACCGCCCTGCCAGGAAACCGCGGCATCGCCGTTTCGCAGGATTTCACGCTGGAGGACGGCCGACTCATACCGGGGGAGAACCTGCTGGAAAACAGCGAGATCTATTTCCTGAACGCCTCCGCCGCGGTCTATTTGGTCGACGGACTTCCCGAAGAAGCGGGGCCCGATGGGCTGCTCATGCCGGAGGAGGAGGCCGCGGTTTCGGTGGGCGACCTCACCGACATCCGAAAGTCGAGCGCCGACGGGGAGAACGTATCCCTGGCCGATCTCCTTCTTGTCAAAAACAAGAATGGGGAAGAGGTGATCGCCGTTTTCTGCTACGAGGGGTAGCGGCAATCATAAAGGGACGACCTTCCCGAAGTTTTGCAGAGAATGGCCGCATGCCGCGGCAGAGAAATACCTTTTGAAGGGGAAGCACAATGGAACTGAACACGCTGTTGAAAATCGGGCAGGCATGGAGCGCATTTCAGAGGCGCCATCCCCAAGCGCCCGCCTTGATCAAGACCCTCGCCCACAGGGAGATCCCCGTGGGCACCGAGGTGCGGGTTTCCGTGACCTTTCCGGATGGGGAGATCGCGAAGGCGGGAGTTCGCATCAAACCCGAGGATCTGGAGCTGATCCGGCTGCTGAAATAGTTTGGCGCGGGCCATCCCGGTGGGAATAAAACGATCGAAAGGGAGTGTCAGATATGCAGGAGTTTCGAAAAATGCGACGCGCCGACAAGGAGAAGCCGGCGGAGTGGTGCCGTGCCCTGCTGGAAGAGGGGACCCGCCGCCACTGGGCGGGAATGCTGGGCATCAACGGGGAGAACGGATATCCCTACGTGGTGCCGGTGGATTATATCTACGATGAGACCTGCGACAGAGAGCACATCTGGTTCCACTCTGCACTCAGGGGGCTCAAGCTCGAATGTATCAAAAAAGACCCCAGAATCTGCATGACGGTGGCGGCCAAGGACCAAGAGGGCAGAGAGAGTTATATGCTGAGCGCAGAGCAGGAGGCCGCCCTGGGGAGAAACCAGGACTACACCTGCCACTTCGGCTCGGTGATCGTCTACGGCAAGGCCCGCATTGTGGAAGACGAGGGAAAGAAGCTGGAGGTGCTGGACCTTTTGAACCGCCAGCGCACGCCGGAGTTTTATGAGCGCGGCCGCAAGGAGATCGAGATGCAGGCAAAACACTGCTGCGTGGTGGAGATCGAGATCGAGCACATGACCGGTAAGGGGATCTGAAAGAGGTTCCTTTACGAAATCGGAAGAAATAAAGGAAGAGTCAAAAAACAAGAAGAAAACGTACGGAAACGCCAAAACACCGCATGGAAAACAAGAGGAGGAATCGCAGATGAAAATCGCCGTTTTGAATGGAAGTCCGAGAAAAGAAAACACCTACGCCATGGTGGAAGCCTTTCGGGAGGGCGCGCAGGAAGCCGGGCACGAGGTGGAGGTATATCAGGTCGGCAATATGAAGATCGCGGGCTGCCTTGGCTGCGAGTATTGCCACAACCAGGGCAAGGGAACCTGTATCCAGAAGGACGATTTTGAAAAGGTTTTACCAGCCTATAAAGAGGCGGATATGCTCGTTTTCGCGTCTCCGATTTACTATTGGTCCATGACAGCGCAGATGGAAGCCGCGATTCAGAGGCTCTACTGCATCGGGAAGCCCCTCCGGGCAAAAAAGGCGGCGCTTCTTCTGTCCTCCGGCTCTCCGGGAGTGTACGACGCCGCCGTCGCGCAGTTCAAGCCCTGTATGGCTTATGTGGGGATTGAGATTGCGGGCATCCTCACCTCCCATGGTGAAGAGAACAAATCCGAGGCCAAGAAAAACGAAGTCAGAGCGTTTGCAAAAGCCCTGTAAGAGAAGCTGCGTCCGCGGCGTCGCGTCCGCAACGGAAAAAGGAAAAAGCCTGCCGTCTGAAAAGACGGCAGGCTTTTTTGTAAAAGATGCAAAGCAGGGGAAAAAGAAGTGGAAGGGAAGAAAAAAGGGTAATCGTCGTTTGCTACCCCTTGATTCCACCCTTGACGCCCTTGACGCCTTTGAGCATCCCGGTTGCCTTGGTATCAAAAATGTTGGTCTCATAGCTGAAGGTGAGACTGTCGCGTTGGCGCTGGCGCTTGAAGGCCAGCTCGATCAGACGATCGAGCAGCTCGTCGTAGGGCAGACCGGTCGGCGCAAAGAGGTAGAAGGAGAGGGAACCGGGAATGGTGTTGAGCTCGTTGATATAGACCTTGTCGTTTTCATCCTCGTCGATCAGGAAGTCCACGCGGGTCACGCCGGAACAGCCGATGGCGCGGAAGGCCGCGACGGCAAGACGGCGGATCTCCTCGGTTTTCTCTTCGGAGAGCTCCGCGGGGAGACGGCGGCGCGCGCCCGACATGCCTTTCGCTGCACCATCGGAGGCCATGTATTTATCGGCATAGGAGAGGATCTCTCCCGCCGTGACCGGCTCTTCACAGAGGGAAGGCATGCACTCCTCCGCATCGCCCAGCACGGCGCAGTTGATTTCTCTCAGGGCGGTCACGGCCCGTTCACACAGCAGGCGGGGGGCGAATCCGGCGGCGAATTCAATGGCCTCGCGCAGCGCCGCGCGGTCGGAGGCCACCTTGATGCCCACGCTGGAGCCGAGGTTGACCGGCTTGACGATCACGGGATAGGAGCAGATCTGCTCGATTTTGTCGAGGTGGCTCTGCTCGTCGAGCAGATAGTCGCGGTGATAGAAGCAGAAGCCGGGCAGCACGGGCAGCCCGGCGGCGGCCAGCACCTGTTTGGCCGACATCTTGTCCATGCCGAGAGCCGAAGAGGCCACGTCACACCCGACATAGGGGAGGCGCAGCGTTTCGAAGAAGCCCTGAATCGAGCCGTCTTCCGTATTGGTGCCGTGCACGATGGGAAAGGCCAGGTCGATGCGCACAATGTCGTTGTTGCTGAAGCGCTTCGGCTGCGCACGCACGGCCCACACCTCGGTTTCGCTGCGGCGCAGCAGGGCAACCTGCGTGCAGTTTGCCAGCATGGCGGGGATGTTGCGGTAGTTTTCGATCTGCAGCAGGGCCTCGCCGGTGTAGAGCAGCCCCTGCTTGGTGGTATAGAAGGGGGTGACCTCATATTTTTCCTTGTCCATGGCGTGCATGGCCTGCACGGCAGAGATCACGGAGATTTCATGTTCGGTGGAGCATCCGCCGAAGAAGACGCCGACAGAGAGTTTCATGGAAACAAGCCTCCTTTAAGGGAATATGGGTGGCGGGCGGCGGGGGAGCCGACCTGTGCAAACGATTCTTTGAGGGATCAGGATTCCAGGTCGTCGGTGAGATCGTTTTCGAGCAGAATCACGCTCGGACGGGTTTGCAAAGAGGGCAGCAGGGCCAGCGCCTCGCGCAGGTTTTTCACGGCATGGAAATGCGCCGGATCAAAGCCTCCTCGCTGAAGTCCCTCCAGCAGAGCGTCTTTGACACGGCCCACCGCCACGACCTCATCGCAGCAGGAGGCGGCCGCTTCGCCGAACTCGCGGTTGGCGGCATATTCGGACTCTCCCAGCTCGACCATGCCGGGCGTGACCAGAATGCGCAGACGGTCTGTGAAGCCTCCCAGCACACGCACGGCCTCGGCTGCCCCTTCGGGATTTGCATTGTAAGCGTCGTCAATCACAAGGGCGGGACCTCCGCCTTTGAGCTCCAGACGGTGCGGCACCGGCTTCAGCCGACGCAGCGCCACGACGATGCCCGTGGGCGGCACACCCATGGTGAGGGCCACGGCCGCCGCG
Organism: Clostridia bacterium; assembly: GCA_017427525.1. Lineage (GTDB taxonomy): Bacteria > Bacillota > Clostridia > Oscillospirales > Feifaniaceae > Galloscillospira. Next base: position 42,096 of record JAFRSP010000051.1, read on the forward strand.
CCGGTGATGTTGAGCACGTTGTGGCGGCCCAGCAGGCGGGTGGAGAGGCGCAGGGGAGGCAGATCACGATAGTGCAGGGTGAAGGAGGTTCCGCGCTCATCAACCGAGATTTCGTCGCTGTAGCAGTCGAGCCCAGGGGTCAGTCCATAGGAGAGGTGGGGACGGCTGTAGCCGGAGGAGGCGATGGGCGCGCTGTCGAAATTGAGAAAAGCAAGCCCCTGCTCCGGCAGGGCGTCGGCGAGCTCAAACTTGGTCTTGCGGATGTTTTCGGTGGTTTTGAAGGTCTCAAGATGGGCAATGCCGACCGAGGTGATGACCCCGTAGGTGGGCTTCACGATATCGCAGATCTCCTTGA
>JAFRSP010000052.1 GCA_017427525.1 Clostridia bacterium
AGCCGACCTGCCTCTTCTTTATAGAATTGGGAAATATTTGCTTCGTGCGTTTTGTGCCCTGCGGTCCGTCCTGATGCGGCCAAGGGGAACTCACTTCAAAAGAGCGTTTAAGAGCGGAGCACGCAGCCCAGCTTTTCCTTCAGGGCGTCGAGCGCGGTCTTCATGAGATCGGCCACGCGGGAGTCGTTGAGGGTCGCGTTGGGATCGCGCAGCACAAGCGCGTAGGCCACGCTCTTTTTTCCCGCCTCCAGGTTGGGGCCGCGGTAAACATCGAACAGGGTGATCGACTCCAGAAGCTCACCGAAGACTTCGCGGAAGATCGCTTCGATTCCGCCGACCTCGAGCTCGTCGTCGCAGACCAGGGCGACGTCGCGCGTCAGAGCGGGGAAGCGGGGAAGCGGCTTGTAGACCGGATCAGCCAGACGGGCAGCGAAGAGATCGGCCACATCGAGGGTTGCAAGGTAAACCCGCTCGTTGATCCCGTAGTTGGCGGCCACGGTGGGGTGGGCCTCTCCGATCACGCCGACCACTTTCCGCCGATCGAGATGGAGGCGCAGCGGCCGGGATGGAAGGTGGGGTTGTCACGGCAGGCGGTGAAGACGGCGGGGGCGAGATTCAAAGCCTGCACAAGGGACTCCACCACTCCCTTGAGCGCATAGAAATCGCCGGCCTGGTAGGTTCCCAGCGTGAGGATGACCCGCTCGTCCGGGAGCACTTCCACATCGTCGTTCGGGATGAAGATTTTACCGAGCTCATAGATCCGGGCAGAGGGGTTGCGGAAATTGTAGTTCTTGGAGAGGGTTTCCAGCATGGAGGGAAGAGTGGTGGTGCGCATGATGCTGGTATCTTCTCCAAGCGGGTTCGAGATAACGACCGAGCGACGCAGAGGAGAGGTTTCGCTCAGACGGATCTTGTCGTACCAGCGGGGAGAGATAAAGGTGTAGGTGATGGCCTCGAAGAAGCCGAAACCCAGCAGCGTCGAGACGAGCTGGCGTTCGAACTTCTGCTCGGGGGAATACTTGCCCTGAGGAGTACCGCCCTTGTGAAGCTGGGCGGGAACCTTGTCAAGACCGTAGATACGGATGACCTCTTCCGCCAGGTCGGCAATGCCCTCCACATCGGCGCGGAAGGCGGGGACATAGACGTCGTCGTCGCGCACGTCAAACTGCAGGCTCTTCAGGATCTCCACCATTTTCTCTTTGGGGATCTCGGTCCCGCAGAGCTGGTTGATCCGATCGGCGTCGAGCGTGATCACGCGCTGCTTGTAGCCGGTGTTGTCGATATCGATCACACCGTCCAGCGTTTCGGCGCATCCGAGCAGCTCACAGAGCTCGCAGCAGCGATTGACGGCGTCAAGGGTCATCTGGGCGTCGATCCCTTTCTCATAATGGGCAAGGGCATCGGTGCGCAGACCCAGCTTGCGTCCGCTGCGGCGGAGGCCGGGGCCATAGAAGTTGGCGGATTCAAACACCACGGTGGTGGTGTCGTCCTTGATGCCCGACTGAAGGCCGCCCATGATTCCGGCGAGGCCCACGGGTTCGTGCGCATTGCAGATCATGAGAATCTCGGGGGAGAGGGTGCGCTCCTGATGGTCGAGGGTGACAAAGGTCTTGTCCTCTCCCGCCTGACGCACAACGATCTCGGCGCCGCCGCCTTTTCCGATCAGCTCCCGGATGTCGAAGGCGTGCATGGGCTGACCGTATTCCATCATGATGTAGTTTGTGATATCGACGATATTGTTGATCGGGCGCATGCCGCCGGCGCGGATACGCTCGCGCAGCCACTTGGGAGAGGGACCGATCTTCACGTTTTTCACAGCCCTGGCGGTATAGCGCGGGCAGAGGTCAGGCGCGTCGACCCGGACCTTGAGGATCTCTTCGATGTTGCCGGCTCCGCCCTTCACAATCGGCTCATGGCCTTTGTAGGACTTGCCGAAGGCTGCCGCGACCTCGCGGGCCATGCCGATGACAGAGTGGCCGTCGGGCCGGTTGGCGGTGATCTCCATGTCGAACACGGTGTCGTCCAGGCCCAGAACGGGGCGAATATCCTGCCCGACCTCGCAGGGCTCCTCGATGAAGAAAATGCCGTTTTCAATGCCGTAAGGGAAATCGTTTTCGGTCAGACCGAGTTCGGGCAGGGAGCACAGCATGCCAGAGCTCTTCACACCGTCGAAATCGGCGTCGCCGATGGGGGGCTGGCCCTTCACATGGCCGCCCGGCAGGCAGACGGGGCAGTATCCGCCCTCCACGAGGTTGGTGGCCGCCGTGACCTGCTGCAAAACTACGCCGTTTCCGACGTCGACCTGACAGACAAAATACTTAGAAATCGTCGGATGGCGCTCGATCTTGAGGATCTTGCCGACCACAACGCCGTCAATCGCATCCCCTTCGCATTCATAGCCGCCGACGCAGAAGCCGGTCATGGCCATCGTATTTGCAAATTCACGCGGCGTTACATCCACGTCCACGAATTCGGAAAGCCATTTTTTCGAAAGTAACATATCCGTGTGCCCTCCCTTTAATTAAACTGTGTCAGGAAACGCAGGTCGTTTTCATAGAACAGGCGCAGGTCGTCGATCTGATACTTTCTCATGACAACGCGCTCCAGCCCCATGCCCAGAGCCCAGCCGCTGTAGACTTCAGGGTCGATGCCGCAGTTTTCCAGCACCTTGGGATGAACCATGCCGCAGCCCAGGATCTCGATCCAGCCCTCGCCCTTACAGAGCGGGCAGCCTTCGCCGTGGCAGTGGAAGCACATGATGTCCATCTCGGCGGAGGGCTCGGTAAAGGGGAAGTGGCTGGGATGGAAGCGTACGACAGCGTCGTCGCCATAGAGCCGCTTGGCAAACACCTCGAGCGTGGCCTTGAGGTCTCCCAGGGTGACGCCCTTGTCGACCACGAGTCCCTCGATCTGATGAAACACGGGGGAGTGGGTGGCGTCGACCTCGTCGGAACGATAGACGCGCCCCGGCACGATCACGCGGATGGGGAGCTTACCCTTGAGCATGGTGCGCACCTGCATGGGCGAGGTCTGGGTGCGGAGCAGGATGTTGTCGGTCACATAGAAGGTATCCTGGGTGTCGCGGGCGGGATGGTCTCTCGGGATGTTGAGCATCTCAAAGTTGTAGAGATCGTATTCCACCTCGGGACCGTCCACGATCTCGTATCCCATGCCGACGAAGATCTCCTTGATTTCGTCGAGAACCAGGTGCAGAGGATGCTGGTTGCCCATGGGCAGCTTTTTGCCGGGCGCCGTCACATCGATCCGCTCACTCTTCAGCTTGAGTTCCAGAGCGGCGGCCGCAACGGCCGCTTTCTTGGATTCAAGCTGCTGCTCAAGTTCGCTGCGCAGCTCGTTGGCCATCTGTCCCAGTTCACGCCGCTCGTCGGCCGTGAGCTTTCCCATCTGTTTCATAACGCCGGAAAGTTCGCTTTTTTTGCCCAGCAGATCCACTCTCGCCTGTTCCAGCGCAGAGAGATCCACCGCATTGTTGATGATTTCCAACGCGCGGTTTCTGAGCTCCTGTAACTTGCCCTTCATAACTGATCACCTCAAAAAGAAAAGTGTTTTGGAATGTGAAACGTCACGGGCGGGTACCCCGGGTTGAGAAGAACAGACAATAAAAAAAGCCTGCTCCCCTCAAAAGGGGCGAAGCAAGGCTCGCGGTACCACCCTAATTTTGCACAGGGATACCCCTCGTACAAATCTCATTGCGCCTTAACGCGGCAGACGTTCCCGCCTACTTGTCCGGCTTCGCAGGGGAAGCGGGAGGTTAAGCGGAACGGCTCGGGAGGGAACTTCGTCCGGCAGACGCGCAGAGCGTGCTCTCAGCCGATGACACGCATTCTCTGGTGCACAGCAAACCGGATTACTTTCTCCGTCATTGCCTTTGGGCATGATTCTCAAACTTTTTCTAAAACTATAGGTGTATTTTAACGGCATTGCATAGAATTGTCAAGAGCGAACTTCCGGCGCATTGTAAAAAAAGGCAGGCTATGCTATGATGAACCACGATAGTACCGATGCGTCGAAAGGATTTGCGGATGCATGGCACAAAAAGAGGAACCGAAGCCGTGCTTTCGGAGGGCATAATCCGAAGATCAAAAATGAGGGGGAACCGAAATGGAGCGGGAAATCAAGCGCCGAAGCTGGATGGAAATCGAGCTTGACGCGATTTTGAACAATTACGAAATCGCAAGGAAGCATCTGAAGAAAGAAACCAGGCTGATCGCCGTGGTGAAGGCGGATGCATACGGCTGCGGAGCGCCCCAGGTCGCCCGTCTGCTCGAGGAGCAGGAGGGGGTCTGTGCCTTTGGCGTGGCCAGCTTCGACGAGGGAGTTCGCCTGCGCCGCGCAGGGATCCGAAAGCCGATCCTTATTTTGGGCTACACGCCGCCGGAGCTTGCGGCGGAGCTCGCCGAGCAGCAGCTGACCGCCACGCTGACCGATTCGGAATACGCAAGAGCGCTCTCCGACTGTGCCGTCAGGGCAGGGGTCACGGTCGGCTGCCATGTCAAGCTGGATACAGGGATGAGCCGCCTCGGCATTCTGGGTCACCCGGTCGAGCGGGCAGTTGCGGAGATCGCGGCGCTCTTTCAGCTGCAGGGGCTTGCGATCGGGGGCATCTTCACCCACTTTGCGGCCTCCAACTGGGAGGACGGAAGCTTCAACGATTACCAGTTCCAAAACTTTGTGCAGGTGACGGAGGAGCTGCGCAGGCAGGGGCTTGCACTGCCGGTTGCGCACTGCTGTAATTCCGGCGCTGTGGTCTTCCATCCCGAATGCGACCTGGGCTATGTGCGCTTTGGTTTTTTGCTCTACGGGGTCCAGCCGGATCCTGCCCGGCCGGTCGAGGGCCTGCGGGAGCCTATTCAGCTTAAAACCCTTGTGGCCCAGGTGAAGGAACTCGCGCCCGGCGCCCGGATCGGGTACGACTGCACCTTTGAGGTGAAGCAGCCGATGCGGATCGCCGTGGTTCCGATCGGATATGCCGACGGATTGCCCTATGGGCTTTCCAACTGCGGTGAGATGCTGGTCAGAGGGCAGCGCGCCCCCATTGTGGGCAAGGTCTGCATGGATCAGACCATGCTCGACGTGACCCATATTCCGGAGGTGCAGCGGGGAGATATCGTTACGGTGTTCGGCCGCGACGGCAGAGAGGAGATCTCCGTGATGGAGCTTGCGCAAAAGGCCGGCGTGTTCCCCCCCGGCTTTTTCTGCAATCTCAACGCCCGGGTTCCCCGAATCTTTCTAAAAAATGGGGAAATCGCGGAATATGAGCTTCCGATCGCCCGCTGGTAAGTCTGTTTTCTTCAGATCGTGCGACAAACAGGCAGAAAAGGATCCTGTTAAAAATCTTCCGTTTTCAAGCTTGAAGTGCAGACCTTTCCGTGATATAATTTTGAAAAAGACAGGTTTGAATTAAGAAAAGTAATTTGTCTGGGATTAAAAAGGAAAGGGTGGTAAGCGTGAGAAACCGTGCAATGAGCAGAACTTGGCTTGAAGTCAACCTCGATGTGATCCGAAACAACTACAAGATCGCACGATCCAAACTCAAAGAGACAACGGAACTCATCGCAGTTGTCAAAGCAGACGCCTACGGAAACGGGGCCCCGGTCGTAGCGTCGATTTTGGAAAGCGAACCCGGCATCTACGCCTTTGCCGTCGCCAGCTTTGACGAGGCAGAGCAGCTGCGCCTGCATGGCGTGAAAAAGCCCATTTTGATTTTGGGCTATACGGCTCCGCACCTTGCCCCTGAGCTCTACAGCCTGGACCTCACCGCGGCGTTGGTATCCGGAGAATATGCCAGAGCACTCGACCGCTATGCCAGGCAGTCGGGAGTCACCGTCAAAGGGCATATTAAAGTGGATTCGGGGATGAGCCGTCTCGGTATCGTCAACCACAGCCCCAGGAATTTCGAAGCCGCCGTGGCTGAGGCAGAAGAGATACTCGCCTGCGACCGTCTGATAATCGACGGAATCTTTACGCATTTTGCCACGTCCGGCTGGGAGGACACCTCCTTTACCGATCTGCAGTTTGCAAATTTCAAGGCGGTGCTGGATGCGCTGACGGCCAAGGGTTATCAGCTGCCTCATGCGCACTGTTGCAATTCGGGGGCCGTGGTCTTCCATCCCGAGTGCGAGCTGCACACCGTGCGCACTGGCTCGCTGCTCTATGGATTCCAGCCGGACTATGGTCGTCCTGTGCCGGGACTTGTGAGTCCCTCCCAGCTCAAATCCAGTATCGGGCAGGTCAAAAACCTTGCGCCGGGCGACAAGGTGGGGTATAATTGCACCTATGAGGTGACCCGGGACATGAGCATCGCTGTGATCCCTATCGGATATGCCGACGGGCTGCCCTACGGGATGTCCAACAAGGGCCATATCCTGGTGAACGGCCAAAAGGCGCCGGTGATCGGCTCGGTGTGTATGGACCAGATGATGGTCGATATCACCGGAATCGAGGGCGTGCGGCCGGGTCAGACCGTCACCATCTTCGGGGAAGACAACGATGCGTTTCAATCCATGATCGAGGTGAGTAAGGAGGCTGAGGCCTTCCCGCCGCAGTTCTTCACCAATATCACCTCCCGCGTGCCCCGCGTGTACTACGAGAACGGGATGGTCGTCAGCTATGAGGCGCTGACCGGAACGGGCGCGCGGCTCTGAACATCCGGGCAGGACAAAGCTTTCTGCCAAGATCCGACAATGCTGCATAAGATGGAATGCGGTGAATAAAACACCCGCAGGACAGGCAAGAATAGGGTGGGAGCAACTCCCTATCTTTGCATGGTTTGGAGTGTGAAGGATTTTGACAGTCAAACGTGGGGATATCTATTATGCAGATCTCAGCCCCGTTGTCGGGAGCGAGCAGGGCGGTGTGCGTCCTGTGCTCATCATCCAGAACGACGTCGGCAACCGCTACAGTCCCACGGTCATTGCGGCGGCGATCACCAGTCAGGTCAGTAAGGCCAGACTGCCCACGCATATCGAGATTTTGGCGGAAAACGGTTATGGTCTGCACAAAGATTCGGTTGTGCTGCTCGAGCAGGTGAGAACGCTCGACAAAAAGCGGCTGAAGGAAAAGATGGGGCATTTGGATTCCGTCGCCATGGAGCGAATCAATGAAGCGCTGTCGGTGAGTTTTGGATTGAATGGTGTGCTGTAGGATGAGATTCCGGCATACATGCAAAAGCTCCGGCAGAGAGATGCGTCAAATGCGGCGGAGAAACCCTGGCGCGACCATCGTAATTCAAGAAAAAGGGGAAAACTGTGATGAAAAAGCGTGTCATACTGTTTCTGCTCGTGGCGGCCGCAGCGATCGGTTTAGCCTATTCCACCATTGCGGCCTCCGGAACGGAAGATGATCCGCTGATTTCACTCAGTTACCTCAATAAGGTATTTCTGCCCCAGATCTCGTCGATGATCGATCAGAAATTGGAGGGAGGAAATTCCTCAGGGTCCCCGGGACAAACGGTAGACGAGGCGCAGCTCCAGGCGCTGGTCAAGGAGGAGGTCGCCAAGGCGGTCGACAATCTCGATCTGCCCTCCGCTCCGTCGACCGCTTCGTCCGGCGGCGACGTCTCCTACAAAGCGATCCAGCTCTTTGAGGGTCAAACGCTGGTGGGAGCCGACGGCGGCGTTGAGGTGCTGCTGCGGCGTGGAACCTTCCGTTGCGTCGATCCGGTCGGGGATAAGATCACCAACGTCACAAAGGGAAGTGAAGCCGGCGACGGCAACGAGCTGACCCTACAGAACCTCTACCTGATTCCGAGAAGCGACGGACGGGGGATCGTCTGCGTCTCTTCGGAGGGATGGGTGATGGTGCGCGGGGGTTATACGGTGAAGTGATCGTCCCTCCGTGGCGGGAATCCTTGATGGAAGCAGATGCAAAACAAAAGGGGTATGGGCGCGGCTCGCATAGCTGAGCGCCCATACCCCCTTCTTTGTCCTGTGAAAATCCCGGGGCCTGACCGGCAAAGAACGAAGAGGACAGGATCGGAATTCGTTGCGCAAGACCGAAACTGCTGCAGGGGGATAGGAGACTGCCAAAAGCGGCAAATGTCGGCAGAATGCGGACAACATTGCTGGATTTTTCCTTGCAATTGCGCAGGGCATCGTATATAATATAACCTATGAGAGTATGGTTTGGTGCAGGTTGCACAAATCTACAGGCTCTTATTTGACAAGTTCAACCGCGAGAATCATGCAAATGGTTCTTGCGGCGGCACGGAAAATAAATCGGCAGGCCGCTCGCCGCAAGAGTGGCGACCGGGGACGGCAAAGATGCGGCATATCTTTCCGGATCGCACCCCGCGTTGAGGGAGGTACATTGTATGAAACAATATCCCGTGGATAAGATCCGCAATGTTGTTTTGTTGGGACAGGGACGTTCCGGCAAGACTTCGTTTGCGGAAGCGGCCCTTTTCCTGACGAAGGGCACCGACAGATTGGGCAAAACGGGAGACGGCAACACCGTCTGCGACTTTGATCCCGAAGAAATCAAACGGCAGATTTCGATTTCCACGGCGGTTGCGCCCGTTGAGTATAAGGGCTACAAGATCAACTTCCTGGATACGCCGGGATATCTTGATTTTGTCGGCGAGGTCATGCAGGGCGTGCGTGTAGCCGAGACGGCGTTGCTGGTGGTCTCCGGCAAGGGCGGCCCGGGCGTCGGCACCGAAAAGGGTTGGGAGTATGCCACCAAGGCGGGGCTCTCGAAGGCCTTTTTTGTCGGGTCTATGGATATGGAAAACGCCGACTTCTTCAAGACGGTCGAGCAGCTGCGAGAGGTTTTCGGCATTTCGGTCTGTCCCATCTGCTGCCCCGTGATGGAGGGCGAAAAGATGGTAGCCTTGATCGACTTCGTCGAGCGGAACATGAAGGTTTATAAGAACGGCGTTCCCGAGATTAAGCCTTTGCCCGAGGATCTGGGCGACGATGCCAACGCTCTGTGGGATATGATGAGCGAGTCGGTTGCGGAGACCTCGGAAGAGCTGATGGAGAAATTCTTCAACGGCGAGCACTTCTCCAAGGAAGAGACGCTTGACGGCCTGCGCGCCGGAATCGCAGACGGTTCCATTGCGCCGGTGCTGTGCGGCTCGGCCTATACGCTGGAGGGAATCGACAACGTGCTCGAGACGCTGGTGAGCACCACGCCCTCTCCTGCCGACAAGGGCGAAGTTCCCGCGACCATCGGCGGCGAGGCGGGCACGCTGAAGGCCGATCCGAGCGGCGATCTGGCGGCCATCGTCTTCAAGACCGTGGCAGACCCCTTCGTGGGAAAGATGTCCTACTTCAAAGTGGTGTCCGGAACCATGAAGTCCGACAGCCAGGTTTACAACTCCACCTCGGAGCAGAATGAGAAGATCAGCAAGCTCTTTTTCATCCGCGGCAACAAGCAGGCCGAAACGGCTGAGATCGGCGCGGGAGATATCGGGTTTGTTTCCAAACTGAACAGCACCGTGACCGGCGATACGCTGTGCGCCGTGGGCAAGAAGATCGTGCTGCCCGGCATCGAGTTCCCCGCTCCCTCCTATTCCATGAGCATCCAGCCTCTCGCCAAGGGCGATGAGGAAAAAATCTCCACCGGTCTGCAGCGTCTGGCTGAGGAAGATCGCACCTTTACTTTTTCACTCAATCCCGAAACCAAGCAGCAGGTCGTCTCCGGAATCGGCGACGTGCATCTTGACGTTCTGGTCAGCAAGCTCAAGAGTAAGTTCGGCACGGGCGTTGAGCTCAAGCCGGTTCGCGTGCCCTACCGCGAAACCATTCGCAAGAAGGTTAAGGTTCAGGGTCGTCATAAGAAGCAGTCCGGCGGCCATGGCCAGTTCGGCGACGTTTGGATCGAATTCGAGCCAGGCGACACCGAGGATCTGACCTTTGCGGAGAACATCTTTGGCGGTTCCGTGCCCAAGAACTTCTTCCCCGCAGTTGAGAAGGGCCTGAGAGAGTCCATTCAGAAGGGCGTTCTGGCAGGCTATCCCGTTGTCAACCTCAAGGCCACGCTGGTTGACGGTTCCTATCACCCTGTCGACTCCTCGGAAATGGCCTTCAAGGTTGCCGCAAACCTGGCCTATAAGGCCGGCATGGAGGCTGCGTCTCCCGTGCTGCTTGAGCCGATCGGCAGCCTCAAGGTTCTGATCCCCGACTCCCTGATGGGCGATATCATCGGCGATATCAATAAGCGCCGCGGAAGAATCCTGGGAATGAATCCCGCAGGCGGCGGGCTCCAGGAGGTCGAGGCCGACGTGCCGATGGCCGAGATGGGCAGCTATGCCGTGGATCTGCGTTCTATGACGCAGGGCAGAGGCTCCTTCACCTTTGAGTTTACCCGCTATGAGGAGGCTCCCCCGAACGTTGCCGAAAAGGTGATTGCCGAGGCGGCCGCCCAGGAGGAATAATCCCCGTCAAAGGGCGATTGCCCCACCGTGGGTCAGCGGTAAATCAAGCCAAAAGACCGTCCCGATCAGGGGCGGTCTTTCCGGTATTGCAGACAATTTGACCAAAATGCGACCAAATGGCAAAAAACGGCAGAATCAGAAGGAAAAGAGGTATGGGTATGAGCATCAGGATTGGAATCATGGGCCACGGAAACGTGGGAAGAGGCGTGGAGTGCGCCGTAAAACAGGCAAAGGATATGGAGCTCTGCGCCGTTTTCACCCGAAGAGATCCCAAAACCGTGAAAATCCTCACGGAGGGAGTCCCTGTGCTGCCGGTGGAGCAGGCGGCAGAGTATGCCGACAAGATCGACGTGCTGATGCTGTGCGGGGGCTCCGCCACTGACCTTCCCGAGCAGACACCGCGTATGGCGCGGCTCTTCAATGTGGTGGACAGTTTTGACACGCACAAGCGAATCCCGGAGCACTTCGCCGCGGTCGACGCCGCCGCGCGCGCAGGCGGGAAAACGGCCGTCATTTCGGCAGGATGGGATCCCGGACTCTTTTCTCTTTCCAGAATGCTGGCCTGCGCCGTTCTGCCGGAGGGTGCGGACTATACCTTCTGGGGCAGGGGTGTGAGTCAGGGTCATTCCGATGCGATCCGCCGTATTGACGGGGTCTTGGATGCGCGTCAATACACCGTACCGGTTCCCGAGGCGCTCGAGGAGGTCCGAAAGGGAACCTCTCCCGAACTGACGACGCGGCAAAAACATACCAGAGAATGCTATGTGGTGGCAAAAGAGGGCGCGGACCTTGCAAGGATCGAGCATGAGATCGTCACAATGAAGAACTATTTTGACGAGTACGACACCTCGGTGACCTTTATCACAAAGGAAGAGATGGCGCAAAAGCATGCCGGAATGCCGCACGGCGGATTTGTCATCCGCAGCGGAAAGACCGGTTGGAACGGAGAGCACACCAGCACGGTGGAATACCGGCTGGAGCTCGATTCCAATCCCGAGTTCACGGCAAGCGCGCTGGTTGCCTGCGCCCGCGCCGTCTACCGCATGGCGAACGAGGGGCAGATCGGCTGCAAGACCATTCTGGATATACCGCCGAGCTATCTTTCGCCGCTGGATGGGGAAACGCTGCGTAAAACGCTTCTGTAAAAAATGAAAAAGCCATGTCGTCTTCAGGGAAAACGGCACGGCCCGGCAAGAGAAAAACGCGCATCGTCTCTGTCGACGATGCGCGTTTTATTTGGCAGGGTGAAACGGCTGAACGGACAAAGCGAATACAAAGACGAACTTCTCTGACCGGAAGAAATCCGACCCTTGCATAAGCGGCGTCGCATCAAAAGAAGAATGTGCAGAAATTTCGGCAAGTGCTTGCCTAAAAGGGCGATTTCGTGTAAAATATAAAAAGGATTTTTGTTAGAATTACGCGAATTCCAAATGAGAAACCACACGGAGAAACATGCTGGAAGCATCCATTCAAACGGCTGATTCCGGCGCCGCCAAATGACCAGGGAAATGGGGGAGCGTCTTTATGAGAAAAACGATTGTTAGGCTGATTACGGCACTGGTCCTGTCAGCACTGTTGCTCGGTTTGCTGTGTGCGGGATCCGCCCGGGCAGCCGTGATCTTTTCCGACGTAAAGGGACATTGGGGAGAATCCTACATCTACTCCGGCGTGGAAAAGGGTTACATCAAGGGATATACCGACGGGACCTTTAAGCCCGACAAAACGGTGACCCGTGCGGAGTTTTCCAAGATGCTCAATCAAGCGATCGGAATGAGCAGAGTGGCGACGGTTGGATTCACCGATGTGCCGACCACAGCCTGGTACTATGATGAAGTGCGCAAGGCGGTGGCGGCCGGATACATTGCCGGCTACTCCGATAACACCTTCCGTCCCGACATCCCCATCACGCGGCAGGAGGCTGCCGTAATCGTGGCGCGGGTCGTCTCCGAGCCGGGCACCACAAAGTCTGTGACGGCGCTGGGTGACAGCAGCTCCATTGCAAGCTGGGCGCTGCCCTATGTCCGTACCGTTTACACAAAGGGTTACATGGTGGGAGACGAGTTGGGCCGCTTCAATCCCGAGAGCCCACTGACCCGTGCGGCGGCGGCTAAGGTGATCACGCTGCTGCTCAACGGCGAGCGTATCGTCTCGGCGGACAATCAGATCATCTCAGTTCCCGGCATGAAATATGAAGACACCCTCTTTGCAAACGACGTCACCATCTCTTCGGCTCTGGGCGACGGCGGCGTGACGCTGAAGAACTGCCGCGTGATCGGAACGCTGACCGTCAACGGCGGCGGCGACCTCGACGGCCTGGTGCTCGACAATGTTGCCGTCAACAAGCTGGTGCTGGCCGATGCGGACGGCGACGTGCATGTGCGCATGACCAAAGGCACCGCTGTGAAGGAGACCTCCGTGCAGCGCGGCGCCTATCTTGAAGAGGATGCGGCGCTGACCGGCGCAGGCGTCACCGATCTGGCGCTCAGCGGCAAATCGCTCGACAGCGAGACCCTTCGGCTGGCCGGCAAATTCGGAAAGCTCTCGGCGGGCTGCTCCACCATCCTCAACGCCGATAAGGCCACCGTGGAAGAGCTGATTCTGACCGCCAAGGGAAATCTCACGCTGCAAAAAGGCGACTTTGCGCTGCTGACCGTAGAGAAGGGCGCAAAAGGCTCAAACATCAACATTTCCCGCTCCGTAACGGTTGACAAGGCGGTCGTCAGCGCGGAAACCGCCTTCACCGGCGAGGGAGAGATCGCCTATTGCGAAGAAAAGGCCGCCGGCGTCACCTATGAGACCAAGCCGAGACGGCTGATCGCCTACAGCGGAACTGTGGATCCGACCGATCCGGAGCAGGGCACGGTGGAAGATCAGAAGCTGGTTCCCACCATCAGCCCTGCCGACGGCTCAACCGATATCGCAATCTCCCGCGTTATCAAGCTGACCTTCCCGCAGACCATTTATAAGCTGAACGGGAATTCCATGACGGCAGCTTATCTGGAAGACACCGTGGTCGAACTGAGAAAGACCAGCGCCAGCGGCACGAAGGTGGACTTCACTGCAAGCCTCAGCACAAACGGACGCGTGGTTTCCATCACGCCGGACAGTCCGCTCTCGAGCAATACGAAATACTATGTGGTCGTGACCAAGAATTCGATCGTCAATGCGTCGGGATCGACCAATCCCAGAGCGGTCTTCTCCTTCACCACGCAGAAGGATACGTATCTGACCCCGACCGTTTCGCCGACAGACGGCAAAACGGATGTGTCAAGAACCACCACGGTGAAGTTGACCTTTGCGGATGCGGTATACAAAGCCTCCGGTGCCGAGCTGACCTCGGCTTATGTGGAAAGCAGCGCGGTCGAGATCCATAAAGGAACGGTGGACGGGCCCCTTCTCGGCTTTGCAGCTACCATCTCTTCTACCAACAAGATTCTCACCCTCTCGCCGGACGAAAGCTTGGAGGCCGATACCGAGTACTTCGTTGTCGTCAACAGAGGGACGCTGTCCGACGAAAACGGCAACCTCAACACCCGCTTTGTTTCTACCTTCTCCACAGGGAAAAACGTCAGCCGGCTGATCACATTTGATCCTGCAAACAAGGCGGAGAACGTGGTTCCCACCACCGATATCACCATCTCCTTCCTCTATCCCGTGCAGCGCGGCACCGGCGCCGTTCTGCGGGAAGCTTATGTGGAGAGCACTGCGATCGCGCTTCGCAAAGGCAGTCAGACCGGTACGGCGCTTCCTTTCACTGCGGTGATCAGCAACGACGGAAAAACGATCACGCTGACCCCCGAAGAAGAGCTCTCCAACAGCACGACCTATTATGTGGTCATCAAGGAGAACACCCTGCAGTATGAGGGCGGAGACAAGATCCCCGAGACCGTTTCCTACTTCAAAACAGGAGACGGAAAAGGAAAGATTTCCTCCCTGACCGTCAGCGACGTCACTGCGGAGACGGCCGACCTTGAGGTGCTTTCCACCGTGAACGGCACAGTGGATCTGACCATCAAACCGGCCACAGGCACGACCCAAACCAAACAGGTCACGGTTAAGGCGGGCGTCAGGAAGAGCGTGCCGCTGACCGATCTCTACCCCAACACGCGCTATACGGTGACGGCTACCGTTACCGACAGCGCCGGCAGAGTGTCGGCCGCGAGCTCGGTGAGCTTCACCACCGAGGTGGTAGAGCTTAAGCTGGAGGTCGTCAAGGTCACCAAGAACAGTGCGCAGGTCAAGGCAAGCTTCAGCGTCCCCGGTAAGCTCACCATTTCCTATTCGCCATACGCCCCCAAGGAGTCGGGCGTGGTACTCAGCAACTTCATCCCGGCCGACGGAGTCACCAGCAAAACCGTGGATCTGACCGATCTGAAGGAAAAGACCACCTATACCGTCACCTTGGTGCATGAGAGCGACAACGGCAAGACCACCACGGTCCGCACCACCTTCTCGACCGAGTTCACCTCGACCGATACCTCGCTTGCTTCCCTGCGTGTGGTAGGGGCCGATGGGACCTACAGCGCGGCGCTCGGCTCAGGGAACACCTATCAGGCGACCATCTCCGCCATGGGAGCAAACAGTGTGCGGCTGATCCCCACGGCGACAAATGAGAACGCCGAGATCACGGTCGACGGCAAGAGCGTCCAGAGCGGAAGCGCTTCGGGACCCATCCCGATTTCGGTGGGCGAACTCACAAAGGTCAGCATCGTGGTCACGGCTGAAAGCGGCGACACAAAGGCCTATTCCCTCGAAATCACGGTTAATCCGTAAACGGGTTCATAATCAGGAGAGCGGTGCGACTCGATCCGATTCGGTCTGAATGCGAACGTGCCGCCCTTCAGACAAACCATATTAAAGCCCCGGCGGGAGTTGCTGAATATCCCGCCGGGGCTTTTTCGTTTAAAGAGAAAAGCACGCCTTTTGCGGAACTCCGCCTGCCGTGTGAATCATGGGTCGTGGGGCGGAGCGGCACTCTGCATTTTGCGCAAAGCGATGCGGTCAAATTCTTTCTCCTGTGCGGGGCGTTCAACGCACAGGGGGTGCAATGCCCTGCATCACGGCTGACCCGGTTCTTCGATCATGGTCGGGACCTCTTCGCCCACGTCAGCGGCGGCCGCAGTTTCGGGTTCTTCCGCAGCGAGCTGTGCAGGGGAGGAGCTTACGGTTGGGGTCGGCATCTGCACACCCTGCATGAAGCCGCCCAGTTCGGTGGAAGAGATGTCGCAGGCAATGATGCGATTGCCGCAGAGCAGGAGGTTGGCAACCACCTCCCCCTCGGCGCCGGGATAGTTCAAAACCCGGTAGGTCCAGCGTTTCGCCGTTTTGCCCTGATACTTGACCAAATCAAGGCCCTGTGTTTTTTGCAGCGCATTGTATTCGAGATAGACCTGATCAAACTGCTTCGGAATCGTCACCTGAACCACCTCAATCGCGGCCTCCTCAACGTCCCAACCGAATTGCTTCAGGAATCCGACGCGGTCTTCGTTGGTCTTGATTCCTGTAAAGCGAACCGGTTTCACGGTTGTAGAGGCCCTGATTTGCCGCGCATGAGCCAGAGAAAGGGTTAAAAACACGGCTGCCAAGATCAAAATAGCGGTGCCGATCCAGCGGAGCAGCACGCGGTTGAGTTTGATGGCTTTGATATACATGAAAAACCCTCCTCGACTCCCAAAGGTCTTGATACGCTATACGTATGAGCGTGCCTGTCGGAATATGTGCCTGTGCAGGGAAATGCGGGCGCGTTGTTTATTTTCACAAAAATTCTTGTATCTTTGTATTTCCTTGTTGCAATTGTGGCAAAAACTCGATATAATAGCGTTGGTTGAATGCTTGTATGCAGTTTGCCGTTTGGGCGGTGGATGTACGTGCTGCCGGCCCGGGCAGTTGCTGCGGTAAGCATGGCCAAACCTGTAAGAGGGGGCTTCCCGTCCTGCGGCTCTTGCAGGCGCTGAAACGATGGAAGACTTTTAAGAGGCCTCAATCAATTGAAATGGAGGACAAACAAATGAAACGCAAACTCAGTCTCCTGCTTGTCTTGGTTCTGGTATTTGCAATTGCGATGACTGCGTGCAACAAGACCGAAGACAACACCGAGGGCGACGAACCCGCCGCTCCCGTGAACATCAAGATGGCCACCGGCGGCACGACCGGAACGTACTATGCTTACGGCGGCGTGGTTGGCACCCTCTTCAGCGACAAGATCGAGGGCCTGACCGTTGACGTGCAGTCGACCGGCGCCTCCGCGGCCAACATCAACCTGATCAGCGACAACGAAGTTCAGATCGCGATCGTGCAGAACGACGTTCTGGACTATGCCTACAACGGCACGGACCTGTTTGACGGCAACAAGCTCGAGGGCTTCAGCAGCATGGCTGCCTGCTATGCCGAGGTTTGCCAGATCGTTGCCAACCCCTCTTCCGGCATTACGACCGTTGCGGATCTCGCCGGCAAGAATGTTTCGGTCGGCGACGCCGGCTCCGGTGTGGAGTTCAACTCCAGACAGATCCTTGAGGCCTATGGTCTGACCTTTGACGACATCAATGTTTGGAACCTTGGTTTCGGCGATTCCGCTTCTGCCCTGAAGGATGGCAAGATCGACGCCTTCTTCTGCACGGCCGGCGCTCCCACGACCGCCATCACCGAGCTTGCAACCACCAATTCCATCGTGATCCTCAATGTTGATGGAGAAGAGGCTGCCAAGCTGATCGAAAGCTATCCCTTCTACACCAGCTACAGCATCCCCGCCAATACCTATAAGGGTATGACCGAAGACGCCACCACGGTTGCCGTGAAGGCCACCTTCATCGTCAACAACGAACTCTCTGAGGATCTGGTTTACAACATGACCAAGACTCTGTTTGAGTGCAAGGAAGATGTTGTCGCCGGCAATGCCAAGGGCAGCGAGCTCGATCCCGCCTATGCGGTTGAGGGAGTTTCGGTTCCCTTCCATCCCGGTGCAGAGAAATACTTCAAGGAAGTCGGCGTTTTAGGTTAAAAGATCGGTTTTGTCCGGTAGTATGAACGCAACCTGTGTGAACAGAAAATCCGCTGGAAAGAACGCCATGGAGATGGCCGCAGTGGTGCTTTGTGCCATTGCGGCCATCCTTTTCCTGATGCGGAGCGGTTTGTTTGGCGGCGCGAAGCTGCGCCTGATCGACGCGGATACGGGAGAACAGTATGCGGCCTACTCTGTGGAAGAGGGCGATCTGTTCAGCGTTTCCTTCCTTCACTCGGTCAACAAGAGCCTGGTGAAAGAGACCTACCGTATCTCGCTGGATGAGAACATGATATTTGTGGAATCCTGTGAATATTCGGCCTTTGGTGCCGGCGTTGCCACCCAAGTGGAGGAGGGGCAAACGCTCTCCTATACGCCGGAGGGACATATGCTTTTGAGTGGGATTCATCAGAAGATTCCCCACCTGTCTTACATTGTGGGGACCGTTTACGACCACATCCTCGAGATTCACGGGCAGCAAATCAACCTTCGGGAGCTGTGCGGGAAAAACAGCACGGTTTCCTTTGTCCTGGCAAACTAGTCTTTGGGAGGGATCGACATGTCAGACTTTATTGAGGGCGGCTGCGACGAAAAAGAGGCGCAGCTCCTGCAAACGCAGCAGACGACAGAGCCCTCCGCCGATGAAGGAGCTGCTTTGGCAGCAGAAGAAGCCCATAAGGTGCTTGCAGAATTCGACAGAGAATCCAATACAAGGCAATTTACCGGCCCCCGCAAGCTTTTGATTCGGCTCATGCTCGTGGGGTTCTCGTTTTATGTTTTGTGGATGAATGTTTTCTCCGCAATGCCCGAGCAGATTCGGCGCGCCTCTTTTGTTGGGATCGTCATTTTTTTAGGCTATTTCCTCTATCCCGTGCGCAAGAAGGATACGGCGCGCCTGGATTACATGCCTTGGTATGACGTGGTTTTAGCCGTGACCGGAATCTGCTGCTACTTCTATTATGTAGTGAATTTCCGCGATATTGTCCGCCGTGCAGGGCGCGCCACAAAGCTTGACGTTGTGGTGGCGATCATCGGGATCCTCATCCTGGCGGAGCTCTGCCGTCGTGTGGTCGGGATTCCGATCATGGTTGTGGCGGGAAGCTTTATCGCCTATGCATACTATGCCAATTTCAGTACCAAGAGAATCATCGCACACCTGTTTTACACAACCGAGGGAGTCATGGGGACGCCGATCGGGGTTTGTTCCACCTTTATCGTGCTCTTTATTCTGTTTGGCTCTTTTCTTGATAAAACCGGAGTGGGCAGGTTCTTCATCGACGTGGCCAATTCCATTGCAGGAGCTGCGACCGGAGGTCCCGCCAAGGTGGCGGTGATCGCATCCGGGCTCCAGGGAATGATTTCGGGAAGCTCGGTTGCCAACACGGTGGGCTCCGGAAGCTTCACGATCCCCATGATGAAAAAAACAGGCTATCCTCCGGAATTTGCCGGCGCAGTGGAAGCCGCTGCTTCCACCGGAGGACAGATCATGCCCCCCATTATGGGAGCTGCAGCCTTTCTCATGGCTGAGATCACGGGCAACGACTATTCGGTCATTGCCATTGCGGCTATTTTTCCTGCCTTTTTGTATTTCTCCGGTATTTTCCTGATGGTTCATTTCGAGGCCAAAAAGCTGGGACTGCGCGGACTCGACAGATCCGAAGTGCCGCCCTTTGTGAAAACCATGCTGTACGGCGGCTATCTGCTGCTGCCGCTGGTGGTGCTGGTCTACTGCATGATGAGCGGTAAAACCTCTTCGATGTCGGCGGTCTATGCGATTCTCACCTCCATTGTGGTCAGCATGTTCCGCGCCGAAACACGGATGAGCTTCACCACCTTTTTGGATGCGATGGAAAACGGTGCGCGCAGCACGATCAGCGTGGCGGTCGCCTGCGCCGTTGCAGGGATCATTGTCGGCGTTGTCACCCTGACCGGAATCGGGCTCAAGCTGGCGAGCGGCCTGCTGGCCCTGTCGCACGGCATCAAGATTCTTGCCCTCTTTTTCACCATGATCGCCTGTATCATTCTGGGAATGGGTGTGCCCACAACTGCGAACTATGTGATTATGGCGACCATCACCGCCCCTATCGTGGTGCGGCTTGGAGTTCCTGTGCTGGCCGCACACATGTTTGTGTTTTACTTCGGCATCGTGGCGGATATCACGCCGCCGGTTGCGCTTGCAGCCTATGCAGGCTCGGCTATCGCCAAGTCGAATCCCTTTAAAACCGGAGTCACGGCGACCAGAATTGCCATCGCAGCCTTTATTGTACCGTATGTTTTCGCCTTCAATCCGGAGATGCTGCTGATCGGCGCTCCTCCCCTCAAGGCGCTGCAGATCGTGATTACGGCGTTTATCGGCATGTATGGCGTGGCCACCGGCATGGAGGGCTTTATGGATACCAAGCTGAATCCCTTATTCCGAATGATCTGTATCGGCGGCGGTCTGCTGCTCATCGTACCAGGCATCCTCACCGACGTGATCGGGATTTCAGCCGTGGCCGTTGTGACTTTTTTGCAAAAGCGTGCAGTAAAAAAAGCCGCGGCGTAAGAAGTGAAACATTCGGCGCCGAAACCGCCGCGCAGGAAACATCTGTAAAGCGTCCAGGCGTCCGGGAGAGACGGGCGATCCCCTGCATGGGGCTTTGCACGTCTCTTCCTTTTAAAAAAAAGCCTGCTTGAGCCAGAAACGCCTGCTTGGCGGGCGTCCTCAATTTTGGGGAGAGAAAAACCGCCCCGCCCCCTTCCTGCTGCATGGAGCTGCGGCAAGAAAAGCGGCGGAGCGGATGAGCATCTGTTCCTGAAGAGAGGTCGAGGCAGGGCAGGAGAAGCGGTCTTGGGCATGAATGGCCTTGAAGCCGCTGTCTGCCGGAAGGGGAAAAGCCTTTTGACCTTATGAGAGAGAGCGGCCTCTCTCAGCTGTTACTGGAGGGACGGCCCTGGTTGTTGGAAGAAGGGTAGGTTTCCCTGGGTCTGTTCTCTCCACCCTGGAAGAAGGGAATGCTCCAGCTGCTCCAGGGGGTCTGTTCACTCTGGTCTTCCGAAGAGGCGCGATTCTCAACAGCCGACTGGATCCGCTCTCCGACAATGAGATCGAAAGAGAGGGTTTGACCCTGGCGAAAGACTTCGAGGTGCATTGCATCGCCCGGGGCCATCGACTGCACGGCATCCACCAAGTCGTCGTCACTTGTGATGTCCGTGTCGTTGGCCTTGGTGACAATGTCGTTTTGCTGCAGGCCGACTTTGTCCGCAGGGCTGTCAGGAACCACGCTTTGGATAGCGGCGCCTTCGGGCAGGCCGTAACTCTGGAGCTCCTCGCTGACGGCGGATACGGTCACGCCGATATAGGGCTTCGCAACGACACCGTTTTCCATCACGGATTTCACGATCCCCGAGACCTTGTCGATGGGGATGGCAAAGCCGATGTTGTCGACTGAGGTTTGGGAACCGTAGGAGGAGTATTTGGCGTTGGTGATGCCGATTACCTCGCCATACATGTTAAACAGAGCGCCGCCGGAATTGCCGGAATTGATC
This sequence comes from Clostridia bacterium, assembly GCA_017427525.1. Classification (GTDB taxonomy): domain Bacteria; phylum Bacillota; class Clostridia; order Oscillospirales; family Feifaniaceae; genus Galloscillospira. Next base: position 20,925 of record JAFRSP010000052.1, read on the forward strand.
GCGCAGTCGGTTTGGATCAGATCCATGGTGACGCCATTCGAAAGGGTGATTTCGCGGTCCAGCGCGCTGATTGCGCCCGATGTGAGGGAAAATGTGAGCTCTCCAAGCGGATTTCCGATGGCGATCACGCTGTCGCCGACGTGCATTTTCTTGGAATCTCCCAGCACCACAGGAACCAGGCCGTCAGCGCTGATCTTCAGCACGGCGATATCATTGTCCTCATCATAGCCCACCAAAATCGCGTCGTAGTCGTCGCCGGAATAGGTTGTGACTGTAATGGAGGTGGAGTCGGACACCACATGATAGTTGGTCAAGATGTATCCGTCGTCTGTGAGGATGAATCCCGAACCGGCGGCGGCAGCGGTGGTCTGGAACCCCCAGTAGTTGGTCGTGACGGTGGTGCGGATGCCGACGGTGGAATTGACATTGGCGGCATAGACCTGCGTCGGCGTCAGTTCCGCAGAGGTATCGATCTGCTTCACATCGATCACGGTGCTTTCCCGAACGCCTTCCATCATGGTCGGCATCTTGGTGGGGACAGAGTCTGCATCCGGAAATCGGGAACCGAGAGTGTAGAGCGCGGCTCCGGCTCCGGCCGCTCCGCCGAGTAGAATACAGCACAGACCGAGCGCAATGGCTTTCATCCAGCCCTTCTTTCGCTTCGGCGGAGCCGTCTGCACGGAAATGGGAGCAGAGGCCGTGCTGCCAGAGGAGACGGAACCTGCCGCGGGGGCAGTGAAACCGGATTCCTCTTTCACAGCAGAGGATTTTTCCTGAGCGGCAAAAGAGGGCGAGGCGTCGGCTTCGGACTGTGCGGCTCCGGCCGCATCTGCCGCGAAGGTTTCAAGGTTCGAGGCAAGGGCGCCGCTCAAAGCGGCGGCGGTCGCATTCGGGGTCGGCAAAGAAGAATCCGCTGCGGCAGGCGTCACAGAAGCAGGGGCAGTTTTGGAAACAGAGGGATTTGATTCAAGAAACTGAACTTCAATGGGACCGTTTTTCATGTATTCTTTTTCGTTCATGAGCTCGCTCCTTTCCATAAAACAGGGAACAGTTTTTCTTACAGCCCTATCTTAGCAGAAAAACCTGAAAATAAACTGAAAAACAATGCGTTTTTGGCAAAAGTCATGCAAGATTGCCGACGAGAACACAATTTAGACACAAATGTGACAGGGCTTCTCTTTGCAAGGGGAGGATGCCGTCTTGAAAAGACCAAAATCCAAACTGCGAACCACGGGGAAAACGCCGTGGCCGGATGCAGTCTATCACGGCGAAACCACTGCGCAGAGGATTTGGAATCTGAAGATCAAGTTTTGGGAGGCTCCTTATGAAGCTGCTCATTGTGGGAAAAGAAAAAGAATGGTCCGGCTCCTGGAGAAGGCTCTTCCTCAAAGAGGGATATGAGGTGGAATGCGCGGCCGACGAGAAGAGCGCCGAGATGAGTATCGCGCTTGGCACCACAGACGGGATTCTGATCGATCAGGAAGCGGCGGCCTTCGACGGGGAGCAGCTGATTCGAAAGCTCCGCGCGGGACAGTGCGAGACGCCGCTCCTGCTGCTCACGCCGGAGCAGGACCCCGAAGCCAGGATCAGAGGGCTGAATACCGGCGCAGACTGCTGCCTTTCCACCCCATGTGAGAAGAGAGAGGTTCTGGCATGCGTCAATGCGCTGCTGCGCCGCCAGAGGGGTTGGAAGGAGGAATGGTCCTTTGGCGGAACCACTCTGGAGCTCTCTTCCGGACGGCTGGTTTGCAAAGACAGAGCCGTTCGTCTGTCTGCCAGAGAATTTGAAGTGATGCGGTTGCTGCTGCGCGCAAAGGGCGCTCTGGTCCAAAAAGACGAGATCCTGGAGCGGGTATGGGGCTGCGACTCCAATGCCGTGGAGAACCACGTGGAAGTTTATGTGGGTTTTTTGAGAAAGCGGCTGCGTGCCATCGGTTCGGGGGTTCAGATCAAGGCTGTGCGCAGAATGGGATATCATTTGGAAGCTCCTGCGGATAACGGATTCTGAAAGTCCCGTGAAGTTTGTCAAACGGTTCCGATGGGAGAATTCTTGTTTTTTGCGGAAAAACCTCTGAGAGAGGAAAAGCATTGCTTGACTTTTCCCTGGGGAAATGCTATGATATCACATGCGAATGACTCATTAGCTCAGTTGGCAGAGCACTTGACTTTTAATCAAGGTGTCCGGAGTTCGAGCCTCCGATGGGTCACCATTGAACGGAGAATCCGAATTCTTTTGTTTTCGGAATGATTTGCGTTCAAACAAAAAGGCACGCTTTCCAATGCTGGAACAGCGTGCTTTTTTGCGTGAAGCGAACAGCGTGCGGCATTTGCAAAATGGGAAAAGAGCAGGGTTCGGCAACCTTGTCGGGGCCCGTGGCAGGCAGGGGCTTGCGTGAAACGGGAATGTTTGGTATACTTTGGAAAAGTGAGGTGTTGCAGTATGAAATTCCAACAAGAGGCCGAGCGGATCTTCGCAGTGAATGAGAACGGAGCGCTGATCGCCGAGCTCACCTTCCCCATTTCCGAAGGAGTTGCCATGATCGACCATACCTTTGTGGATGAGTCGCTCCGCGGGCAGGGAGTCGGAGATCGGCTTTTGGAGCTGGCCGTCGCCCAGCTTCGGGAACAGGGTCTGAAGATTCATCCCACCTGCCCCTTTGCCGTCAAGTGGTTTGAAAAGCATCCGGAGTATGCCGAACTGCTGACGGGAGAATCCGCATCGCGGTAGGGAGTCAAAAGCGAAGAAAAAGGGAAAAGCGTCCTGCAAAAAGCAGGGCGCTTTTTTATGTAGAGCTGCAAGGCGAAGCGAAGGCTTCGCCTTTTTTGTTGCCGCAGAGGCGAAAACCACTTTTTTTCAAAACCCCAAAACCGGAAAAAGGAGCGGGATGGGGCACTTATCCATTTTTGAAGACGTTACCATACAACCAGCCGATACAGGAGAAGTCGGTGGGTGGGAGGGGGGATTCCAGGGAAAAAAGGAGGAAATCATATGAACCGAGAAAATCCCGAAAAAAAGAGACGTCCCAGAAGGCGAACACCGGAAAAACTGGAAGCCGAGATGCGGGATACCCTCAGGCAGGCAACGCCGGCGGCGGCAAGGCTGCTGGTGGAATCGCTCTTCAATGAGTCGCTCTCGGGTTCGCTGCGTGTGGACTGCGCCAAAGAGATCCTGAACCGTGTTTACGGCAAGCAGATCCTCACCGAAGAGGGGCAGGAGGTCTCATTTGTCATGGAAGAGGCCCTTCAAAATTATGCCGAGTGACCTTTGTTGGGAACTGGGCAGGCCGAATCCAAGGCAGGCGGAGTTTTTCAGGGCGCAGACCCGGTTCGTCGCCTATGGCGGAGCGAGGGGGGGAGGAAAGAGCTGGGCCGTGCGCAAAAAGGCCGTGCTGCTGGCCGCAGCGCATGCGGGTATCCGTATTTTGCTGCTGCGGCGCACCTTCCCCGAGCTTCGGGAGAATCACATCCTTCCGCTGCTGACGGAGCTTAAAGGAATTGCAAGCTACAAAGAGACCGAAAAAGCCTTCCGGTTTGCAAACGGGAGCCGCCTGCGGTTCGGATACTGCGACAGCGAGAGCGACGTGCTGCAATATCAGGGGCAGGAATACGATGTGATTTTTATGGATGAGGCAACCCAGTTCACGCAGTATCAGTTTTCCACCCTCACTGCCTGCCTGCGCGGCGTCAACGCCTATCCGAAGCGCATGTATCTGACCTGCAATCCGGGTGGAGTGGGACACGATTGGGTGAAACGGCTGTTTATTGATCGGGAGTATCACGGTCGTGAACGGCCGGAGGATTACAGCTTCATCCCCGCCCGCGTTTACGACAACGAGGCGCTTTTAAAAAACGACGCCGGTTATCTAACCATGCTGGAAGGTCTCCCGAGCGATCTGCGTAGAGCCTGGCTGGACGGGGATTGGAATGCCTTTTCCGGTCAATACTTCCGCGAGTTTTCGAAGGAGATCCACGTGACAGAGCCCTTTGATATCCCTGCGCATTGGAGAATCTATCTCACGCTGGACTATGGGCTCGATATGCTGGCCTGCTACTGGATCGCAGTGGATGAACAGCAGCGCGGCTATGTGTTTCGCGAACTGTATGAGCAAGATCTGATCATCTCGGAGGCGGCGCGCGCCATCCTGGAGCGCTCGCCCGAAAAGCCCGATATGATCTTGGCGCCGCCCGACCTCTGGAACCGGCGGCAGGAGAGTGGGAAGAGCGTGGCCGATCTCTTTGAGGAGAATGGGCTTCTGCTCACCAAGACCTCAAACGACCGCATTGCAGGCTGGATGGCCGTAAAAGAATGGCTTTATCCGACCAGAGACGAGACCGGAAGACAGACCAGTCGGCTGAAGATCTTTCCGCAGTGCCCCAATCTCATTCGCACACTGCCTGCGCTGCAATATGACCCCCAGCGCCGTGGCGACGTGGCGACAACGCCGCACGAGCTGACCCACGCGCCGGATGCACTGCGTGGCTTCTGCGTTTACTGGACAACGGCGGCAGCGGCTCCGAAACGAAAAAAGGCGGTTTGGCCGGAGGATATCTGGGAGGATTACCACAATGCCGACGAGGCCGGAAGAGACTATCTGATTGCGAAATACGGAAGCCCCTTCTAAAAGAGAATGCTGCAAGAGAGGATGAATCAAGTTGTTGAAGAAAAAAGGCGCAGGCAAGAAGGCGCCTTCGCATGGAAAACAGGAAAAAGAGGAGGAGCTGCTTGCCCTGTGGCAGGGCCGCTATGAGAAAGCGAAAGCAGCCGCCGCTGAGGAACGAGTGCGCATGGACGAGCGTGAGGCACTCTATCGGGGGAGCAGGGAGATCGACAGGGTGAACGCATCGGGCGAGTTGGTTTTGAGCGGAGGCGCTCCGGCCACCGTTGTGCGAAACATTGTGGCGGAATGCGTGGAAAGCCTGGTCGATTCTACGGTTCCACAGCCAAAGGTGACGGCCCGCAGCGAAAAAGACGAGTTGCTTGCGGCGCTAATCGAGGATCGGCTGCGGGAAGAGCTCGATCGAATTCCCTTTGAGCAGCTCAACGATCTCGATGAGCGCACCACTCCGATCCAAGGCGGGGATTTCTTTCATGTGGAGTGGAAGGCAGATGGATTTGGAGACGGAAGACTTTCCGTGACCCTTTGTCATCCCCGGCAGTTTCTGCCGCAGCCCGGCGTGACCGAGATCGAGCAGATGGACTATCTGATGATTGAGCAGCCGCAGACGAAACAGAGCATCCGCCGCATCTTCGGGGTGGATTTGGATCATGCGCAAAGCGATCTGCCGCGCGGCGTCACAGAATGGGGAGCGGAGACAGAAGACGAGTTGGTGACCATGGTGACGGGCTACTACAGAGATGAGACGGGAAGGATCGGCCGAATTCGATTTGTGGACGACACGCTGCTCGAGCATCTGCCGGACTATCAGGCCCATCTTGTGAAGCGATGCGCGCAATGCGGAGCCGTGATGGATGCGGTTTGCCCTGTCTGCGGATCGGAGCAGGCGCAAAGAGAGGCAGAGGAGAGCTTTGAGCTCGAGACCGATACCGTGCTCAGCGACGGGAGCGTTCTGAGCACCGTTTCCGTTCGGCGGGATGAAAGAGGGTATATCGTCTTCGGAGAGGATGGGCTTCCCTCCGTAGAGCCGACACGGATCCCGCACTACCGACCGGGACGATACCCCATTGTGCTGCGCCGCAACGTATCGGTCTACGGCAGGCTTTTGGGAGACAGCGACGTCGACAAGATCCGCGATCAGCAAAATGCGATCAAAAAAGTCTGCACACGCATCGAGGAGAAGATCGGAAAGGGAGGCTCGATCGTCACCCTTCCCAAACAGCTCCATATCCGCCGCACGGATGAAGAACTCAAGATCGTGGAGCTCGACAACCCGAATCAGCGCTCCATGATCGATGTGCTCACGATTCAGCCCGATATCTCCAAGGATCTGACCTATCTGGAATACACCTATCAAGCCAGCCGTCAGATTCTGGGACTGACCGACAGCTATCAGGGCAGGAATGATGCCACCGCCGTCAGCGGCGTGGCCAAACAATTCGCCGCAGCCCAAACGGCGGGGAGATTGGAGTCCAAGCGGGTGATGAAGCAGGCGGCCTATGGGGAACTCTTTGAGCTGATGTTTCGGTTCCTGCTGGCCTACGGAGAGCAGCCGGAATTCGTCCGCCGCAGGATGCCGGACGGAGAGACCAAGTACATCCCCTGGAACCGTCTCGACTTTCTGCGGCGCGACGACGAGGGGAATTGGTATTACCTCGACGATTTCCTGTTTGGCGTGGACGCGGCCTCCACCCTTGCCAACAACCGTTCCGCCATGTGGAGCGAGACCCTGGCAGGGCTTCAGAGCGGAGCCTTTGGCAATCCGGTCGAGCTCGACACGCTGATCCGCTACTGGGGAAAGATGGAGCTGCTGCACTATCCGGGGGCCAAGGATACCAAGGAGCAGCTGATCCGAAAGCTGCAGGCGCAAACCGAGGAGGGAAAACCGCTCGTGGGAGGTGAAGAAGATGCTCTGTCCCAGCTGCGGAATTGAAATGGCAGTGCGCACGGTGACCAAAGAGGGGGAGCCGGTGGAGCGCTGCATCAACAAACGCTGCTGCCGCTATGGCGGTTGAGGCGAAGGAGCGCGGCTTTGGACGCAAACCGGAAAGGAGGTGAGAGCATGGCTGGGTATACCGGAAAGATCAAGCACACCGGAAGTCAGGTGATTCCGGCGGTCACGCCCCGAGAGGGTGGCGTATCGCCCACGGTCACCCGAGGCGGCGATCTCCGCGGCAGATAAACTGCCGCATGGCAGACCTGCGCGGTCTGTGAAAACCGAAGGAAAAGAGGGATGTCATGCCGGATGAGAAACTGGCGTTGCCCGAGGGAGAGGAAAGCCTGCCCAAAGGGCAGAAGAATCCAGAGAAAGCAGGCGAGACGAGGGCCGGGGAGGCTATTCTGCCTGAAGAGCACGTAGAGACCGAAGGAGCGCCTCAGAAGGAGCCGCCTGACGAAGAGGCACCCCCGCCCTTGCCCGGGGAGAAGAGAGAGAGCGCAGCGCAGCGTGCGCAGCAAGAACAGATCGGAAGCTTGATGCAGGCGCTGGGAGCCGCTTTGCTGCGGGAGCAGCTGTGGCAGATCCGTCTGCTCGATCCCACAGTGCAGAGCTGGAGCGATGTGAGAGCCCTGCCGCAGGCAGGTCAATTCGATGAGCTGGTCGCAGGGGGATGCACGCCGGTGCAGGCCTTTCGCGCGGTGTATTTCGAGCGGCTGACCGAGAAGCAGCGGGATGCAGCGCACAGAGCAGCGCGATCCGGCGCGGCAAAGGCGCACCTTTCCCCGATCCCGCAGGCGGCAGGCGATGAGGTGCACGTCCCTGCAGAGGTGCTGCGCACCTATCGGGCTTTTTTTCCGCGCTGGAGCGAGGCGAAGATTCGTGCCGACTACCGCCGGCACAGATGAAGCGCGGAACCGTATTGAAAAAACCCGGTTGACACAAGAAAGAAAAGGAGAAAACAAGTATGCCTAACGTTATTTTTTCGCAAAGCAGCGGACTTGCCGACAGTATTTTCGGAAAGTCGCAGGCCCCGATCAAGGCCATCATCGAGCAGGGGGTCGAGGCCTTTCGCGAGCAGTCCATGATCGACAAGATCTTTTACATGGACAAGACCACAAATTTTGCCGAGGTTTACACCAGCGAGACCTCTCTGGGAGATTTCGCGGATGTGGGAGAGAATGGAAGCTATCCCGAAACGGGAATGCGGGAGGGGTACTCCATCACCATCGAACCCACCACCTGGAAGTCCTCTTTCGCGGCAACGCAGGAGATGGTGGAAGACGCCAAGATCGGCAAGATCAAGAGCCGTGCCAACATCTTCACCACCAGTTACAACCGCACACGCGAGAAGTTTGCGGCCGCCCTGCTTGCAGGAGGAGTCGGCAACAGCGTGTCCTTCAACTCCAAGACCTATTCCACCAAGTCGGCAGACGGCGTGTCGCTCTTCCACGATGAGCACCCCTCCATCACGGACGACTCCTTTACTCAGAGCAACCGCTTCACCAACGCCTTCTCGCTGGAGGTCATGGACGCCATGCAGGAGGCCATGCAGGACTTCCGCGACGACGACGGGAACCTGCTGAATGTGGCGCCGGATACCATTGTCATTCCCAATTCCGCACCTCTCAAGCGCGCTGTGCTCGAGGCGATCGGCAGTGAACTCGACCCGAACAGTGCGAGCAACGCGGCCAACTTCCAGATGGGGCTGTGGAATGTGCTGGTTTGGAATTATCTGCCCAAGACCCTGGGCGGAGAGCCCTATTTCCTGATGCTCGACAGCAAGTTCAACAGCGACTATATGTGTCTGCCCTGGCTCGACCGTCTGCCGCTGACCGTGCGCAGCGATATCGACCCCGAGACAGATGCCAATATATGGAGAGGCCGCGCCCGTTTCGGCGCAGGCTTCAACAACTGGAGAGCCATTGCTATCTGCGGCGCCGGCATCGAGAACGGTACCGTGCTGGTAGTCGACGAGGGTGATGTGGATGACGCGGATGACGCGGTTGACGCGGAGCCCGACGGGGGCGACGGAAACTGACCGCCGTCTCCTCACATGCCGTCCCGGGGAAGTTCCCCGGGACGGCAAACGAGATGCAAAGGGGGATGATGATCTATGACCTGGGGAGCCTGCAAGGTGATCTCGCTGCAAAAGATGGCTGCCCTTCGCGACAACAATCTGACGCGCTCGCGCGACACCGATCCCTATATCAACATCATGACGGCGCCCGCCAACGAGGCGATTCTCTTTCTCACACAAGCCTGCCCGCTGATCAAGGTTCTTGAGATCGAGCAGTCGGTTCGGGATGGGGAGCGTCAGCGCCGATACGATCTGTCTGCACTTGCGGCAGATTTCCGGCGCTTTGGAGAAGAAGGGGTCTATGTGGAACAAGAGGGCGTTTCGCACAAGAGCTTTGCGTGGGGGCTTGAGGCCGGAAAGGTTTTGGTGCTGCCCAACTGCGAAGGATTATGGAGGATCTACTACGAGGCCTATCCGACCCTACTGAACGAGGCGACGCGCGACAGCGATCCGCTCCCGCTTCCGGAGGAGCAGGCGGCGCTTGTGCCGCTCTATATCGCAAGTCAGCTTTTCAAAGACGACGACCCGGCGGTTGCCGTGGCGCTGCGCAACGAGTTTGAGCTGGGACTTTCGCGCCTTGCGGGGCGGCAAAAGCCGCTGGGCAGCGATAGCTTTCACTCGGTGCGCGGCTGGAACTGAGGAGGGGTTGCATGGCTGTTTTTTCTTTGCCCGCTTCACGAAGCCGGGCAACCACGCTCTACAACAGCTTTCGGGGCGTGGATTTTTCGGGAGACACCACAAAAATCGACAACACCCGGTCGCCCTATGCGCCCAACCTCATCAGCGACAGCGGTGGCTACCCGCAGAAGCGAACTGGTTGGAGAAGTCTGAAAAAGCTGTCCGGTGCGGTCAACGGGCTCTTTCACACGGTGCTTGACGGGAACGAATATTGGCTGGCCCATGTCGGCTCAGGGCTCTATCTGTGGGATCCGGATTCAAACGCCGCGCCCTCCCTGCTGCGCTCAGGGCTGAACAACGCTCTCTCTTGGGGGTTTGAGGCAAAGGGGTATTACTATCTTCTGACCGGCAGGGAATATCTGCGGTTTGACGGGCAGTTTGTCACGCCGGTGAAGCAGGTGGCGCGAATTCCCACCGTCACGATTTCGCGAACGCCGACCGGCGGTGGAAGGGTGTATGAGAGCGTCAATCTGCTCTCCCCCTACCGAACCGATTCCTTTCTGTGCGACGGCGTCAGCACAAGCTATTATCTCTCGGCCACCGAGGTCACCGAAATCACAGGCGTTTTGCTCGACGGCGAAGCCTGTGAGCTTTCCTACACGTTGGACGGGGAAAGGGGATGCGTCACCTTTGCCTCGGCGCCGCCCGCGCCGGCCGTGACGGGGCAGGACAACCTGCTGATCACCTATGAAAAGCCGGTGACGGGGTATCAGGAGCGCATCGAGGGCTGCCGGTTCGGAACCCAGTATGGAATCGGCGGGGCCGATTACTGGTTTTTCTCGGGGAATGCCGACTACCCCAATCTGGACTTTTGTTCGGCGCTGCAGGATCCGACCTATTTCCCCGACCTGGGTTATGCGGGAATCGGGGGAGAGGGGAGCGCTGTGACCGGATATGCCCGTTTCGGAGAGTATTTGGCGATTCTCAAGGAGGATCAGGCACAGGACGCCACCGTCTTCTTGCGGGTTGCACAGGACACTCCTGAGGGCGTGCTTTTCCCTTTGCGGCAGGGGATCAGCGGAGTGGGCTCCGTCTCGGCCAGGTCTGTAGGCAGTGTGCGCGACGAGCCTCTCTTTCTCTCACGCAGGGGGATCTATGCCATCACCACCAGTGCCATCACCGCGCAGCGAAGCGTGCAGAACCGCTCCTATTTCATCGACCCCGTTTTATGCAAAGAGGAGCATCTTGAGGAGGCTGTGGCCGTCAACTGGGAGGGCCGCTATCTGCTCTGTGTGGGCAGCAACTGCTATGTGCTCGACGGAAGCCAGAAAAAGGCCTACCGCTCCCAGAGTGAAAACGACTATGTCTATGAATGCTTCCATTGGAATAATATTCCGGCGCGGTGCTTTCTCGAGGTAAACGGCGCGCTCTTTTTCGGCACGGACGACGGGAAGATCTGCCGCTTCAACAACGACCTGGAAGGCGTGGCCCAATACCACGACGACGGGGAACCCATCCGCTGTCAATGGAGTACCAAGGCCGACGACGACGGCGATTTTCTGCGCCAGAAAACACTGCTGCCGCGGGGGCTTGCCATCCAGATCAGGCCCTATGAGCGGGGAAGCGTTGAGGTGCTGCTGCGCACCGAGCGGGAGGAAGAGGCGAACGTGCTCTCACAGGTCACCGATATCTTCAGCTTCGACAGGGTGCATTTCGACCGATTTGTTTTCAATGCGACCGACAGCCCGCAGGTGATTCCCATCCACGCCTCCTGCCGCGGATATCTCACGCTGCAGATCATCGTCCGCAACAATGGCCTCTATGAGGGATTGGGTGTGCTGGGCATCATCAAGCGGTTTTCTGTGGGCCGCAACCGACGATAACACAAAAAAGGAGAACAGACATGGCGATTTCTGACTATAAGATCTATGCCAGCGACTATACCGACAAGGACATTTCCGGACTGCCGGACAACGTGGTCGGACAGGCCGATTGGCTGAAGGCCCGGTTCGACGCGCTCACCAAAGAGGTGGTAGTGCCCCGACTGAACAGCGTGCTGGACGAATTGACAAGCGAAGAGGGGGCGCAGAACATCGGAACCGGATGGAAAGGGAAATCCCTTTCCAATGCCGTGCTGTCAAACGATGTGAGAGAACTGCGCATGAGCGACAAAAACCGACTGGAGGTTGCCGTCGACCAGGATGATTGGGTCATTCCGCCGGTCGGACACACCCTGGTCGATGCACATGGGCAGGAGCGGCGCGAAACCAAACGGCTGCAATTTGTCAATGCAGACGTTTCGGTGCAGGGTGACACCACCGTGGTGCGCCCGCTGTCGAACGGTGACGGACTGCCGGGGAGAGACGGGCTTTCGGCCTATGACGAGGCAGTGACGGGAGGATTCCGCGGGTCTCAGGCAAAGTTCGACGAGCTGCTTGCCGGGCTTGCACAGACCACGCGGGAGGCCTCGCTGGCGTCGCATCCGAACTACCTGCGCAACGCGGATTTTGTCCATCCCTTCAACACGAAAGGGGTCTCTGTTTATCAGGGGGAAGCGGAAGAGACCATTGATCACTGGGCGGTGCATTCTGTGGAAAACGATGCGGAGCTGACCCTGTCGGAAGAGGGTCTGCTCTTTACGGCAGGTGATTTTTCCGATGCGCTGTCGCAGGAGCTCACGGGGCTTTCCCGTCTGGCCGGAGAGAGCGTCTGCCTCACGGTGCTCGGCATTCCGCAGCAGGACAGCGAATTCTCGGTCCAGCTCAAGCTTGAAACCGAGGATCAGCAGAGCATGACGGTCCGCTCCGAATCCGTTTCCGCGCCGGAAGAGGGGCTGCCTCCGGCGGCTACGATCGCCCTGACTCTGCCAGAGAGTCTGACGGATCAGGACCGGCTGATGGTTTTGCTTCGACTGGAGGAGAGCGGGCAGAGCGTGCTGCTGAAATGGGCCAAGCTCGAGCTAGGCCAGAGCGGCACGCCGATTTTACCGCGGGAGCCGGCGCTTGAGCGGCTGGTCTCCGGCCCCGATGTGGGTTATAAGGCCGGCTGCATCACAGGAAACGCTTCGCAGATCGGCACGACCAGAGTGGTCGACTGCGGGTTCACCCCGTCCGCCGTTTTGATGGTGGTGGATGGAAGCAACTGGTATAAGGGAAGCAGCGGCTCCGCGGTGCCATACTACCGCGCTTCGGGCTATATCGGTCTTGCAACGAGGGAGTATCCCCACGCCACGTCGGATCTGAACAATGCGATCCAGATCGTCGAGGGGGGATTCAAGCTGACCCTCAACGCTTGGTCGGAGTTCAACCGCACCGGCTACAAGACCAACTATATTGCGTTCCGCTGAGAAAAGGAGGAAGACAGGATGGCATATGACAGAACGCTGGGATATGATCCCGATATCAAGGACTATTCGGCCCTGATCGCAAACACGACTGACCCATCGGTACGGGCGGCCCTGCTCGAGCAGCGCCAAAACAAGCTTGACCATCTGGAAACAATCGGAAAGAAAAACACCGACTGGGCAGATAACGCCACTGTTGCGACCTGGACGGGAACCTATCAACCGGGCGGGTGGAACGAGGCGACCGCCTCCTACAATCCGGTCGGGGGGCAGAATCAGGAGGTCACGGGGCTTACCGCCGCTGCAGGGAAGGGGGCGGACGCCGCGTACGACCGGTATCTCGGACTGGTTCAGGAGCAATACAAGGCCTCTGCCCGCGAGCAGGACAAGGCGCTGACGGCCGCCGTGGCAAACGGAGTGGCCGAGCTGCGCGCGCAGGCGGAGAGCATCAACCAAAGCTACGACGATCTGGCGAGACAGGCCTATATCTCCTATATGCAGGGGGCGAAAAACCTGCCCTATACCCTTTCGGTCAACGGACTGAACGGTGGTGCGTCCGAGAGTGCTCTGGTGACGCTGGGAACTGCCTATCAGGAGAATTTGGGAGCCTCGGAGCGCGAGCGTCTCAAGGCGCTCCGCCAGATCGACAGTGAGATCGCCGCGCTGCGCTCCACAGGGGACGTGGAAAGGGCGAATGCGGCGGCAAGCCGCGCCGAGCAGGAGGCCAAAACCATGGCCTCGATGTATCAAAGGCTGCTCGACGCGCAGCTCAGCGAGGCGCAGAGCATTGCGAACCAGGCCTATCGCCAGCAGCAACTCAGCCAGAACGCCGAGCAGGAGGCCTATGAACGCCGCCTGATGGCGGCCAAACTGCTGGCGGATGCGGGAGATTTCAGCGGATACCGCGCGCTGGGGATGGATACGACCGCGCTGGAAAATGCCTATCGCATTAAAGAGGAGCAGAACGCCCTTGCCGGCGGCACGTCAAAGAGCGCCGCTTCCCGGACCTCGAAGAACACGGCGCACACACTGGCCTCTGCTGGGTCAAAGGCCAAAACCAAGGAGGAGCAGGAGGCCGCGGCCGAGCTCGCCGAGTATGTCACGGCGCCCTATGAGCCCGTGGACAATGCAACCATGACGGCTGCCCGTACCTATGCGCAGGAGCTGATGCGCCTCTATTCCAACGATGTGGACAAGGCCGTGCTGCAGGTTGGCAAAGACCTGCGCAGCAATTTCATCTCGAGACAGCTTGCGCAGGCCGCCCTTTCGGTTCTGACCGGAGGCGAGGGGGGAAAGGATTGAACGGACTGCTTTCGCAGGGGAGCGCGGCCAGGTGGACCATCGCGGGGCTCGCGGCCCTTGCTATGGCCGAGTTTCAATACTACGCTCCGGCTCTGGCGCTGCTTGTGTTCAGCATTATACTCGACTATGTGACCGGGATGGTCAAGGCTTGGATGAAGGGGGAACTCGACAGCAGAGTGGGGCTGCAAGGCGTGATCAAAAAGCTCTGCTACATCCTTGGAGTTGCCGTGGGATTTTGCGCCGACCTGCTGATTTCGCTGGTCGCCGCGACCATGGGGCTTGCTACGGAGCTTCCCGCCCTGCTGGGGCTCACCGTCACCATGATGCTCAGTCTCAACGAGCTGCTCTCATCGCTCGAAAATCTGGGGCAGATCGGCGTGCCGATGCCGGATGCGCTCAAAAGGGCGCTTGCACAGCTGACCGGTGTGTTTGAGGGAAGGGGAGAGGAGCAAAGATGACGGTCTATCAATACCCCTTTCGCGAGCCCTTCCGCAAGGGGACTGCGTTTGGCAAGAAGGGGAATCTCTGGAAATGCGGCTACCACAGCGGGCTCGATCTGCTGAGCCGCGCGGCAGGGGGAGACGGAAAAGTCTATCCGATCGCCTGTGGAAGAGTGACGGCCTGTGCAAAAAACCATCCCTCCTATGGCAACTATGTCACCCTGCTGCACGGCGATGGGATGCTCAGCCTCTATGCCCATCTGGAGCGCATTCTGGTAAAGAGCGGGCAGCAGATAGACGCAGAGACAGCGCTTGGAATCGAAGGAGAGACCGGAAATGCAACGGGGGTCCATTTGCATCTGGAGCTGCATGAGGGGACCTATCGGTACCCTTCAGGGATCGATCCCGCCGCATGGCTGGACGCCCGCTTGGCGCGGCAGGAGGAGGAACGGGACAACATGGCAGACGGCTATGCCGCCGAGGCCGTGCTATGGGCGAGAGAGACCGGCCTGCTGCGTGGAGACGAGACGGGAGCGATTCACCTGCATGAGCCGATTTCCCGGCAGGACACCGTTGTTTTGCTGCATCGGTTAAAGGTGCAGATCGAAAAAGAGTCGGGAGGAAGTACACCTTCCGCTTCTTAACGAAAGGGCCCGCTCGGGCCCTTTTGTCCTGTTTTTGGAGTTTCCGTTTCGGCCGCATGCCGCTCGGACTTCGATCCACATGCGGTTTTTCTGTCCGCAGCAGGGAACGGCGCGGCGGATGCAGGCTTGAAAGATGTGGCAGAGTTTGGTATATTGTGAAAAAGAGAGCCGGAAGAAATGATTGACCCGAGAAAACCGCGAGCGCGCGGCGCACTGCGTGAGAAATCGATCGAAAGGGAGGGTTCAAAGCATGTATGAATTGGTGCAGGTTTCGGAGAAGTGCTACTACATTCAGAGCCCTGCAAAGGTGGGGCTGGTTCGCCTGAACGATCAGGAGGTCTGCCTGATCGACAGCGGCAGCGATAAGGCTGCGGGCCGCAAGGTTCGCCAGATCCTCGATGAAAACGGCTGGAAGCTGACCGCGATCTACAACACGCATTCCCATGCCGATCACATCGGAGGAAACCGGTATCTCCAGGATCAAACAGGCTGCAGAATCTATGCCCCCGGGATCGAATGCGACTTCACCCGTCATCCCATTTTGGAGCCCGCCTTTCTCTATGGGGGATATCCGCCGAAGGAGCTGTGCCACAAATTCCTGATGGCGCAGGAGAGCGACGCCGAATTGTTGACCGCGGGCTGCCTGCCGGAGGGTATGGAGCTGATTCCCTTGCCCGGCCACACCTTTGAGATGTGCGGCTTTCGCACAGCAGAGGGGGTGGTCTATCTGGCAGACTGCCTTTCCAGCATTGCAACGCTGGACAAATACCGCATCGGATTCCTCTGCGACCCCGGGGCCTATCTCGAAACGTTGGAGCGGGTGAAGACGATGGAAGCGCGGATCTTCGTGCCCTCGCATGCGGAGGCTGCAGAGGAGATCGCCGCGCTCGCGCAGGAAAACATCGACCGGGTGCGGCAGATCGCAGACGATCTGGTGGAGCTCTGCGAAGAGCCCTGCTGCTTTGAAACGCTCCTGCAGAAGGTGTTTGCCGCGTATGGTCTTGTGATGAATTTTGAGCAATATGTATTGGTGGGCAGCACGGTGCGTTCCTATCTCGCCTGGCTCAAGGGTGAAGGGAGATTGGAAGCCGCCTTTGAAAACAACCTTCTGCTCTGGAAGAAGAAATAAAAGGGCGTCGGAGACGGTCTGCGCCTTTGTTCGTCTCGTGGAAAGGAAAACTCTGAAATGATTTTGAAATTTAATAGATAACGGAGGAAATAATTATGTCTGTTCTTGTTCTCTGGTCAAGTCCCAATCAGGACGGATTGACGGCAAGCGCCGCACGTCAAGTGGCATCCGGCCTTGCGGCGGGAGGCGCCGAGGTGGAGGAGCTTTGTCTCAACCGCTATACGATCGAGCATTGCTGCGCCTGCGGAAACGGCTGGGGATCCTGCCGTGCGGAGGGGCGCTGTGTGATCAACGACGACTTTGCGGCGCTGTACGACAAGCTTGCGGCGGCGCAGGGCATCGTCTTTGTCACGGCGGTGTACTGGCACGATTGCACCGAGCAGTTCAAGGCGCTGCTCGACCGCCTGCGCCGCTGCGAAACCATGAACCGCCATGTGCTGCGCGGGAAGAACTGTCTTCTGGTCGCCTGTGCCGGAGGAACGGGAAACGGCGCGGTGAAGTGCCTCTTCAATCTGGAAGAGACCATGCGCCACATGGAGCTTGTGCCGCTCGACCGGACCCCTGTGATCCGCTTCAACAAAGACTATATCCTGCCGGCCCTCGAGGGGGCGGGACGCGCCTTTGCCGCACGGATTGCGGAGCAGACGAAGGCCTAGTTTTTCCAAAGCCGGAAGAGGATACGAGAAGGAGGATTCCCCGTGAAGGAGACAGAGGTAGTCGCCGCCCTGATCTGGAAGGGAGACCGGTTCCTGATTTGCCAGCGGCCGGCTCACAAGGCAAGAGGGCTCCTTTGGGAATTTGTCGGCGGAAAGGTGGAGCCGAATGAAACAAAAGAGCAGGCGTTGCGTCGGGAGTGCAGGGAAGAACTCGATATCGAGGTGGAGGCAGGGAGCGTTTTCTTTGAGGTGCTGCACGACTACCCGGATCTTCGGGTGCGCCTGACCCTCTTTCATGCCCGCATCATGAGAGGGGAGCCGAAGCTCCTTGAGCACAACGACCTTCGCTGGATCACCGTGGAGGAGATCGAACAGTATCATTTTTGCCCGGCCGACGAGACCATTTTGGAGGAGCTCAAACGGGGAAAAGGACGAAATTGCCGCCGCGGATAGGGGCGGGTAATTCAGGCTCGTCCGCATATCAAACGCAGCGGACAAAGGCGTATGCCGGAGATCGTTTGACAGGGGCGCCTGCTTCATAGGATAGCTGATGAAAACACGGACTGGTGCTTTTTGGCAGCAGTCCGTTTTTTGTCTGAAAAGCGATCTCAGGTCGATCAACTGCAGGATTTTGGAAAAGAGACAGCCGCCTTGGAGCTTCGCTTTAAGAACCGGTCAAAAAACAGAGGGTCCTCCCTTGACAGTTCTATAAATATTTGATAAAATATATTTGCATCAAATATAAAAACAGGGGAGAAACGATGGAATACGAGTATCGTGAGGCAATGAAGCTTGCCAATCAGCTGTGCTTTCCGCTATACGCCGCAGCGAGAAACGTGACCGGCCTCTATACGCCCGTTTTGAAACCGCTTGGATTGACCTATACGCAGTATATCGTCTTTCTGGTTTTGTGGGAGAAGGATGGGATATCGGTAACCGAGATCGGGGAAAAGCTGATGTTGGACAACGGCACCCTGTCGCCTCTGCTGAAGAAGATGGAGCAGGCCGGCTATCTTGAGAGACGCCGGAGCCGCGAGGACGACCGCGTGGTCAAAATCACGCTTACGGAGGAGGGCAGAGCGCTGCAGGAAAGGGCAAAGGATGTCCCGAATATGGTGGCCGGCTGCATGGATTTGCCGGCGGAGAAGGCCAGGCAGCTGTATGAGTTGCTTTATGAGCTGTTGAAAAACCAAGGATACGGAAAGACCGAACATATGAGAGGAGAACAGAAATGAAAACAGTCTATGATTTTACGGTGAAAGACAGGCAGGGAAACGATGTCAGTCTGTCAGAGTATCGGGGCAAGGTGCTGCTCATTGTGAACACGGCAACCGGCTGCGGTTTCACTCCGCACTACGAGCCCTTAGAGGCGATGTATAGAGACTTGAAGGAACAGGGCTTTGAGATCCTGGACTTCCCCTGCAATCAGTTTGCCAATCAAGCGCCCGGCAGCGACGACGAGATCCACGAATTCTGCACGCTGAAGTTTGGAACGGAATTTCCGCAGTTCAAGAAGATCGAGGTCAACGGCGAGAATGCAGATCCGCTGTATGTGTTCCTGGCGTCCGAGAAGCCTTTTGAAGGCTTCGGGAAAGGAGTCAGGAATGCAGCTCTGCAGAAGTTTGCCGATCTGAACAACAAGGCCTTCGGAGAGAAAACCTACATCGGATGGAATTTCACGAAGTTCCTGATCGACCGTGAAGGGAAAGTGCTTGCTCGGTTCGAGCCGACGGTGGATATGGGAGAGGTCAGAAAGGCTGTGGCTGCGATTCTGTGAAACAGACAGATTGAGAACAACAAGGAGGTTTATCCTATGAAAATCAGTGCTGTAAAACTGTATGAAAACGGCTTTATGTCGCAGGCTCTTGCCTTCGGGGGCGAGGGCATGGAAGGAATCGACCCGGCTGTGAAGTATCGTTCCAGCCTGCAGAATTATGTGATCGATACCGGAAGCGAAGTCATCCTGGTGGACACCGGCATGCCTTCCGAGGTCCCGGACGCCGTGCCGGATGAAAAGACGCTTATCTACATGGGCAGAAAGGTCAAAAACTATATCGAAGCGCTCGCGGAGCTCGGCTATCGGCCGGAGCAGGTCACAAAGATTCTCGTAACCCACAAGCATGCAGATCATACGGGAGAACTTCGGGCCTTCCCGAAAGCGGTGATTTATGCCGCAAGAGAAGAGTGCAGGGCGGCAGAGCTGCAGTATCCGAATGTCACACCGGTGGATTTCACCGACGGCCCGTATGCCAATTTTGAGAAGAGTCAGAAGATTGCAGAGGGCGTTTTCTATATCGAGGCGAAGGGTCACACGACCGGCAACAGTATCGTGATTGCTGAAGAGGCAGGACTGTACTACATGATCCACGGAGATGTGACCTATACGGATGAGGCGCTGTATGCAAACAAGCTTTCCGTTGTGTTTGAAGATATCGATGCGGCCAGAAAGACCCTGGATGCGGTAAGAGAATTCGTCGCCAGCCATCCTACCGTTTATCTCTCCACGCATACGCCGCTTGGCTGCGAGAACCTGGAGGCTCAAGCCGTCGTGGATCTTGACAATCCGCCCGAAACCAAGCCTGTCGGCGAGATCACGATCAAAGAGGCCAGCGGGAAATATGTGTGCTCGGTCTGCGGATATGTCTATGATCCCGCCGAGCATGACGGCGTGGCGTTTGAAGACCTTCCGGACGACTGGAAGTGTCCGCGCTGCAAACAGCCGAAAGACAAGTTTAACCGTGCATGATCCAACGAAAGAAGGATAGGAATCCATGAAGATCGCAGTCAGATACTATACCAAGACAGGCAACACAAAAAAGCTCGCGGAGGCTGTTGCGGGCGCGGTTGGCGCAGAAGCGCAGCCCCTCGGCGCTCCCCTTGAGGAACCGGTAGACGTCCTCTTCCTCGGGAATTCCTATTACGCTTTCAGCATCGATCCCGAGGTGCGGGATTTTATCCGTTCGCTTGACAAAAACAGGGTTGGCAGGATCGTCAATTTCGGTTCCGCCGCCATGTTGAATTCCACTTGGAAAAAGGTCAAGGCCGAGGCGGACAAGGTCGGCATCGCGATGGACGAGCGGGAATTCCACTGCAAGGGTGAATTTCAGGGGATCCATAAGGGCAGACCGAACGAGGAAGACAGAAAGGCTGCGGCAGAGTTTGCCAAAAAGATCATCGAATGAGGACAGCTTGTACCGGAGCTTGCGCCTTGTGCGGCGCACGAGCGGGCAAGAGCATTCTTCGAAGATCGGGAAACCAGATAAGCGCCGCAGACGCGCCATTTGCGGGATGGAGGACGGCAGGTGAAAAACGGGGAAACGAAATGGGAACAGGAGGTCTGCCTGCTGGAGGGAAGACCCTGCCGAATTTTTCGGCGCGGCCAAGGCCCTGTCCTCTTTTGGGGTGTGCAGGAAGACCGCGCCGAATCCTGTACTGCGCTGGCCGAGGAGCTGGCCAGCGCACAGGCTGGGCCCTTCACTCTGGTCGCCTTTGAAGCGAAGGATTGGAATGCGGAGTTTTCCCCGTGGGAGGCCCCGCCGGTCTTCGGCTCCGAGGGCTTTGCGGGAGGGGCTCGCACCACACTGGACTGGCTGGAGCAGGCCTGTCAAAGCGGTTCTCTTCAAACCGGACGCCCACAAAACCGTTATCTCGGTGGATATTCGCTCTCCGGCCTTTTTTCGCTTTGGTCGCTGTACGAAAGCGATCTCTTCTCGGGAGCGGCATGCTGCTCGGGGTCTCTCTGGTTTCCGGGATGGGGTGACTATGCACAGCAAAGGAAGCTGCGAAGCGACCGTTTTCTCTATCTCAGCCTCGGCAAGAAGGAGGAGCGCACCCGAAACAGCATCATGGCTTCGGTGGGGGAGCAGACGAGAAAGCAGGCCGCTCTTGCCGTCGGCCAACTCGGAGAAAAGCATTGCAGGCTGCGCTGGGAAGAGGGAGGGCATTTTGCCGAACCCATGCAGCGTATGCTGCGCGGCTTTCTCTGGCTGTTGGCTGCCGAAAAGCAAGAGCAAGGAATTTGAAAAAGAGATGCCGAAAAGCAGTGTTTTCTGCCTTCACGCAATGCGGAGAAACGCGGAAGGAGTTGGAATCGATCGGATGGCCGGCAGAGGGGAATCCTCTGCCGGTTTTGCTCATTTGGCGGTTTGGATGGGAACCCGTGTGCGATGTATAGGATTTGGAATAGGTTTTTCTTGTTTTTCAATATTCTCTTTTTCGACAAGATGTGGTATGATAAACAGAAGAATTTCAAAATGCAGTGCGGCAGGCTGGCCTGCCGCAGAGACGGGAGCGCAGGATGAGGCAGAAACTTGGAGGAGACCCCGGTAAGGCAGACAGGGAAGAAGTGCTGCAGGAGGGCGTGATCGCCGGACGAAATGCCGTGATGGAGGCGTTGAAGGGCGGAGCGGCCTTGGAAAAGATTTTTGTGGCGCGCGGAGAGAGGCAGGGCTCGATCGTCCGCATTCTGGCCCTTGCACGGGAGAAAAAGGTCCCGATTCAGGAGGCCGACCGCGTAAAGCTCGACTATCTCAGCGGGATCACGACCCATCAGGGGATCGTGGCCTATCTGAGCCAGACGACCTACTGTACGGTGGAGGAGATGCTCGAAATCGCGCGGCAGAAAGGGGAGCCGCCCTTCCTGATCCTCTGCGACGAGGTGGCCGACCCCCACAATCTGGGAGCCATCCTGCGGACGGCCGAAATCGCAGGGGCGCACGGGGTGATCGTTCCGCGACACCGCGGCGTGGGAATCACGCCGACGGTTGCCAAGGCCTCGGCCGGAGCGGTGTTTCACGTTCCGGTGGCAAAGGTCACCAATTTGGTGCGCACCATGGAGGAGCTCAAGCAAAAGGGAGTTTGGATCTATGGCACCGACGCTGCAGCCTCCTCAGATCTGTATGAGACCGATCTTACGGGCAGTCTGGTCCTGGTTGTGGGCAGCGAGGGAGCAGGGATGTCGCGTCTGGTGCGGGAGACCTGTGATTTTCTGGTGTCGATCCCGATGTATGGAAAAATCAACTCGCTCAACG
>JAFRSP010000053.1 GCA_017427525.1 Clostridia bacterium
CGTGTACCAAACAAGGCTCTTCTACGGGCGCCCCTCACTTCGGGATGAGGATATAATACTCATAACAGCTGTCGTGCTCGGTCATTTCTGAGGTGGCGCAGACGCCGGAGGCCTTCATCAGGTTCAGGGCCTGCTCCACCGTGTTGAGGAAGAGGCGCACATCCTTGACAATCCCCTTCTTTCGCGGCTGCGGCGCGGGCGGCGCGAGGAGCCGCTCGACCAGACGTTCGGCGGCGGCCACCGTCAAGCGGCGGGAGACGATCTGTTCCAGCGCCTCGGGGCGCAGCGCCTCCGGCAGACGCAGCAAAGTGCGTGCGTGACGCTCGGTGAGTCCGGCTTCGCGGATGCGCTGCCGAAGCTCGGGTTCCAGGCGCAGCAGCCGCAGCTTGTTGGCGATGGTCGACTGGGTCTTACCCAGCATGGCGGCCGCCTGCTCCTGGGTGAGCTCCTGCTCGGTGAGCAGGCGCGCCAGCCCTTCTGCTTCTTCAAAGCAATCGAGATCCCGCCGCTGCAAATTCTCCACGAGGGCCATCACGGCCGCCTTGCGGTCGGGCATGTCCACGATGAGGGCAGGGATGGCGGTCAGTCCTGCCATAGCCGCCGCCCGCAGACGGCGTTCGCCCGCCACCAGCTCGTATTCACCGCGCCCAAGCTGGCGCACCGTGATGGGCTGCAGCAGTCCGTTGCTGCGGATGGAGTCTGAAAGCTCCCGCAGAGAGGCCTCTTCAAAGACCTTGCGGGGCTGATGACGGCTCGGCGTCACCTGCGAGATCGGCAGCGTGGCCAGCCTTCCCGCGCTTTTTCTGGGTTGCAGCATCCGCCTTCCCTCCTTTTGGACAGGCCGCGGCGTTAGGTTGACGGCCTTGAACAAAGTTTACCATAAAATTCCATTTTGCGCAACGATTTTTCATCGCAGGAATCGACAAAAAGCCGCTTCCTCGCAGGGAAAAGCGGCGCCCATGCCCGCACGGGACTGCGGCCCCGTCCATGCGCCCGTCTTCCCCACACAGGAAGGCGGCGAGGACAGGCGCGCCGGCTTTCGCAGGGCGGATCCCACCCGCCGCAGCAGGGCGCAGAAGGGGCGCAGGATACCCCGCCGCGGAAAAGAAGGAGAAGACGGCGGCCCGCGCATCAGGCAGAGCTTGCAAAAAGCGGCTTCTTCCCCCGCTTTTGTGGGGCGCGTCCCTCTTTTTACGGTAAAAGGGGCAAAAAACCCCGCCGCTTTCCCAGCGGCGGGGTTCAAAAAGAACAACGGGGAGTTTTTTATTTTTTGACGCAGGCCACGGCGCAGGCCACGGTCGCGCCGACCATGGGGTTGTTGCCCATGCCGATGAAGCCCATCATATCCACATGGGCCGGAACCGAGCTCGAGCCGGCGAACTGTGCGTCGCCGTGCATGCGGCCCATCGAGTCGGTCAGGCCGTAGGAGGCGGGGCCGGCTGCCACATTGTCAGGATGCAGGGTACGGCCCGTACCGCCGCCGGAAGCCACCGAGAAATAGGCTTTGCCGTTTTCGATGGCCCATTTCTTATAGGTGCCGGCGACCAGGTGCTGGAACCGGGTGGGATTGGTGGAGTTTCCGGTGATCGAAACGTCGACCGCTTCTCTCTGCATGATGGCAACGCCCTCGCGCACATCGTTTGCGCCGTAGCAGCGCACGGCGGCGCGGTCGCCCTTGGAGAACGACACCTCCCGTACCACGGCCAGCTCGCCGCTTGCATAGTCGAAATCGGTCTGCACATAGGTGAAGCCGTTGATACGGGCGATGATATAGGCGGCGTCCTTGCCCAGGCCGTTGAGGATCACGTGCAGCGGGGTGGAGCGGGCCTTGTTGGCCGTGCGCGCGATGCCGATGGCGCCCTCCGCCGCGGCAAAAGACTCATGCCCCGCCAAGAAGCAGAAGCAGCGGGTTTCGTCGCGCAGCAGCATGGCGGCCAGATTGCCGTGGCCGATGCCCACCTTGCGCTCAAAAGCGACCGAACCCGGCACACAGAAGGCCTGCAGGCCCAGACCGATCTTTTCGGCGGCCTCGGCCGCGGTGGCGCAGCCCGCCTTTAGGGCGATAGCGCAGCCCAGCGTGTAGGCCCAAACGGCGTTGTCGAAGGCGATGGGCTGCACGCCCCGCACCAGCTCGGAACAGTCCACCCCGTGCTCCAGACAGAGCGCGCGGCAGGCTTCCAGAGAATCAAAGCCGTATTCGGCAAGCGCCTGCTTCAGGGTCGCCTCACGGCGATCAAATCCTTCAAAGGTCACCATGGCGCTCACTCCTTTCTGGGGTCGATGACCCGCACGGCCTCGTCGAAGCGTCCGTAGACGCCCACATTCTTCTGAAAGGCCTCGTTCGGGTCCACCCCGTCGCGGATGGCGGCCATCATTTTGCCCAGATGGACAAATTGATAGCCGATGATCTCATCGTTTTCGTCGAGCCCGAGCTTGAGCACATAGCCCTCGGCCATCTCGAGATAGCGCACGCCCTTCTCTCTCGTGCCGAACATGGTGCCCACCTGGGAGCGCAGTCCCTTGCCCAGGTCCTCCAGAGAGGCGCCGATAGGCAGGCCGCCTTCGGAGAAGGCGGTTTGAGAGCGCCCGTAGACCAGCTGCTGGAAAATCGAGCGCATGGCCACGTTGATGGCGTCGCACACCAGGTCGGTGTTGAGGGCCTCCAGAAGGGTCTTGCCCTGCAGGATCTCGGCCGCCATGGCCGCCGAGTGGGTCATGCCGGAGCAGCCGATCACTTCGACCAGGGCCTCTTCAATGATGCCCTTCTTCACATTCAGGGTCAGCTTGCAGCCGCCCTGCTGAGGGGCGCACCAGCCGATGCCGTGGGAAAGGCCGGAAATGTCTTCGATCTGCCTGACAGGGACCCAGGCGCCCTCCTCGGGGATGGGAGCGGGTCCGTGGTTGCAGCCCTGTGCAATGCGGCACATGTTCTGCACCTCGTGGGTAAAGGCCATGTCACGAAACCTCCTAATCAGTTTTAAACAAGTCGGTTGAAACAACCGAGGGATTGAATCAAATGGGGGAAGCTCCCCCGAAAAGAGCGAAGCGGCCCTGTGCGGGCGGACTTCCCTTTCTGAATCTATTATACCGGAAAAGAGGACAAAGTCAATTTGAGAAACGCACCACAAACAAAAAGCGGCGCGAAAAAACCCTGCGGGCAGGCAGGGCCTCGTCTGCACGGCGGCCCGCGGCCGAGGGGCGTTGTTCGTGAAACAAAGGCGATTAATAAACAAATAGAAATATTTAAAAAGTATATTACAATTAGGATAGCTACATAACATAACGATTTGAGAAATTTTTATAAAATATAACAAATGGGATAATCAGTGCGTGAAAAGAGCGCGTGGGAGGATGCTGCGGTGCGGCAGGCTTTTTCCGCTTTGCAAAAAGAGGACGCATCGGCGCCCCGTTCTTTTTGTGCTCTGGTTTTCTTCCGGAAGAGCGAAGAATAGATTTTTCCCGGCACGATCCCCAGGCGGCGAGCCATTCGGGGGCTGTCCGTTTGTCAGGCTGCGCAGTGCCTCTTCCTTCTGCGCATTGAATTTTCCCATGCCCTGTGATACAATACTCTCGTCGGCGCCATACTTTTATTGGCGCCAGCTTCTCGTAAAAAACAACCCTCTCGCAGGGAGACGGCTTTTCGCTTTGGATGCCGCGCAGACCGAATTGCCGGGCGGAACAGCCTGTTCCCCTGCCGCGTTTTGAAAGGAGATACGCTATGTCCCATATCATCGCCGCCGTTTTCTGGATCCTGATCGCCGTTGCCATTTTGCTCTCCACCATTCAGATCGTGCCGCAGGCCAGAGCCTTTGTGGTGGAGCGGCTCGGTGCCTATCGCGTCACCTGGAACGTGGGCGTGCACTTCAAGGTGCCGCTCATCGACCGCGTGGCCAAGCGAGTCTCCCTCAAGGAGCAGGTGGTCGACTTTCCGCCCCAGCCCGTGATCACTAAGGACAATGTCACCATGCAGATCGACACCATCGTCTATTTTCAGATCACCGACCCCAAGCTCTATGCCTACGGAGTTGAGGTGCCCATGGCGGCCATTGAAAACCTCACGGCGACCACGCTGCGCAACATCATCGGCGACCTGGAGCTCGACGAGACCCTGACCAGCCGCGACCACATCAACGGCAGGATGCGTCTCATCCTCGATGAAGCCACCGATGCGTGGGGCATCAAGGTCAACCGCGTAGAGCTCAAGAATATTCTGCCGCCCCGCGAGATTCAGGATGCCATGGAGAAGCAGATGAAGGCCGAGCGTGAACGCCGTCAGGCCATTCTGCAGGCCGAGGGCGAAAAGCAGTCGCAGATCCTGGTGGCCGAGGGCGAAAAGCAGTCGGCCATCCTGCGGGCCGACGCCAGCAAGATCACAAAGATCCGTGAGGCTGAGGGTGAGGCCGAGGCCATCCTGACGGTGCAGAAGGCGCTGGCCGACTCCATTGCCCTGCTCAACGAGGTCGCGCCGACCGACGCCGTGATCCGCCTCAAGGCGCTGGACGCCTTCTCCAAGGCGGCCGACGGACAGGCCACCAAGCTCATCATTCCCAGCGATATCGCCTCGATTGCCGGCCTGGTGGCCGGAGTGAGCGAGGCGGCAAAGGCCAAGGAGTAAGCCGAGCATGAGCTCCTTCTCCTCCTTTCCGCTGACCTCCGCGCTGTCCCGTTCGGTGCGGGAGACCTTTTCCGCCATTCTGGAGGGAGCTTCCCAGCTGCCGGAGAGCGCCGCCCTGATGCTGGAGTCGGCGCAGCAGTCGGCCCTTGCCGCAAAGGAGGCGGCCGGCGAATTTGTCGACAGTGCGGTGGACGTGGCAAGCGAACTGATGGAACAGCCCGAGGTGCGGGTGTTGGCAGTCAATACGCTGCTGTTGGTGCTGCTCTGTGTGGTGGGCCTGCTCTTCTACACCTTTCGGCGCGCTCTGCAGCACGCCCCCTACAGCGGAGGACTGAAATCCATCACCTATATGGTGCTGGGCTGCCTGTTTATCTGCTTCATCGAGGTGGGATACCAGCCGCCCTACCTCATCAAGTCGATCTGCAAGATCACCCTCTTTGTCGCCTGCATTACCATCTTTCAGGTGGTCGACGCCGACGCCAAGCTGCTCGACATGTTTGCACGCCCCAGGGCCAGACAACTGCTGATCGGCCTTGCCGAGGGGGTCGGCGTGTATGCCCTGATTCTCTGCAGCTTTTTGTTGTTCCGCCGGCATGTGGATTTTTCCCGCATCGCGCAGGCCCTCTCGAACGACGGGTCGATCAACCGCGATAATTTCCTCTTTGTTTCGCTCTATATCAGCTTTTTCAATTCCCTGTTGGAGGAGATTTTCTTCCGCGGCTTTGCCTATCTCTCGCTGCGGCGGTATATCCCAGAGCGGATCGCCGCCAGCCTCAGCGCGATGGCCTTTTCGCTCTATCACTTCGTCATCATGGCAAGCTGGTTCGAGCTTGTGATCTTTGTGGTGCTGCTGCTCAGCCTCTTTGTGGCCGGCCTGCTCTTCAATTGGATGGACGCCAAGAGCGACAACATCTACAATTCCTGGCTGGTGCACATGTTTGCAAACTTTGCCATCAACACCGTGGGATTTTTAATGTTTTCCATGATCTGACCCGGCGGGAAGCGGGTTTGACCGCTGCCGAAGGCGGGGGCAGAGGGAACAAAGAAAGAAAATCAAAGAAATACCGCCCTGCGAAGAAGTTTTCTTCGCAGGGCGGTTCTTTTTGAAGGGGCGCGGGGCGAAAGACCTCCGCGGGCAGGTGACAGCGGCGAAAACCGGGGCGCGGAAGAACGGCGCGCTTACAGAAGCTCTTTTGCGGCCGGGGTCAGGGGGATGAGGTCGCTCTTGTCGAAGGCGCCCACCTTGAACTTGCGGTTCAGCGCCCCGAAGTGGCGCAGCCCGAAGGCGATCTTGTTGAGGTAGGAAAAGAGGCCGACGGCCCCTGTGGGGAAGCGGTTTGCCTCGCGGCCATAGATCGCGCGCAGGTCGGGCAGGTCGGCGAAGAGGGTTTCCACCGTGGTCCCGTAGCGCTGCAGGGCCTCGGGCGTCTTCCCCTCCCGCACGGCCTTGCCGATGCGGTCGCCCTGCATGGCGGCGGCCATCGAGGCGCGGCAGATGCCGACGGCAGTGACGCTGCCGTCGCCCAGCGCCAGGGCCTTGAAGACCTGATCTTCCGAGATGAAGCCGCCGGTCACGGTGATGGCGGGCAGGGTGAGGCCTTCCTCCCGCAGACGCGCCGTGATCTCGTTGAGACGGGCCTGAAGCAGCACGGGGGGAAGTCCCCACTCGTTCATCATCTTACAGGGACTGTAGCCGCTGCCGCCGCCGGCGCCGTCGAAGGTCACCATATCCACGCGGTTTTCCGCCGCGATGCGCAGTACCCGCTCGAGGTCGGCGGGGTCGAAGCCGGCCATCTTGAAATAGACGTTTTCAAGTCCCTGTGCCCGCAGTTCGGCAAGGCGTTTCCGGAAGAAGCCCTCGTCCCACTGCGGCAGACGGCCGTAGAGGTAGAAGTTGGGGCAGACCCCGTTGGCGTAGGCCTCCTGTATGGCGGGGTCCGAGGGGTCGGGACGCACCAGTCCGCCCAGACGCTGCTTGGCGAGGGCCGCGTCGATATCGGGCAGACGGTTGACCGGCTGGGTGCCCTTGGCCGACTGGCCGAACTTGAATTCCAGAGCCTTGCCGCCGTAGCGCAGCACCATCTCGGGCACGCCCAGCATGTCGTCTTCCACATTGCACTGCGGCACGATCTGCCCAAAGCCTCTGTCGTAGCGGGCGAAGCAGGAGAGGATCTCCTGCATCAGGGGAAATGCGATAATTTTGCCGTTTTCCAGCTTCAGGTTGGGGTCTTTGCTCTTTGCGTCTTCCCCGACCATGCAGGTGACGCCCGCCATGGCGGCAGCCGAGAAATAGTCTTTGTAGTTCAGCTTCACGATGGCAGGCAAAATGATGGGCAGCGCCATCTTCACCTTGTGTTCGGCGCCGTATTCCACCGAGAGATCCACATTGAAGATCTCGGCCTGGTCATAGGTGGCCTCCGCGCCCACCGCGCCGAATACGCGGCCGTTGATGTTGAAGTCTCCGTAGCCGATCAGCATGGGCTTTTCGCCCGCGATCTGATTGGCCCCCGTTGTGGTAGGATAGACCGTCTGCGCCCCCAGCACGGCGGCAAGCCCCAGCTCGCACAGGCTGGTGCAGTTCTCGGTGCAGAGGGAGCACATCCCAGAGGGAGAGAGCAGGTCGCTGCGGTTGCGGGTGTTGCAGAAGGCAGAGTTCATGGTGGGTTGTTTCATGAAAAAGACCTCCTTTGAGATGGAGTTTGAGGTGGAATGGCGGCTTGCGGAAGATCCTTTGCAGGGGAAGCGAAGCAGAAACGTACGCAGGGAAGGGGCGACGAGAGCAAAGAGCGGGAAAACCCGCCCCGAGACGCCGCTGATTTGGGTAGTCTTAAGGAAGGGTTCCGTGGAATGGGCAGCGGCGAAAGACTCAAAGGGGACGCTTTACGATCTGAGCCTGACGGCGGGGATAGCGCTCCCCGGTGGCGCGCAGCTTGCGGATCACGGGCACCGTCATCGGAGAATCCTCCCCCGGCAGCCGGTAGGTGAACACGCGCTCCAGCCGGCCGCCCAGGGTGCCGATGGCGTTGGCGGCGGCGCGCAGCTCCTCTTCCACCGTGCCCCCTTTCATGGGGAGACAGAGACCGCCCACCTTCACAAA
>JAFRSP010000004.1 GCA_017427525.1 Clostridia bacterium
AAACTGAATCAGCTTTACAAACCCATTCATCAGCAGGGACAGGACGATGACCACCAGCACACAGGCAAAAACCTTGTCCAGCATATAAGCATTTTTCACCCGCAGCATATAATAGCCAAGTCCTTTATCGCTTGAGAGCCACTCTCCGACCACTGCGCCTGAAATGCTGTAGGTCGCAGCGACCTTGAGCCCCGAAAAAAGGGTGGGCGCGGCGCCGGGCAGCTTTACCAGGAGATACTCCTGCAGGCGGTTTGCCCCAAAAGCGCGCACCAAATTGATCTGGTTCCGATCGATCTGCTCCATCCCATCTGCAAAGCTGACGACAATGGGAAAAAAGCACATGAGCACCACTGTGAGCACCTTGGGCGCGAGCCCAAAGCCGAGGTAGATGATGAAGATCGGAGCCAACACAATCACCGGCACGGTCTGGCTGACCACCAGAAGGGGGTAAATCGCCGTTTTGAAGAGAGGCCATGCATCCATCAGCACGGCGAGTACGATTCCACTGGCCGCGGCGATGGCGAGGCCAAGCATCGTCTCCCCCACCGTTACTGCGCCGTGGGAGCAGAGAACGCTCCAGTCGCCAAACAGAGCCGACAGCACCTTGCTCGGCGCGGGAAGCACATATAACGGCACCTGACACAGCCGGACATAAAGCTCCCAGAACACGAGCAGGACCGCAATCAGCCCGTACGGCAACCAAACCTGTTTTTTCACACGCGTTCCCCCTCCCCATTGGTTTCTCTGTGCACAAAACGCGTTTTCTGGCGTTTTGTTCGCGGAGAAAGAGAGATTTGAACCATCCGTTTTCCTGCTTTTTCCTCAGTTTGAAAACCGCAAACTCCATCTGCGGGATCCTGCGTCCGTGCTCGCGCGCAGCACAGACGGACCGCCTCAGGGTCAGACAAAAAAAAGAGTTTTCCTCAATTCCATTTGAGAAAAACTCTTTTAACGTCAACGTCAGCACACTTCTTACGATGGAATGACCCATGTCAAGTTCAAAGGGTTTCTTCTCAGCCTCGGCGAACGCCTCGGCACCCCCGGATGCTTTTCAATTGTACAGTTGGATGTCAATCTCTACCGAAAGCAGTATACCTCAAACGCCACGCATTGTCAAGATGGTGCAAAAACACAATCTGGGTGCGGCATATTCTCGGCACATCTTCTGAACCTTCTCCGGAAGCAGAGCGCTCTTTCTTTTCGGTCAGAGCACCTGCCTGAAGACCCGCCCCAGCCGCTCGATCCCTGTTTCAAGCTGATCGACGGTGCAGCCGGAGAAATTCAGGCGGCAGGTGTTTTTCTGCGGAGTTCTGCAGTAGAAGCCCTCTCCTGGCAGATAGGCCACATGCTCTCGGGGAAGCACCAGTTCCCGCAGCAGGCGCGCCGCATCCACCTGAGGCGGAAGGGTAAGCCAGAGAAAAATCCCTCCCTGCGGATCGGTGTAGCGTACATTCTCCAGAAAACAGCGGCGCATCGCATCTGTGATACACTGTTTTTTTTCTGAATACAGGCGGCGTAGCCCCCGAATATGCGCGGCAAAATCCGCTTCTTCAAAATACTCGTCTAGGGCATACATATTGATCGAGCTGCACTGCATGTCTGAGGCGATGCGAAGCGCCGTCATACGGGAAACGATCTCTTTCGAGGCAACCACCCAACCGAGCCGCAGACCGGGACAGAGAATTTTGGAATAGGTCCCCAGCAGAATGACCCTTCCGTTTCGATCCATGCTTTTGAGAGACGGCAGGTTTTCCTCTCCAAAGCAGAGTTCCCGATAAGGACTGTCTTCCACAATCAGCATATCGTAGATTTCCGCAAGTTCAAGCAGACGGCGACGCCGCGAGAGCGACAACGTGGCCCCCGTAGGGTTTTGGAAATCCGGGATCACATAGATAAATTTGACCTCCGGATGCTCTGCCAGGGCGCGCTCCGCCTGGTCGATATCCATCCCCTCTTGGTCGACGTCGATACCGATATAGTTGACATCGCGCATATCGAAGGGACCCATGGCTCCGGTATAGGTCGGATTCTCGCAGAGGATCGTATCTCCCCTGTCGAGAAACATGGAGGCGATCAGATCCAGCGCCTGACTGCCGCCCTGCGTCAGCAACACATTCTCAAGTTCGCAGCGGATGCCGCTCTCTTTCAACTGTCCGCAGATCTTCTCTCTCAGCGACGGTAGCCCTTCCGGCGGGGCGTACTGCAATGCATTTGCCCCATACCGTGAAAACGCCCGATCAAAGGCGGCGCGCAGCTCCTCGACCGGGAAGGTCGCGGGATCCGGGAACCCATTGGCAAAGGAGATTTGTCCGGGATCCTCTTCTCGATTCAGCAGCTGTGCGATCGGCAAGGGTTGGATAAAATCCATCATGCTGGAATAATGGTATTTCACGGGTTTCTCCTTTCTGCGGGGCATTGCAACGAAAGAACCTTTTCTTTTTAATTCTATTCCATTATATCCCGATCTATATCAAAAAGAAAGATGCTTTTTGCGGTTGAATTGCTGATATTTTTAAGTTTTCTTGCTGAGATTTTAGGCAGAATCACGATGCTTTATGAGGAATCCCCCTGTATCGCCGCATCCCAAATCGTGCAAATCGAGAATTCCTTTTTGCCAATACAAGCCTTTTAAAATCGGTTTTGAAGCAATCTGATTTGCGTGCAGCGGTATGGATGAAGAGAGCTCAGCCGGATGTGAAGACGCTGAGAATCCTGCAGGTCTTCGGCAAATTCGATTTTGTTTTCCCGTTTCAAGTCTCGTTTTCTCTTGCATATTCCCGTCTGTCCATGCCAAAATGTATCAGGTGATTACAATGAATCGACTGCAATACGAAAAATCCCCCTATCTGCTCCAGCACGCAAAAAATCCCGTCGACTGGCGTCCGTGGGGGCCGGAGGCGTTTGAGGCCGCGCGGCAGGAAGATAAACCGGTGTTTCTCAGTATCGGTTACTCAACCTGCCACTGGTGCCACGTTATGGCGCACGAATCCTTTGAGTCGGATGCGGTCGCCGAGGCGCTGAACCGCGATTATATCCCCATCAAGGTCGACCGTGAGGAACGCCCTGACGTGGATGCGGTCTATATGGAAGCCTGCCTTGCCATGAACGGATCCGGCGGCTGGCCGCTGACTGCGCTGCTCACCCCGGAGCAGCTACCCTTCTGGGCAGGCACCTACCTCCCGAAAACGCAGTTGCTCTCTCTGCTGGGACAGGCGTCAAAGCTTTGGCGCGAAGGCAGGGATGAGATCCTGTCTCTGGGCGAAAAGCTGGCGGCCCACCTGCGCACAGAGACAGAATCACAGCCCGCCTTGCCCTCACGCGCTCTGCTCGAAACGGGTGTTC
Source organism: Clostridia bacterium (assembly GCA_017427525.1). Taxonomy (GTDB): domain Bacteria; phylum Bacillota; class Clostridia; order Oscillospirales; family Feifaniaceae; genus Galloscillospira. Next base: position 3,343 of record JAFRSP010000004.1, read on the forward strand.
ATGGCTTTTCCGAAGTCTTCGACGCGCAGTGGGGCGGCTTTGGCAGGCCGCCGAAGTTTCCTGCCGCGCACAACCTGCTGTTTTTGCTGCGCTATGCCGGTATCACAAACGATCCGCGCGCAAAGGAGCTTGCGGGACAGACCCTCGCCTGCATCTACCGCGGCGGTATCTTCGACCATGTCGGCGGCGGCTTCTCCCGCTATTCGACCGATCGGCAGTGGCTCGTTCCGCATTTTGAAAAGATGCTCTACGACAATGCGCTGCTCTCTCTTGCCTACACGGAGGCCTGGCAGCAGAGCCGACGGCCCTGGCAGCGTTTTGCCGCGCAAAAAACGCTGGACTATGTGCTGCGTGAGCTGACAGATCCCTCAGGCGGTTTCTATTGCGGACAGGATGCAGACAGCGAGGGCGTTGAAGGAAGGTATTATGTCTTTACACCGGACGAGCTGCAGTCTGTCCTCGGTAAGGATTCCAAAGCCTTCTGCGAGCGCTTCGGCGTTACGGAAAACGGCAATTTCCACGGCAGGAGCATTCTGAATTTGATCGACACCCCGGAGTGGGAAGACCTGCCGCCGGAGTTCTCAAAGCTTTGCCTCAAGGTATATGATTACCGAAAGCATCGGATGACGCTTCACACCGACGACAAGGTGCTCACCGCGTGGAACGGCCTGATGATTGCGGCGTTGGCCCGCGCAGGATTTGCTTTTGGCGAACCTCGCTATCTTCAGGCGGCGGAAAAGGCCGTGGCCTTTGTGCAGGATAACCTGACCGATCCGCACCGCCGTCTTTTATCCCGCTGGCGCGACGGCGAGGCGGCGTATCCCGGCAAGCTGGACGACTATGCCTTCCTGTCGTGGGGACTGTTGGAACTGTATGGTGTAACCTTTGACCCCGCATATCTGGGGGAGGCCCGTCGCCTCGCTGCGCTTTTGCTGGAAGAGTTCTTCGATACCGAGCACGGCGGGTTTTACCCCTATGCATCGAACGACGAACAGTTGATCGCGCGAAAAAAAGCCGTTTACGACCATGCAATGCCTTCCGGCAACGCGGCAGCTGCGCTGGTACTCTCCAGGCTTGGGCGGCTCACAGGCGAGCAGAAATGGCGGGATGCGGCGGCGCTTCAGGAAGGCTGGCTGGCAGGCATTGCCCGGGCATATCCGATGGGGCACGCCTTTGCGCTTCTCGCCTTCACCGAAGAGCTTTGGCCGGCTGGAGAACTGGTGTGCGCATCGAGGGAGATTCCTCACGGCCTGCAAGAGTTTCTGTGTGAGAATACGCAGCACGGCATCGCCGTTTTGGTCAAGACCGTGGCGAACGCAGATCGCCTTGCTGCGCTCGCGCCCTTCACCGCCGACTATCCCATTCCCCCATCCGGCGCACGATACTATCTGTGCCAAAACGGAAGCTGCCGGCGTCCCGCTGGTTCACTTGAGGAATTGAAACGGCAGATACGGGAAATCTGATTTTTCATTTGATATGGAAAGCGTTTTCAATTCCGCCATCCTTTCAGATTCCTTTGAGAATCGTTTCCCCTTGAGAATCTTTTAAGGTTGAAAAAGCATTTCGCTCAGAATCCTGCCGTTTGCGGCAGGATTCTCCATTTTTGGGGGATCAATCCTTTTTCGGCAGATTTACGGAATCTGTATTCAAGATTTGTCGGCAGCAAATTCAGGATCTCAAGAGATGAGTAGAAAAATCGATTTCTATACATAATCCAACGACTTCACACCCTTCAAAACGAATCCACTCGACGGTTCCATATTGCACTTCACATCCATGAAACATTTTGACAGATTTTCCGTCTATGTATCATGAGATCCACCATTCAAAGGCATCCCGGGACGCAAAATCGGTCAAATGCAAAGTGCCGACCGAGGAGCGATAAGATCAGACCTTGCCGCCCCATATCGACAAAGAAGCCCTTTTCGTCCATTGTTTTTCCTGCGACTTTGAAAAAACGGCGGAAAAATGATTGAACTTTGACTGGAGCGGAAGTATATTTGCTTTATGGATCCAGCAGACACAAGATTTGCAGACTCAACAGAAAAGGAGCATTATCAATGAAACGAAACCTTGAGAAGAAGCGAAAAACCCTCGTGGCGGTCAGCCCCCTGCTGGCGGCCCTGATGATTTTCAGCCTGCTGCCCATTTCCGCGCTGGCAGACGATGATGCAGCCGGTGCGGAGCAGCCCCAGGTCTCGGAGGGCGCCGCTGTCTTTGCGGACGTCTCAGCGGAAGACTGGTTTTATGACGCTGTGCAGTGGGCTGTGGAACAGGGCGTTACCAAAGGTGCAGACGACACGCATTTCTCTCCCTATGCGGCCTGCGACCGCGCTCAGGTGGTGACCTTCCTCTGGCGCGCGGCAGGCAGCCCTGCGGCGAATGGGGATCTCCCCTTCTCTGATGTGGAACAGGATGTCTTTTATGCCGACGCGGTGCGTTGGGCAGTTGCCGAGAAGATCGTACAGGGAAAGACCGAGGCCTCCTTTGCTCCCAACGATCCCGTGACGAGAGAGCAACTCGCCACCTTTGTCTACCGCTACGCTCAGGCCAAGGGCGAGGGCTTTGTTGGCCTGTGGTATTTCCCGCTGGACTTTGAAGACGCGGCAAGCGTCAGCGACTGGGCGGACGAGAGCGTCCACTGGTGCGTGATGAAGGGCATTGTCGGCGGCGTCGGCGACAACCTGCTCGCCCCCGGCGATACCGCCAACCGCGGTCAGATCGTGACCATGCTCTATCGCTATCTCGACAAAAAAGTTGCAAACGTCGTCTATGAAAACGGCGGCAAGAAGCTGACCGTTCCCGGCGAATACAACGATCTGCTGGTCACCGAAACGCCGCTGGACGGCGACGGGATCTTCTTCACGGTTTCGGAAAAGGCCTCTGTGGAAGCTGCAAAAGCCCAGGGTGAAAGCGGTGAAGGCGCCGGTCTGCTGTTCTCCATCGGCACCGTGAATGAAAACAGACTGCATGAGATGCTCTGCGGCGATATGTCCGGCGCGGAAGTCTTTGCGTCGGACAAGGACGGCAACTATTACATCTTCTATCATCCCACCGACGTGCGCTTTGTGCGTGAGAGCTATGAGGATATTGAGGATGATATGGCCCAGTGGTCTGCCCTCAACGAGTGGGCGCAGACCAAGGTGCGCAGCGCCTTCGTCGCGGAAAATGGTCTGACCGCCGAGAGCCGCGGAAACAGCATGCTGGAGATGTATCTCTATCGCACCGCCTATCAGGCAGATACGGTCTACACCCTCAGCACCCTGGATCACGGTCCCCTTGCACCGGTCGGCGTGGATGCGAAGCCCTATGTCGACCGTCTGACGAAGGGCCTGACGTTGAAAACTGCCGACCCTGGCGAGACTCCGGACGGCGAGTATGTGGTTCTCAATTTCCCCGACGACGTGCGTTTTGATTTCTTCCTCGCGCCGGGGAACGGCGAGAACTATATCCGCCAGACCTGGAGCGACGATCTCACGGCGCTCTATAAGGCGACCTATGCCGATGGCACGACCTTGACCAGCGCCATCGCCAAGGAGTGGTACAGCGCTCTCGTGAAGGCCCACGGTCTGACCCCTATTCCCCTTCCCACGGCGGACAATCTCATCGGCCGCTGGGCTGAGAAAATGGCAGGCCGCG
>JAFRSP010000054.1 GCA_017427525.1 Clostridia bacterium
TACTATAACACCGCGCTTTCCTGCTGTCAAGAGCTAAATTCCGGGAAAATCAAAAAGGAAAACAGCAAAAGCCGAAGAGAAGGCCCACGGCAGATCTGCCGGGGCCTTCTCTTTTGACAGAGCGGGAAGACTTTAGCCGACCATGTCGAAGCCGCAGTCTTCAATCGCGGCTTTGGCCTGCTCGCGAGCGCCTTCCTTCAGAAATTCCACCTCGGCGTCGCCGATGACGACCTGGATCACCTTGAGGCAGTCGAGCTCGCCGAGAGCCTTTTTCACCGAAGCGACGCAATGATCGCAGCCCATTCCTTCGATCTTGATGTGTTCAGACATGAAACAAACCTCCTTATATAGAACGCGTTTTTCAGATGATTCCTTCGACGCCTCTATTATACAAGTTTTCCCGGAAAAATAATAGTTGCCGGGGCGAATTTCTCTGATAAAATATAAGAAACAAAGAAACCCTCTTTGCGCAGTTGCTGTGCAAAGAGCAGCCGAAAGGAGGGGATCCCATGAGAAGCCTGACAAGAGAGGAGCTGCGCCGCGCGGGACTCGACTATGCGGCGGTCCTGGAGGAAGGCGCCGCCCGCCGGTTTCTGGTGAAAGAGCTTCCTCCCTTCGGCGGGGTGATTGCGGCGCTTTTTCCCTACTATACGGGAAAGGAGCCAGGCAACCTCTCGCTCTATGCAAGGGGAAGAGACTATCATCTGATCGTGCGGGCGCGTCTGGAGCGCGCCGCCGCGGCGCTCGGGCTGGAGGAGGCCATGGTCTTTGCCGACGTTTCCCCCTTTCGGGAGGTCGCGCTGGCCGCCGCGGGCGGACTGGGCCAGGCGGGCAAAAATGGCCTGCTGGTGAACCGGCCGCTCGGCAGCTTCTTTTTCATCGGCGAACTGGTGACCAAGGAGCAGCTCGCGCCTCTCTCCGGAGGGCTGGAGGGGGCCTGCACCGGATGCGGGCTCTGCACGGCAGCCTGCCCCACAGCAGCGCTGCAGGAAGAAAACCTGCTGGTGGGGCGCTGCCTGTCGCATATCACGCAGAGCAGGACCATCGACGGGGAGCAGCGGGCGGCGCTGGAAAAGACCTCCCTGATTTGGGGGTGCGACGCCTGCCAGCTCTGCTGCCCTGCCAATCAGGGGCTGGGCGTTACGGCGCTGCCCGAATTTCAGACGGGGCTGCAAAGCAGCCTGACGGGGGAGGAGCTTGCAGGCCTTTCGGAGCGGGAATTCCGCCGCCGGTTTGCGGGCCGCGCCTTCACCTGGAGGGGGGTCGCCCCGCTGAAGCGCAATCTTGCCCTGAAGGAAAGAGAGCAGGAGGAGAAGTGCAAAGCAGCGCCGGAAGAGGACGGGAAAGAGCCGCCGCAATAAAAAGCAGACGAAAAAAGGCGCTGCGCCGCCTGATTCGCGGGAAAAACCTGCCGCCTGGCTTTTCGGCCGGGCGGCGCGGCTCAGGAGGCGGACTCCCGCTCAAAGACCAGCTTCTTCTCCTCGGCTCGCACGGTCACGCGGTCGCCCCGCTTGACGCGGCCCTCGAGCAGCTCGGTGCTCAGCGCATCCTCGATCAGACGCACCACGGCGCGGCGCAGGGCGCGGGCTCCGTAAGCAGGGTCGGCCCCCTCTTTGAGGAGGAGACGCAGGGCGCTGTCTTCCACTTGCAGATGCAGGCCGGCCTGCTCCGCCCTCCGGGCGACTTTTTCGCAGAGCAGCGCCGCCACCTGCAGGAGAGCCTCGTCGTCGAGCTTCTGAAAGACCACCACCTCGTCCATGCGGTTGAGCAGTTCGGGGCGCAGGGTGGAACGCAGCTCCCGCAGCACGGCCTCTTTCAGGTTCTGTGCAGCGCCCGTTTGTGACACGTCGAATCCGGCGATGCGGGGACCCTCGGTGAGCAGACGGGCCCCGATGTTGGAGGTGCAGATGAGAATGGTGTTGCGAAAATCGACCCTGCGGCCCTGCGCGTCGGTCAGGCGGCCGTCCTCCAGCAGCTGGAGCAGGATGCTCCACACATCGGAATGGGCCTTTTCAAGCTCGTCGAAGAGCACCACGCTGTAGGGGCGGCGGCGCACCGCCTCGGTGAGCTGGCCGCCTTCCTCATAGCCGACATAGCCGGGCGGAGAGCCGATGAGTCGTGACACCGTGTGCTTTTCCATATATTCGCTCATATCGAGCTTGATCAGCGCCTCTTCGCTGCCGTATACTGCTTCGGCAAGGGCACGGCAGAGCTCGGTTTTGCCCACGCCCGTGGGGCCGAGAAAGAGAAAGGAGCCAACGGGCCGGTCGGGATCCTTGAAGCCTGCGCGGCCGCGCCGCACGGCGCGGGCCACGGCGGCCACGGCCTCCCCCTGCCCGATCACCCGCCGGGAGAGGGTGGCCTCCAGACCCAGCAGGCGCTGAGCCTCTCCCTCCTGCAGCCGGCCCACGGGGATACCGGTCCAGCTGGAAACCACCTCGGCGATGGCCTCCACCCCCACCGTGCCGCTGGCGCGGGTCTTGTTTTCCCACTCCTGTCTGCGGCTCGAAAGTTCGGCCTGCCGTCGGCGCTCCCTGTCGCGCAGCGAGGCCGCGCGCTCGAACTCCTGTGCTGCCACGGCGGCCTCCTTCTCCTGTCTCAGCTCGAGGAGATCCTGCTCCAGGGCCCGCAGGTCGGGAGGGCGGGTATAGGCCGAAAGGCGCGCACGGGAGGCCGCCTCGTCCATGAGGTCGATGGCCTTGTCGGGCAGATAGCGGTCGCTGATATAGCGGTCGGAGAGTCTTGCGGCGGCGGTCAGAGCCTCGTCGGTCAACTTCACGCGGTGGTGAGCCTCGTAGCGGTCGCGCAGACCCCGCAGGATGGCGATGGTCTGCTCCACGGTGGGTTCTCCGACCGGCACCGGTTGAAACCGTCGCTCGAGGGCCGCGTCTTTTTCGATATGGCGGCGGTATTCGTCGGAGGTGGTGGCCCCCACCACCTGTAGTTCTCCGCGGGCCAGCGAGGGCTTGAGGATGTTGGCGGCATCGACCGCGCCCTCGGCCGCGCCCGCCCCGATCAGGGTGTGGAGCTCGTCGATAAAGAGGATCACGTCGCCGGCCTTGCGCACCTCTTCAAGCGCCGTTTTGAGGCGCTCTTCGAATTCGCCCCTGTATTTCGCGCCCGCGATCATGGAGGGAAGGTCGAGCGCCACCACCCGCTTGCCCCGCAGAGGCTCGGGCACGCGTCCCTCGGCGATGCGGGTGGCCAGCCCCTCGGCCACGGCCGTTTTGCCCACGCCGGGCTCCCCGATGAGGCAGGGGTTGTTCTTCTGCCTTCGGGAGAGGATCTGAATCACGCGGTCGGTTTCGCTCTCGCGCCCGATCACGGGGTCGAGCCCGCCCTGCCGCGCCGATTCGGTGAGATCCCGCGA
>JAFRSP010000055.1 GCA_017427525.1 Clostridia bacterium
CCGTGCAGGTGGAGCAATCATGGGTGCAACCCTCGGGAGCTTCAACCTGCTGCGCCGCGCCGCCGCAGTTTGCCGAGCAGGTCGAACAATCATGTGTGCATTCGTTCATCGTGTGGTTTTCCTCCTTAGGTCAAAATTGCAGCGCGCCCCTCAAAAAGAGATTTGAAGCACGGGGCAGCGAATGTTAGTATTTCCATATGTAAATCCAGTTTATTCCCAAACGGAAAACTTGTCAAGCATGTGTTCCGATGAACCTTTGATTTACAGGGAAAAACGCAGAATCTGCAGTGGATTCATAGGGTAAATTCCCAAAACTATCTGAGAAAAATGTGAAACAAAACTTCCTTCGCAGTGCGCGGCAGGCTCCGTTTCGCGAAAAATCGGAAAACCTCAGCGAGAAAACAAGTGACAAGGCATAAAACTTAACAGATAAAATTGCTGAAGGAACTGCGTATTTGTGACCGCCGTGCGTCAAAATCACTTGCAAAACCTGACGCTGCATGGTAGGATAAGAAAAAAGCTGAAGCCCCAAGCGTTTCCGGCGCTTTTTGCAGCTTTTGTATCATTCACGATTGATGAGGAGGCAGATATGGCGATCTCCATTCGGCTTGAAACTCCCGCGGATTACCGCGCTGTGGAAGAACTGACCAAGCGTGCATTTTGGAATGTCAATACCCTCGGCTGCAAGGAACACTATGTGTTGCACCTGCTGCGGGAAGACGACGCTTTTATTCCCGAGCTTTCTCTCGTGGCGGAAGATTTCGGCTCCGTCGTGGGACATATCGCCGCCTCCAGAGCGATGGTTGAAGACCAAGAGGGAAAGCCGCATGAGGTGCTCTGCATCGGGCCGCTCAGTGTGGACCCCGTTGCGCAGGGAGCAGGGGTCGGCAGCGATCTGATGAAGCGCTGCCTGGAGCTTGCCGCTGAAATGGGCTTTTGCGGGGCCTTTCTCTTTGGAGACCCCAGATATTATACCCGATTCGGATTTCGTCCCGCAGAGCGCTATGGCGTCTGTGATTCAGAAGGAGCCTTTGCCGTTGCGCTGATGGGGATTCCTCTGACCGAAAATGGGCTCAAGGATATCAGGGGTCGGTTTGTGGAGTCCTCCTGTTTTTCGAATGTGGCGGATGAGGCATACGCGGAGTTCGACAGCGACTTTCCGCAGTTCCAGCGGGGATATCGCAAATCGCAGTCAGACTTTGCGGTGCTGTCCACGCTGCGCTATTTTGGATAGAATCGGGCTCAGGCGCGATCTGCCTCTTGGACAGACTGGCTGCAGGGAAAAATGAGGCCGCGCAGAGGGAAGTTCCTTCTGCGCGGCTTTTCTTTGTAAAGAAAAGGGCTCCAAAGACACACCGCCTTCCCGGGGAAGAAGAGAAGCGGCACTCATCGGGGTTCGAGAGGAAGGGGACTTCCATCGAGAACGGCATGGGTCAAATGGTCTCCCGCATAGACCAGCTTGAGGGAGAAAAAAGGGCGCTCCTCCTCCAAAAGCCGCAGGAAGATGCGGTCGCCCTCCCAGAGGGTGAGCTCGGTCAGACGGGATTTTTCCACCCAGACCAATTCTCCCTCGTCGCACTCTCTCAGCGAGCCCGTAAAGCGAGAGGAGGTGAAGAGGTGCATGTATTCCGTAGGGGCTTCATCTGAAACAAAGGTGACGAGGCCGCGGTAGCGGAGATCGGTCAGGGTCAGCCCCGTCTCCTCCCCAACTTCGCGCAGCACGCAGTCGTGAGGGCTCTCCTTCTCCTCAAACTTTCCGCCCACCCCGATCCATTTGTCGTGGTTGAGATCGTTTTGTTTTTTGACGCGATGAAGCATGAGAACCTTACTCTCCTGCTCGATATAACAAAGAGATGATTGGATGGACATACGCCTCCTCCTTTCTCCGCCTTCTGCGGGATGCGCCCAAACCATACGGGATAAAAGCGGCGCTTTTCTATACGATACCACAGAAAAGAAGGAATTTCCAGTTTGGTATATCCGGAGAATACTTGCGGATACTAAAGAGGCAAGTCAAGAGAGGGAAGGAGCCTGTTTATGAAAGACGCGACTATCCGACTTCTGGAGGAGTGCTACTCGGGAACTGTGATGGGAGTTGCCTCCATCGACGAGGTGCTTTCGTCCGTGAAGGACCAGAATCTCCTGCGATTGCTGCGAGACAGTAAGGCAGATCATGAAAAACTGGGGAAAGAAGCCGATTCGATGCTGCGCAGCTACAACCGAGACGGCCCGGAACCCGGTATGATGGCCAAGGGCATGTCGTGGATGAAAACCAATCTGAAGTTGACCATGAATCCCACCGATGCCGCAGTGGCCGATCTGATTACCGACGGCTGCCACATGGGAATCAAATCGCTGCAGCAGATGCTCAACGACTGTGCTGAGGCGGAACCAAAGGCGATTGATCTGACAAAGCAGCTCATGGATCTGGAAGACGACCTTGCAGAGAATCTGCGCAGCTATCTTTGAGCTGCAAGCCGGAACAGTGCCCAAGGATGGCTTTAGAGATCTTCGGGGATGTGCATCCAACGCAAAAAGGGAGAGAGTGACCATTTCACTCTCTCCCTTTTTGAAACGGGACATAGTCGGGCGGCAGCCCTTCAGTGATACAGGGCGGCGGTCTGCTGATAGATCCGCACGATTTCCTCCAGAAGCTCGGCCTGCGCAAAATCCTTGTTGTAAACGATACGGGTTTCGCGGGCCATGCTCAGATTTTCGATCGGAAGGGCGGCCAGCTTGCCCTTTCGCAGTTCGTCCATGCAGGCGCTCTTCGGCAGGATCGATACCCCCAGATCCTTGCGGATCAGGTCTTTGATGGTGGCGATGTTGTCGACCTCCATGGTGACGTTGAAGCTGTCGATCGAATCGTTGATGCTCCGCAGCGTTGCATCGAAGAGGATACGTGTGGCGGAAGAGGGCAGGCGCAGGATCATCTGCTCCTCTTTGAGCTGGGACAGCGTGACCATTCCGTGCCTGGAGAGGGGATTGTTGTTCGACATGATGCAGACCAGATAGTCGGTGTCCAGCATCAGGGAAGAAAAACGGGGGTTATTCGGAGTGCCTTCTACAATAGCAAGATCGATTTCATAGTTTTCGAGCATTTCATAAAGATTATTTATGGTATCCGTTTCAATCGTTATGCTGAGCCCGCGGTGCAGGCTGCTGCACTTCGCAAGCACCTCGGTCGTTAAATTGCTTTCCGAGGTGTGGGTGATTCCGATGCGCAGGTTGGTCAAATTTTTCGCCGTGTTTGCCAGCTCGTAGTGCAGCTTGGTCTCCAACGCTTTGAAGCGCCGCGCGTATCGGACTGCGATCTCTCCTTCGGGAGTCAGTCGCATTCCGCCTCTGCCGCGCAGAAAGAGAATCGCCCCCAGTTCCTCTTCCAATTGACTGATGTGGTGGCTCACTGCCGGCTGTGTCAGCGAGAGTTTTTCCGCAGCCTTTGTGAAGCTGCGAAACTCCGCAACGGCAAGGAGGGTTTCCATCTTTGCTCCCAACATAACTATTACCTATCCTTATTTAAGCTAAAAAACGGATAAAATGAATGAATTAAACTTAGCATATCACAGGATGGACATTGCGGCAAGGGAGAACATTCGGAGGATGGCCCGGTAATTTTTGTGCAAATTTCATAAAAAAACAGATAAGAGCGGCGAAAAACGGGAAAGCCGGCAGGTCGTTTTGGGTTCCGACCTGCCGGCTTGGGATTGGTTGAGATTTCTCGCGGGTTTTACGAGGGAAATGCGGCGTTCTATAGAATCTTTTGGCGGCCTTCGATTGCGCGCGAAAGGGTGACCTCGTCGGCATACTCGAGGTCTCCTCCGACGGGGAGCCCGAAGGCGAGCCGCGTCACCGTCACGTCAAAGGGGTTCAACAGGCGCGCCAGGTAGAGCGCCGTGGCCTCTCCCTCCACCGTTGGATTGGTGGCCATGATAATCTCCTTCACATCGCCCTTGCCGACGCGTTCCAGCAGCTCCTTGATCTTGAGCTGCTCCGGACCGATCCCGTCGATGGGAGAGATCAGGCCGTGCAGCACGTGATAGAGCCCGTGGAATTCCCTGGTTTTTTCAATCGAGGGGATATCTCTGGGGCGTTCCACCACGCAGATGAGGCTGCGGTCTCTGGCGTCGTCCGCGCAGATGGGGCAGAGCTCTTCGTCAGAGAGGTTTTGGCAGCAGGCGCAATAGTGCAGGTTCTCGCGGGCATCCACGATGGCTGCGGCGAATTCCATGGCCTCCTCATAGTTCATGTGAATCACATGATAGGCAAGCCGGGAGGCCGTTTTTCGACCGATTCCGGGCAGCTTGGAGAAGCTCTCGATCAGTCGGGAAACATAGCCGGTCTGTCCGTTCATATCCGTCCCGTCCTATCCCAGCTTCGGCATGCCGGGGAGGTTCGGCATGGGAATGGAGCTTGTGATTTTTTCCATCTCGCGGGCGGCGGTCTCCTCCACGGTGTTGACGGCCTCGTTGACGGCGGCCACGATGAGATCCTGAAGGGTTTCCAGATCTTCGGGGTCGACGATCTCGGGGTCGAGTTCGAGCTCCTTGACCTGCCGCTTTCCGGTCATGACCAACCGGATCATGCCGCCCCCGGCCTTGATCTCGTATTCGCTTTCTTCGAGCTCAAGCTGCTTTTTTTGCATTTCTTCCTGCATTTTCTGGATCTGCTCCATCAGGTTTCCGCCGGCCGGATTCTTGGGAACTCTGGCTTTCATCTATTCTTCCTCCTGTTGTAAGGCTTCGATTTTATTGGCGAGCTGTTCAAACAAGGGATTGCCAATAGAAGGCTCTTTCGACTCCTGTTCGCCGATGCGAAGCGTGCAGGGGCGCCCTGCAACGCGGGAGAGAACCTCCGAGATCTGCGAAAGCACGCTTTCTTTTTGCAGCATGCGTCCTGCAAAGCTGCTGCCGGGCACCACCGTCAGAACGTCTCCCTGCAGGGTGGCTTCGGCTGAGCGGAGAAATCCTGAAACGCTGGGATCCACAGCGGCCAGCAGATCGCCCCAGAATGGGGGAAGACCGCCGGGCGCGTCGTTTACCGGCAAAGGCCCCGGCTGTGCAGGGGCCACGGCAGGGGAGAGAGCGGCCGGCGCTTCAGGGGAAGCAGGCAGCTCCCAGGGCGGAAGATCATCTGTTTCCCGCTCCTTCGCTGGAGTTGTCGTCTCAGTCTCCTGCCGAACGGTCTGCGGCGTATGTTGCGCCGCGATCCACTCGCCGGATGCGAGGCGGTTTTCCAGTTTTTCCAGTCGGCTCAAAAGGTGCGCGGGGCTGGCGTCAAGCTGAGGCGTCGTCAGTTCCAGCAGAGCCAGCTCGAGCAGTACCTGCTTTTGGGAAGATCGCGCCATGTTGTCCAGCACCTCACGCAGGGTCTGGATGGCCGAAAGAAGGGCGCCCGCCGTGAGTTCCTGCGCACGGGTGCGGAGCGCCTCAAATTCGTCGGGCGGGGAGGCGAGCAGCGCCTCGGGGTCCTTCACACTCTTGCAGAGCAGCAGATCGCGAAAGTGGGTCAGCAGTTCCGCGGTTGACTGGGTCAGGTCCTGCGACGCTTCGCCGAGACGCTGCGCTGCGGCAAGGATCGCCGCATTGTCCTGCGCCGCGAGAGCTGCCGACACGTCGAAAAGCTCCCTGCGTCCGGAGAGACCGGCGATTTGGGAGACGATCTCCTGCGTGATCTCCTGGCCCGAAACCGCACATTGATCCAAAAGCGAGAGGGCATTGCGCAAAGCCCCATCCGAAAGACGGGCGATCAGGGCGGCGGCGCGGGGGGTGAGGCGGATGTGCTCGGCCTCGGCCACGGTTTGCAGACGCGCGACGATCTCCCCAGCGGGGATTCGTACAAAGTCGAAGCACTGGCAGCGTGAAACGATGGTGGCCGGGATCCGATGCCGTTCCGTGGTCGCCAGAATAAAAATCACGTGCTTTGGGGGTTCCTCCAGCGTTTTCAGCAGGGCGTTGAAGGCGCCGGACGAGAGCATATGCACTTCGTCGATGATATAGACTCTGTAGCTCGTCAGCGCAGGGGTATACTGCACCTCGTCGCGAATCTCACGGATATTGTCCACGCCGTTGTTGGAGGCGGCGTCGATCTCCAGCACGTCGAGAATCGAGCCGTCGTCGATTCCGCGGCAGATATCGCATTCGTTGCAGGGGTTGCCGTTTTTCGGATTGCGGCAGTTGACCGCCTTGGCCAGAATCTTGGCCGCCGTTGTCTTTCCGGTGCCTCTGGTTCCGCAGAACAGATAGGCGTGAGAGAGTTGTCCGCTTTCCACCTCTTGGCGCAGAACCTGACGAACGGCAGCCTGTCCGCTCATATCGTCGAAGGTTTTCGGGCGCCACTTGCGATACAGTGCCTGATACATTCGATAAACTCCCTCCCTCCGCAAAACCTGGACCGGCCGTTTGCCGCAGGCAGGCTGACAAAACGATCGGATTGCAAAAAAAATCGGTGTCTCTGAAGGCCGCACACCCAGCTTCGAACTCGCTGCTATGCGTGGGACCGCCGGGGAAAGCTCAAAACAGGCGCTCTTACGGCACATGCTCGGATCCGCTTAATGCTGCTCGGTTCCCCGCCTGACATGGTTCACGGAGGAACATTGCGCAAGACCTGTCTCTCATCACTCTCACTCGTCGGGCAAACCGCACAGCAGGAGCCCTCAGCAGGGAATTCTCCCCCGCTGTAGCGGATTGCGGGTACAGGGCACCGCTAACTCCCCGGATAGTGCGGCCTTCAGGAACACCGATTCTTCCAATGGTGTCCTTATTATACCTGAAATCTCACCTTGCGTCAATTGGAAAAGAAAAAGTGAGCAGTCTGAAGGAGATGGAAACATCAGTGCGGCCGGAAAGCCGATCGACCCGCTCAACGGTTAGAAAGTGGAAGGATTTCGGCTGTTTTGTCAGATTTCGTGCGGGCGAAGCTTGCATTTTATGGGGGAG
>JAFRSP010000056.1 GCA_017427525.1 Clostridia bacterium
GCTCCAACGAGCAGGGGGCGCTTCAGTAAAGAGAGGGGAAAGAATGGCAAACAAAAGGCGGAGGATCCATCGTTCACGAGAAAACAGGGATCGCTTCTGGTTTTCTCTCCAAGTAGGGGTCTTCCCCTTCCGGGAGAAGGTCCAGTCCCTTGATATAGTCATACAGAGCGCGGGGAACATGGTTTTCCGTGAAGTAGAAATCGGGATAGGAGGTCTCCCCCTGAATTTCGGGGTTCAGGGTAATGGTGAAGGAGCCCTCGGTGATGAGGAAGGGGTTATACCAGCTTCTCATGCTGTTGTAGATCATGGGCAGGAGCAGCTCGATGAGCTCTTCGTCTTCGATCAGCAGAGAGAGATTGTAATACCGTTCCGGATCGATCAAGATGAGCGGATTCCGCGTGCCGTCTGTGGGCAGGTCCATCTCCAGATAGCCGCGTTTTTCATCGTCATAGGCCACGCGGACGGTATCCACAGCGGCGGCAATGCGCTCGACCGTCAGCCCCGGGACCTCCACCGTCTCGGTGATCTGATTATACTGGTAGGGATACACCTGAATCATGATGGAGCTGAGCTCCCCGGCAGAGAGAGCCGGAGGCTCGGCCGCACCGGAATTCCGCAGCACCGCACGGGTTTTCTCGTATCCCGCATAGACGGGGATGAGATAGTTGCTGCCATCGGGCTTGTAGAAATCCATGGTGTAGAGATAATCCTGGTGGGACAGCTCCTGCGCGGACACGGTGGGGATATCGGCCTTCAGCGCTTCGATCAGGTCCTTCAGCAGGGCGGGGTCCGAGCGGGTGAAGTTGTTTTGACTATAGTACCGCCAGTGATCGGTCACAGAGACGTGCTCGAGCTCCGCGGGGTCGATCTGATAGACGAAGTAGAACTGTTCTTGGAAGCCGGGATTGTCAAAGATATCATACAGGATGGGCGTGATGTCTTGGTCGAATCGGGAATAGGATCTGGTGTAGGAGGAGGCTCCTTTCCGGAAGGTGAGAATCACATTTTGCCCATGCGGGTCGGAAAGGTTTTGCTCCAGGGCCGAAACGCCGGACTCTGCCAGACGGCAGGCGAGGTCGATCAGTTCGGGATCGTCGAACCGCATGTTTTTGAGCATGGAGGTGTAAGAGGAAAAGCGGTCATATTTGATGCCGGTGCTGGAATAGAGGTTTGTGAGGCTGTCGACCGAAATGGAAACGCTGCTCAGATTGTCACGGTCGGGCAGGCGTTTGTCGAACCCCAGCCAGTCGAAGTAAAGCGTTCCCAGGAAGAGAGCAAAGCAGATCGCAAAGGCGCCGAGTCCCTTGAGGTTTTTAAAGATGGAGCGGAGGTCAAAGTCGAAGATGGCTTCGAGCACGGCGTGGCAGCAGATCATGCCGGCCGCACAGCCGAAGAGCAGCCAGCCGTCGTTCCCGCCGATGCCTTCAAAGAAGAATCCGAAGACCATGGTGACAACCGCCATGATGGGATACTTGATAAAGGGACGGCTGACGCGGAAGGCCAGGGCGTTGGCTGCCGCCTCCGAGGGACGGCGCTGATGCAGCAGCAGGGCGATCAGCGTGCAGCCTGCGCTGACTGCGATCCACCAGAGCCAGTAGGGCGAAGCTTTTTTGGCGGTGCCGAAGCTGGCGGCGAAGAGCAGATCGGCGATGGGCGAGGTGAGACGATACAGCTTTTCCGTGGTGTCGCCGAACTCGACAAAGGTTTCAAAGTAATGCGAAAAGGCGTAGTTGAGCAGGGTGATCAGCGCGGGGAAGAAGGAGAGGAAGGTAGCGCACCCGAGCATGGCCACAAGGATATTGCCGCAGAGCTGGCAGGCCACGGTGCAGATCGCATAGCAGGAGAGAAAGAGCACCGTAATGCGGCAGAGGGTTCGAAGCCAGAGATTCCAATCCAGATAGGGGAGAAACCCGGTCAGCGAGATCACCAGCAGCGCCAGAGCCTCCATGACGATGAGGGGAAGAAGGAAGGAGAGCAGTCCGTAGAGATAGGAGCTGCCGAACAGGGTGGTGCGGCTGCGGGGCAGGCTGTGGTAGAGGTCGACCTGACGGCGGCTATTGAGATAATTCCAGGCGATCAAGGCGCACAGCGTGCCGGCGAGGACGGCAAAGAGCATCGCGATGATGCCGGTGTTTTCCACCAAGTTTTCGATTCCTCGCCGATAGGTCGACTGGATGAGCGTATAATCATAACCGGCTTCAATATAGTATTCCCGTGGGCGGTAGTTGGTAATGGTGAGCGCCGTTGCAACCGGCAGGGTAAAGAAGAGAAGCGTTGCAAAGAGCCCGGGCAGCCACGCACCCCGCTTCAGGCGGCCGCGCAGCAGAGAGAAATCACAGAATGAGCTTTTTGATGTCATAGCCGGCAACCTCCGTTTCACTGATAAAGATTTCCTCAAGAGAGAGGGGCAGAAGCTCCATAAAGAGCGGCTGCATGGCGGCGACGGCGGATTGGATCTCGCTTGCCTCGCCGCGCACCGTCATGGTGACCAGACTGCCGCGGGGCTCAAAGCGCAGGATCTCGAGCGACGGGAAGTCTGAGGGCTCCACCGGCCGGGAGAAGGCGGCCTGCAGCTTGTGCATGCCGAGCATCATATCAGACAGGTCGCGGGAGAAGAGGATGCCGCCCTGGTGCAGCAGTCCCACATGGTCGCAGATGTCCTCCAGCTCGCGCAGGTTGTGCGAGGCGATCACCGGCGTCATGCCGCGGTCGGCGATATCGGCGGCGAAGAGGCTTTTGACCGCCTGCCGGGCAACGGGGTCTAGCCCGTCGAAGGTTTCGTCGGCAAAGACGTAGTCGGCGCGGGAGGAAACGGCGCAGATCACCGAAACCTGCTTCTTCATCCCCTTGGAGAAGGAGGCGATCCGGCGCTTGGGGTCGAGTGAAAAGCCTTCCATCAAATGATAGAAACGCTGTTCGTCAAAGAGGGGGTAGAGCGACTGGTAGAACTGCTTCATGGATTCGGGCGTGGCGTTTTGGAAGAAGTATTGTTCGTCGCTGATGAAGAAACAACGCTCCTTGACGGCAGGATTTTCATATACCGGCTGCCCGTCGATCAGAATCTCGCCCGCGTCCGGCTTTAAAATGCCTGCAAGCAGCCGAAGAAAGGTCGATTTGCCCGCTCCGTTACTGCCGATCAGGCCGAAAACCGAGCCCTGTTGGATCTCGGCGCTCACATCGTCGACTGCCAGAATCCGATCAAAGCTCTTTGAAATATGATTCACTGTGATCATAGGGATTCTCCTTTCGATTGAATCGGTTCATGAGGGTCGGTCAGACCGTCGAGAACCTGGACAAGCTCTGCCTTGGGCACCCCCGCCTGCATGGCGGCAAGCGCTGACTCGGAGAACTTTTGAATCAGGGACAATTGCGAGCTTCTCTGCAGAAGGGAAGCGTCTTCCGAAACAAAGTTGCCCCGTCCCTTGACGCTGTAGATAAGGCCCTCACGTTCCAGCTCCGAATAGGCGCGCTGCACCGTGTTGGGATTGATGGAAAGCTCGGCGGAAAGCTGACGGACCGAGGGGATCTGACTGCCGGAGGGAAGGATCCCACCGACGATCAGCGCCTTGATTCGGTCGACCAGCTGTTCGTAGATGGAACGCCGATCCTTGTAGTCGATGGAAATCAAGCCTGCTTCCTCCTTTTCTGCGAGTGTGTGAAGTGAACCAACTGTATTACAAGTGTTAGTACACTTAAAAGAATATCACGCGCGTTCGGAGTTGTCAAGCCTTTTTTTCAGAAGGATTCTTTTTTGCAAAGCGGAAGCCGGGTGTGGTATACTCAAACAAATAGCAAGAGCGTGAAAGGGGAGACTGGAATGCCTGCGAATCGACTCCATGAAGCGGACGCCTATCTCACGGAATGCGTGACCGACGTGACGGGGGTTCAAAAAGAAAAAGGAAAGATTTGGGTGACCCTCACAGACAGCATCTTTCATGCGCAGGGCGGCGGTCAGCCTGCCGACCGCGGGACCATCGATGGGATCGAGGTGCTCGACGTTCGGGAGCAGAGTGGCGAGCTGCTGCATGAGCTGGCCCGGGAGCCGGAGAAAACCGAAGGCGTGGTCTGCTGCCTGGATTGGGAATTCCGCTACACTCTCATGCAGCAGCACACGGGACAGCATATCCTGTCGGCCGTGATCGAGCATCTGTTCGACGATATGACCACCATTTTCCGCGGGGAGGATTTTGTGGGGCAGATCGATCTGGAGCGGCCGTTGTCCTGGGAGGAGATCGAACTAGCGCAGCGGGAGGCAAACGCTCTGGCAGCGCAGGCCCGTGCGGTGAACTGCTTCTCGGTGACACCGGAGGAGTTGCCGCATTATCTGCCGCGCATGCGGCACAAGGTCACGCCGCACGCCGTGATCCGCCTGGTCGAAATCGAAGACTATGACCTGATCGGCTGCGGAGGCAGCCATGTGCGCACCACCGACGAGGTTGGGCGGATCCAGATTTTAAACGCCAAAAACATCGCAGGCCAGAAGGGCGCGCGCGGAGAGCTTCGCCTGTATTTTGTGTGCGGCCGCCGGGCAATCGAGGATTACGAACGCAAAACGGCCGACTATCGTCGACTCGAGGTGCTGCTGGGCTGCGGCTCAGACGCCGTGGTGGAACGGGTGACGCAGCTGACAGAGCAGGCCGAGCGGGCGGCAGAGACCAACAGAAGACTCGAGGAGCGCCTGCTTCACTATGAGGTGGAGAGCCTTTTTGCAAATGCCGTTTCCTGCGGAGAACGGCTGCTGGTTCGCGCCACGCTGCCGGACAGGGATCAGAAGGAGCTCAAAACGCTCTGTGAGCAGCTGGTGAAGGAAAAGGCATGCGCCGTTGCGCTGAAGAGCGAAACGAACGGGATGATTCCCGTGGTTTTGTCGCAGCCGAAAGGATATAGTTCCTTCCAAATGAATCAGGCGATCAAAAGCCTGCTGGAGACCGGAGGAAAGGGCGGCGGCGGACCGACCTTCGCACAGGCCACGCTCCCCGCGGACGATTGCGCCTTAGATGCGGCCGAGGCCTGCTTTGACGCAGTGGAGCGGGGCCTTGCGGACGACGTCCGGCAATAGGATAAAGCAGACGCGAAAGAGAAAGGAGGGTAGAAATCGCGATGGGCAATTCCGGAAAGCGCAGGGTCACCTGGGACGTCATCATCAAACGGGTGCTTTTTTCCAGGACATTTTTTGTGATTCTCCTGCTCTGCGTTCAGTTTGCCGTTTTGTTTCTGCCCTTCCGTCAGCTGACGACCTATTCGCTGCTTTCGGCCGTCATGATCGTGTTCATCGTCAACAAGCGCGCCAATCCCGACTTCAAGCTGGCCTGGATCATTCCCATCGCCATATTGCCCATCTTCGGGGCGCTGATCTACCTCTTTTTCAAGGTGCAGCCCAGTCTGATTGTTATGAAACGGCGCGCCAGAAAGCTGGATCGGCACCGTTTGACCGGCGAGCTGCCGCCGCCCGACGGGCTGTGCCGCTTTCTCGCCCGATTGGGCTTTCCCGCCTACTCCAACACGGCTGTGCAGTATTACTCTATGGGAGACGCCATGGTGCGCCGGATGCTGGAGGATCTGGAAAAGGCGCGGGAATTCATCTTTCTGCAATACTTTATTGTGGCGGAGGGCGAGGTTTGGGATCGTGTCCACGAGATTCTGGTGCGCAAGGCGGCCGAGGGGGTCGAGGTGCGCCTGATGATGGACGGCCTCGGGATCCTCGGCCGACTGCCGGAGAACGTTTGTCAGCAGCTTGAGCAGCGGGGCGTGGCCTGCCGGATCTTTTCGCCCATCCACCCGCTTCCGTCTTCGGTCCAGAACAACCGTCTGCACCGCAAGATCCTGGTGGTGGATGGTAAGGTGGGCTTCACGGGGGGGATCAACCTGGCAGATGAATATGCCAATCTCTCGGTGCCCCACGAGTGGAAGGACGGCGGGGTGCGTCTGGAGGGCGATGCGGTCACCAGCCTCGTTTCGATCTTCCTTAAAACCTGGGAGCTTCAGGAGAAAGAGGACTCCCTTCCCTTCCAAAACCGCTATCTCAGATCCTTCCCTGTGCAGGGAGAGGGATATGTGGTTCCCTTTGCGGACAGTCCGTTTGACGAGGTGGATGTGGGTAAGCGCGTGTATCTCGATCTCATCAACCGGGCCGAGCGCACGGTGCGCGTCATGACGCCCTATCTGATTCTCGACAGTGAGCTGCTCGAGGGGCTCAAGTTTGCGGCTGCCCGCGGCGTGGAGGTGGAGCTTTTGCTGCCCGGCAAGTCAGACAGCCGGCTGCTTAACCTTGCGGGAATCAGCTACTATCGGGAGCTGGCCGAAGCCGGCGTGCGCCTGCTGCGCTATCAGCCCGGTATGGTGCATGCAAAGCTCTGCGTGGCCGATGGGGTTCGCGCCGTGGCGGGGACCATCAATCTGGATTATCGAAGCCTGTTTCTCAATCTCGAATGCGCCTGTTATTTTTGCAATTGTCCGGCCGTTACCGCAGCAGAGCAGGATTTCCTGAGCAGCCGACAGAGCGCCCTGCCGATCACGCCTGAGCAGATTCGGGCCATCCCGCTGTATCAGCGGCTGACAAGCAGAGTGCTGCGGCTCTTCGCTCCGCTGCTCTAGGCAGGAAGGAACCCGGAGCCCGGCAGGGTGCGTTTCTCGGCTGCCCAACAGGGCGGCAGAGCGGTGGATGCCGCCTCGTGACGGAGTAAAAGAAGCGGCACAGGGACGAGCTCGTCCC
>JAFRSP010000057.1 GCA_017427525.1 Clostridia bacterium
CGGCAGCCGCGGCGGCGTCAGCCTTGGGATCCGGCTTGTCGGCCACAACGCTCTCGGTGGTCAGCACCATCGAGGCGACCGAAGCGGCGTTTTCCAGAGCGGAACGGGTGACCTTGGCGGGGTCGACGATGCCGGCCTCGAACATGTCGGTATAGGTCTCCTTGTAGGCGTCGAAGCCGTAGTGGGCCTTGCCCGACGAACGGATATTCTGCAGGATCACCGAGCCCTCCAGGCCGGCATTGGTCGCGATCTGCCGGACCGGCTCTTCCAGGATCTTGCGGACGATGTTGATACCGGTCTTGAGGTCGCCCGCGGCGTCTTTCATCAGGGCTTCCACGGCGGGGATGGCCTCAACAAAGGCGGTGCCGCCGCCGGCGACGATGCCCTCTTCCACGGCGGCCTTGGTAGCGGCCAGTGCATCTTCGATGCGGAGTTTCTTTTCCTTCATCTCGGTTTCGGTTGCAGCGCCGACCCGCAGAATGGCGACGCCGCCCGCCAGTTTGGCAAGGCGCTCCTGGAGCTTCTCTTTGTCGAACTCGCTGGTGGTGACCTCAAGGGTGGAGCGGATCTGAGCAACACGGTTTGCGATCTCCTGCTTGTCGCCGGCGCCGCCCACGATGATAGTGTTTTCCTTCTGAACCTTGACCTGAGCGGCGCGGCCCAGCTGTTCGATGGTGGTGTCTTTAAGAGAGAAGCCGAGCTCCTCGGAGATGACTTCGCCGCCAGTCAGGATGGCGATATCCCGCAGCAGTTCCTTGCGGCGGTCGCCGAAGCCGGGGGCCTTGACGCACACGCAGGTGAAGGTGCCGCGCAAACGGTTGAGCAGCAAGGTGGTCAGGGCTTCGCCCTCCACGTCTTCTGCGATGATGCAGAGCTTGCGGCCGGCCTGAACCACCTGCTCGAGCAGGGGCAGGATCTCCTGGATCGCGGAGATTTTCTTGTCAGTGATGAGAATGAGAGCGTCGTCGAGAACGGCTTCCATCTTATCACCGTCGGTCACCATATAGGGGGAGATATAGCCGCGGTCAAACTGCATGCCCTCGACCATCTCACAGAAGGTCTCGGCCGTGCGGCTCTCTTCCACGGTGATCACGCCGTCAGAGGTCACCTTTTCCATCGCATCCGCGATCAGATTGCCGATGACTTCGTCGGCCGCCGAGATGGCGGCGACCCGGGCGATATCCCCGCTGCCGCTGACCGGAACGGAGCTCTTGCGGATGGCTTCCACGGCGGTGTCAACGGCCTGCGCGATGCCCTTTTTCAGATCCATGGGATTTGCGCCTGCCGCAACATTCTTCATACCCTCGCGGATGATGGCCTGCGCGAGCAGGGTGGCGGTGGTGGTGCCGTCGCCAGCCACGTCGTTGGTCTTGGTGGCGACCTCTTTGAC
Organism: Clostridia bacterium; assembly: GCA_017427525.1. Lineage (GTDB taxonomy): Bacteria > Bacillota > Clostridia > Oscillospirales > Feifaniaceae > Galloscillospira. The sequence goes on from JAFRSP010000057.1 coordinate 1,391, forward strand.
CAGCTGCGCGCCCATGTTTTCAAACGCGTCTTCCAGTTCGATCTCCTTGGCGATGGTCACGCCGTCGTTGGCGATGAGAGGAGCGCCGTATTTGCGCTCCAGAACCACGTTGCGGCCTTTGGGGCCCATGGTGATTCTAACGGTATCGGCCAGCTTGTCAACGCCGCGCTGCAGCGCCTTGCGGGCCTCTTCTCCGAATGCAATCTGCTTTGCCATGTTCCATTACTCTCCTTATTCAAAAAGCTGTTGCCCGCATACAGCCGCGACGGCTCTGCGGGAGGGAGGGCCGGCGGCCGTGTTCAGGCGAAAACCGGATCCCTTTGAAAGAATCGCGTCTTACTACTCAACGATGGCCAGAATGTCGCCTTGGCGGACAATCAGCATGTCGGTGCCGTCGACCTTGATTTCTGTGCCGGCATATTTGCTGACAATGATGTGCTGGCCGACTTCCACATTCATCGGAACCAAAACGCCGTCTACCACTTCGCCGGGGCCGGCGGCCACAACTTCGGCGATCTGCGGCTTCTCTTTGGCGGAGCTGGCGAGGATGATACCGCTCTTGGTTGTCTCTTCGGCTTCCACCATTTTGATGAGAACCTTGTCTGCAAGGGGCTTGACTGTCATGGTAATAACCTCCCATTTTATCATAAATGTTTCAGACCAGAAAAATGGATTAGCACTTAAACTCCTCGAGTGCTAATCCATTGTAACGCGCCGGCGCCCTGTTGTCAAGAGGTTCCAAATCGGTTGCAAGATTTTTTTCAAAGGCAGGAGAAAGCTGCCTTTCTGCACAGGATATGGAGGAAAAGGGCGGTTTATGCATCGGATCTTTTGAGCCGGGGGGCATAGTATTGATATAGATCGCAGCGGATCATTCCATTATAGAGCTTTCGCCTTTTATTGGCCTTACGGCCAAAGAAATCTTCGAATTCCTCATGGGAGGTGATGATGTAGGTGCTCCATCCGCGGAGGTTTGAGAAGACTCTCCCCATTTCGCGGTAGAGTTCCTCACATGCGAGCCGTTCGGACATCCGCTCGCCGTAAGGAGGGTTGCAGATCAGCGTGCCGCGGGAGGCCTCGGGGTGAAACTCGGAAACGGGCATGGTGCGGATGCGAAGGCAGCTCTCTACCCCGGCGAGCCGCGCGTTCTTTGCAGTGAGATCCGCCATGGCGGGGTCGATATCGCTGGCAAGGATGGGGAGCTCGCAGGGGATGATCTCCTCGAGCGCTTCCTCACGGGCGTCGCGCAGCAGGACCGGGGGAAGAAAGCCGAAGGACTCAAAGGCGAAGGAGCGGCGCAGTCCAGGCGCCATGCGCCGCGCCCGCATGGCCGCCTCGATCGCGATGGTGCCGCTGCCGCAGAAGGGGTCGGCAAAGACCTCCCGTCCCCGGTAGTGCGACTGGTGGACCAGCGCGGCGGCCAGGGTCTCTCGAATAGGAGCTGCGTTTCCTTCGGCACGGTAGCCGCGCTTGTGCAGCGGGATGCCGCTGGTGTCGAGCAGCAGCATGACTTCGTTGCGCAGCAGGAAAAACTGCACCGGCAGCCGAACCCCTGTCTCGGGCAGGCGCTTTAGACCATAGGCGGCGCACAGCCGATCCGCGATCGCCTTTTTGGTGATTCGCTGACAGGCGGGGATGCTGGACAGCGTCGAACGAACCGAGGAGCCGGTCACGATCACAGCGTCCTCCCTTGCGGCGTAGTCTGGCCAGTTGACCGCTTTGACGCCCTGATAGAGCTCCTCAAAGGTGCGGGCGGGGAACCGCGCCAGAAGCAGCATGACCCGCTCGGCACAACGCAGGTGCAGATTGGCACGGGCGATTGCCTCGAGATCTCCCGTGAAGAGGACCCGTCCGTCCATCACCTCGTCGGTCTCATATCCAAGATCGTAGATTTCCTCTTTGACATAGCGCTCCAGTCCGAAAAGGCAGGGGGCGACCAGCTGAACCGTTTGCATCATAAACTCCGTTCTGAGCGCGGGAAGGGAAGACCTCGACCCGCGGTCCTTATTCGTATCTGTCGGCATGGGATTGCGCCGTATGTTCAGGAAAGCGCCCTCCGAAAGAACGGAGGGCGCAGATTTTTTGAAAAACCATAGGGCTGTATGGATGCGGCAGGGACGAAAGCCGCATCGGTCGGCCGATCATTCGGCCGTGATCTGACCGTAACCGCCGTCTCTCCGGCGATAGACAACGCACACGGCATCTTCCGCCGTGTCGCGGTAGAGGAAGAAATCGTGCTCCAGCAGCTCCATCTGAAGGATGGCTTCCTCGAGGTCCATGGGTTTGAGAGCAAAGCGCTTGCGGCGAATGAGCTCGAAGGCTTCCTCGGTGGGCGTCTCATCGGTCAGGTTTTCAAAAGCTCCGGAGCGGAGACGTTTCTGAAGACGGGTCTTGTGGCGGCGGAGCTGGCGCTCGAGACTGTCTGTCGCCTCTTCCAGGGAATGGAACATTTCATCAGACCGTGCCTGTGCACGGAAAACCAACCCTTCTGAGACGATCGTCACCTCTGCGATCTCGTCATTCTTCTGCGTGGTCAGCCGAACGGAGGCTTGCGCATCGCTTCGGAAGTAGCGGTCGAGCTTGGAGAGCTTTTTGTCGATCCGGGCGCGCAGTTCCTCATTCAGATGAAACTTTTTTGCAGTGACGTTGATATCCATGCGAACATCTCCTTTCCCGTTGTATCTGACAGCCCTTTGGGCTGAACGGACGACGGTTTGCGCAAGGGGGAACCCTCTCTTTTCATAGAGGTTTATATAAAAAGTATACCATAGATCAAAAGACGCGTCAAACCGGAAGAGTGGGGCAGGGAATGCAAAGACGAAGCGGCTGAAATGAAAAATTTGAAACGGGGCGGAGTTTGTGATATAATAAAACCAAAGGCTCCGGAGAGAATAAAACAGGGCGAAAAGGATTGTGTTCCGGGGAAGAGCGGAAGATCTGCAGGAAGTATCTTCCCGGCCCGACAAAGCGGTGTGGGGAGTTTCCCGAGGGAAGCGCGCTCGGATGCGATCTGCAAGAAACGAAGCCGGTTTCAACCGCGGGAAAGGCGTGCTTTTTCTTTTGCCAAAACGCTGGAAGAAGTGTGGGCGCAAGGGTCCTCCCCAAAAGCGAAGGCTTTTTGAAGCAAGTTGAAGCAAATGGTTCCCGATACTCCGCAGCACCCGAAGAAAGTGACAAAAAACAGGGAGCAAATTTGTTCATTTTTGCCCGGCCGATCGAGCGCGCGTAAAGTTGACGCGGACACAAACCTATAGTATAATTAGCCTGGAAATTGGTGACGTATTCGCTTGGTTTTCTCTGTAAAATCAAGGAATTCGTCCATTTTCTGCTGGATGACATTGCGGCGGGGACAGGCCCCTTGCCGACACTGAAGCATGGAGCGTGTAGTAAAGAAAATGGATAAGAATATCATCCGAGACCTGCTCGCGAAAAAGAAGAATTTCGTTTTTATCGGTGAGGCCGGTTCAGGGAAATCCGAGCTGACCATGAATTTTGCACAGCTCATGACCGAAGTGACCGACAAACCCGTCCATGTGTTTGACATGGATCAGACCAAGGGCATGTTCCGTACGCGTGACGTCTCTGAGCTGCTCGAAGAGATGGGAATCATCGTTCACAGCCAGAAACAGCTGCTGGATGCCCCCACGCTGGTGCCCGGCGTGATCGAAACGCTGACCGATCCCGACAGCTATACGCTGATGGATATCGGCGGCAACGAGACCGGCGCCCGCATGATCGGTCAGTTCTCCCATGTGCTCAACGACGAGAATACCTGCGTGTTTTTCGTCATCAACACCTATCGGCCCTGGTCGAAGGACATCATGAGCATCAACGAAACGCTGTTTAACATCACCCGCGTTTCCCGCATCAAGAAGGTCAACATCATCAGCAATCCCAACCTTGGGCTCGAGACCACACCGGAAGACGTGGTTGCCGGAAACGAAAAGCTCAAGGAAATGCTGAAGGACAGCGACACCGAGATCGATTACGTCTGCGTTCTCAGCGATATCTACGACGAGGTCAAAGAGCGGGTGAAGGAACCCCTGATCCCCGTCGATATCTTCATCATCTATCCGTGGCTGATGCGCAACCCCGGAAAGATCATCCCCGAGGGCCCTCGCGGTCTGTCGATGCGCTAAGCGTCGGCAAAGTGCATTATATAAAATCATTTTGAGTAAGGAGAGAAGTGCTATGCCAAAGGTCGAGATTAACAGCAAAGTCTGCAAGGCTTGCGAACTCTGCATCCTCAACTGCCCCAAGGGCGTTCTTGCTCTGGGCAAAGAGAGCAATCCCAGCGGTTACCATTTTGTGACCGTCGTGAATCAGGATGCTTGCATCGCCTGCAAAATGTGCGCCGTCGCCTGTCCTGACGCCGCCATCGAGATCTACAAGTAAGGAGGAAATGACCTATGGAAAGAAAATTCATGAAGGGCAGCGAAGCGATTGCTGAAGCTGCTGTCAGAGCGGGATGCCGCTTCTTCGCCGGTTACCCCATCACCCCTCAAAACGAGGTTCCCGAGTACTTCTCCCGCAGACTGCCCGAGGTTGGCGGACACTTTGTCCAAGGCGAGTCCGAGGTTGCTTCCATCAACATGGTTATGGGCGCTTCCGCTGCCGGCGCCAAGGCTATGACCTCCTCCTCCAGCGTTGGTATCTCCCTGAAGTCTGAGGGTATCTCTCAGATCGCCAACGACTCCCTGCCTGCCGTTATCGCCAACGTCATGCGTGGCGGCCCCGGCGGCGGTTCCATCCAGCCCGCAGCTTCCGACTATTGGCAGGCCACCAAGGCTCAGGGCAACGGCGGCTTCAAGATGATCGTTGTGGCTCCTTCCACCGTTCAGGAAGCGGTTGACCTTACTTACAAGGCATTCGAGCTTTCCGAGAGAGACCGTAACCCCGTTATGGTTCTGGCCGACGGTTGTATCGGTTCCATGATGGAGCCCGTTGTTCTTCCCGAGATGAAGAGCGACGAGCAGCTGGCCAAGGAAAAAGAGGCCAGAAAGAACTGGCTGGTCAACGGCCTGAAGTACCGTGATATCGGTAAAGTCACCCTGGATCCCTGGGGCGGCCGTACCTCCATGCTGGCTGTCGAGGCTATTGCTGCCGGCGAGAAGCCCGGCCCCAGAGGCCTTGAAGAGTCCAACCGTATTTCCGGACAGCTCTACGAGAAGTGGGCCAAGGAAGATACGATGGTCGAGCTCTATAAGATGGATGACGCCGAGTATGTGCTGACCGGTTTCGGCACCGCTGGCCGTGTTGCGAAGTCCGCTGTCGACGCTCTCCGCGCTGAGGGTGTCAAGGCTGGCCTCATCCGTCCCATCATCGTCAATCCCTTCCCCTATGAAGCCTACAAGGCTCTGGATCCCAAGAAGGTCAAGTTCATCCTCGACGTCGAGATGGCGATCCCCGGCCAGATGGTGGAAGATGTTAAGTTCGCCATCATGGAAAAGATCCCGATCCACCAGTTCGGTCGTTCCGGCGGTAACATTGTTGGTCGCGAAGAGATCATCGCGGCTTTCAAAGCACTGTAAGATAGATAGGAGGTCAATTAGTAATGGAAAAAATCTATCATGCTCCGACTACGAAGCAGCCTGACGTTGTCGGCGGCTTCTGCCCTGGCTGCCTGCATGGCGCCATCGTTAAGATCGTTTGCGAAGTCCAGGAAGAGCTCGGTATTCTGGATAGAACCGTTTGCGTCGTTGGTGTCGGATGCTGCTGCATCACCACCAGACACTGGATGTGCGACGTTGCCAATGCTCCTCACGGCCGCGCCCCCGCTGTTGCTACCGGTCTGAAGAGAATGGCTCCCAAGGACACCATCGTTTACACCTACCAGGGCGACGGCGACCTCGCTGCTATCGGTCTCTCCGAGATCATGTATGCTGCGAACCGCGGTGAGAACTTCACCGTTATCTTCGTCAACAACTCCACCTACGGCATGACCGGCGGTCAGATGGCCCCCACCACCCTGGTTGGCATGAAGGCCACCACCGCTCCCTTCGGCCGTAAGGCTGAGGACGTCGGCTATCCGATGCATATGTGCGAGATCCTGAGCCAGCTGGGTGCCCCCTACTATCTGGAGCGCGTTTCCTTCGATTCTTCCGCCAACATCCTGAAGGCGAAGAAAGCCATCAAGAAGGCTTTCCAGAATCAGATCGACGGCAAGGGCTTCTCTCTTGTTGAGTGCATGTCCGCCTGCCCGACCAACTGGGGCCTCTCTCCCGTGGATTCCATCAAGTTCATGCGCGAGAAGACCATCCCCGAGTTCCCGCTCGGCGTGTATCGCGACAAGGACGCTGAGTAATTCAGACGACAGTCGAATGCTAAAGCACACCGCCTGAAAAGACAGGCAAAAAATCAAGGCTTACCGCTTGCCTGAAAAGCGGCCC
>JAFRSP010000058.1 GCA_017427525.1 Clostridia bacterium
AAGCGCGGCGTGCCGTTGGGCACGCCGCTCTTCCCAGTCTTATATCCCCGGATGATCGGTCCAAGATCAGCGGTTCAGCAGCTTGTTCAGATCCTCTTCCGGCGTGCTGATGGGTGCAATCTGGAAGGTCTCGGCCAGGTAGTTCAGCACATTGGGAGAGAGGAAGGCGGGCAGCGAGGGGCCCAACAGGATATTTTTGATGCCCAGATGCAGCAGGGTGAGCAGGATGCAGACCGCCTTTTGCTCATACCAGGAGAGCACCATGGAGAGCGGCAGGTCGTTGACGCCGCAGCCAAAGGCCTCTGCCAGAGCCACCGCGATCTGAATGGCGCTGTAGGCGTCGTTGCACTGTCCCACATCCATCAGGCGGGGGAGTCCGCCGATTTCGCCGAGATCCAGGTCGTTGAATCGGTATTTCCCGCAGGCCAGCGTCAGCACCACGGTGTCGGGCGGGGTCTGTTTGACAAATTCCGTATAGTAACTGCGCCCGGGCCTCGCCCCGTCGCATCCCGCGACCAGGAAAAAGTGCCGGATGGCGCCGGTCTTCACGGCCTCGACCACCTTGTCCGCCGCCGAGAGCACTGCGCCCCGCGCAAAGCCGGTGGTGACCGTGCTGCCGCCGTTGACGCCGGTGAAAGGCTGATCGTCGGGATAGCCGCCCAGCGCAAGCGCCGCCTCGATCACAGGGGAGAAATCCTTCTCGGGCCCGATGTGGGGGAGCTCCGGATAGGAGACCGCATCGGTGGTGAAGAGCCGGTCTTTGTAGCTCTCCTTCGGAGGCATCAGGCAGTTGGTGGTGTAGAGCACCGGAGCCGGAATGCCGGCAAATTCCTTCTGCTGGTTCTGCCAGGCCGTGCCGAAGTTTCCCTTGAGATGGCTGTATTTCTTCAGTTCGGGATAGGCGTGCGCCGGCAGCATCTCTCCGTGGGTATAGATGTTGACCCCCCTGCCCTCGGTCTGCTCAAGCAGCAGCTTGAGATCCAGCAGGTCGTGCCCCGTGATGACGATAAAGGGCCCCTTTTCCACTGTGAGCGGAACCGTGGTCGGAACGGGCATTCCGAAGGTCTCTGTGTTGGCCCGATCTAAAAGCGCCATACACTTCAGATTGACCTCTCCTACCTCCATCACGACCGGCAGCAGCTGCTCCATACCCCAGTCCTTCATGCCGATGACATTTAAAGCCTTGTAGAAAAACCGGCTGACCTCGGGATCTCTGTAGCCAAGCAGGTCGGCGTGGTAGGCATAGGCCGCCATGCCGCGAATCCCGAACAGAATGAGGGATTTCAAGCTGCGGATGTCCTCGTCGTCCTCCCAAAGGGCACGCATGTCGTAGTTGTCGGTCCTCCCACAGGACGCCGCACAGGATGCGCAGTTCGGAACCAAAGCTCTCTTGGCAGCCTCCACGCGGCCGATAAGCGCTGCAATGGTCTCGTTGTTGAAGTTGACGTTGGTCACAGTAGTGAAGAGCCCCTTCAGCACCAGCCGGTCGGTCTCCTCGGTGAGCAGCGATTCATTGCCTGCCGCTGCGCGGGCCAGTCCGATCAGGGCGCCGGTCAGCGCATCCTGCACGGCGGCGGTGTCGGCCCGCTTTCCGCACACACCCGCAAGACCGGCGCAGCCCTTGCCGCCCGCCGTCTGTTCACACTGGAAGCAAAACATGTTGTTTTCCACGATCTTCTCCTCCTATTCCCGAATGGTTCCGTCGGTGCCGATAGTCACCACCTGCCACGGAAGGAATTTTCCGCTGTCTTGCAGCGCTTTTTTTGCCGCCTGCTCCAGCCCCCCACAGCAGGGCACCTCCATACGCAGAATGGTTACGCTGCGAATGTCGTTGTCCCGAAGAATGGCGGTCAGCTTCTCGCTGTAGTCCACACCGTCGAGCTTGGGGCAGCCGATCACCGTGACCTTGCCGCGCATGAAATCGCGGTGGAAGCTCGCATAGGCGTAGGCCGTGCAGTCTGCCGCGATCAGGAGCTTCGCCCCGTTGAAAAAGGGCGCCGAGGCGGGCACCAGCTTCAGCTGGCAGGGCCATTGCCGAAGCTCCGACTCCATGGCCGCCGCCTGCATTGGCTGAGAAAGAACCGCGCGGTCCAGCGTATAGGCTCTGCCGCCCGGGCAGCCGGAGGCGGGAAGGCTCTGTCCCTTTTCCCGCATCTTCTTTTGTTTTGCCGCAAGCACGGCCGCCTCGTCGTAGGCGGGGGCTTCGCGCTCTTCAAAGGAAATGGCGTTCACGGGACAGGCTGGCAGACAGTCGCCAAGCCCGTCGCAGTAGTTCTCACGGACAAGCTTCGCCTTTCCGTCGACGAGTTCGATGGCCCCTTCGTGGCAGGCTGCTGCGCAGATCCCGCAGCCGGTGCAGAGCTCCTGATCGATACGAATGATTTTTCTCTTCATCCTTGCTGCTCCTCTCTTCCGGAAGGATTGCTTCCTCCTTGACTTTGTGTCTTCATTATAGTATGTTGAATCCAACAAGTATGTTTGATTTCAAACAAGGAGCTGTTTTTTTGGAACAATATCTGTTGATTTTGCGGCACTGCCCCTTTTTCAACGGGATGACCGACCAGGAGATCCTTTCGATCTTAACCTGTGTGGAGGGCAGGGTAGTCTCTCGGGAAAAGGACGCCTTCCTTTTCCGTGCGGGCGACTCCACCTCCGAAATGGGGCTCGTGCTCTCGGGTTCGGTTCTGATCATCCAAGAGGATCTCTGGGGACGCCGGAATATTCTGGCCAAGTGTGCGGCAGGCGATTTCTTCGGGGAACCCTATGCCGCCACGCCGGGCTCGGTTTTGAATATCAGCGTGGTCGCAAGCGAATCCTGCGAGGTTCTGCTTCTCAATGTGCGAAGAGTTCTTTCCACCTGTCCCACCGCCTGCGGACATCACAGCCGCCTGATTCGGAATCTTGTCTCTGTGCTCTCGCAAAAGCTGCTGCTTTTCAACGACAAAATCACCCATATGAGCAAGCGCACCACCAGGGAAAAGCTGCTCTCCTACCTCTCTTCGGAGTCGATCCGGCAGGGGAGGCTCTCCTTCGACATCCCATACGACCGGCAGCAACTGGCCGATTTCCTCTGCGTGGAACGGGCCGCCATGTCGGTGGAGCTTTCCAAGCTGCAAAAAGAGGGGCTGATTCAAACCCACCGCAACCATTTTGAGATCATCGCATCTCTGGAATAGGCAAAAGGCCGCACTTATCCCTGTTTTGCCGGGGTCGGCACCGTTTTTTGCGACATCAAACAAAAGAAGGAGCAGACCTTGCGGCCTGCTCCTTCTTTTGTTCATGCTATCCCTTCACAGTTTTCGCTTTACAGTTTGTCGACGAAATCCTGAATCAGGCGGTTCACCCGTTCCGGTTCGTCGGCGCTGGCATTGTGTCCGGCTCCCTCGATCCACACAATGGGGATGCCGGTCTTCTCGTGCCAGGCCCGGTTGTACTGAGCGCAGAGACCCACGCGATCCTGTTCCCCGCAGATCAGCAGCGTAGGGCAGGGCAGCTCCTTCAGGAGATTCTCCTCCATCGCCGCCTCCATGATGCGAAAGCCGTGTCCGCCGAGCTTTGCAAACCCCTCCTGATCTCCGTCATAGGTCAGGAGCATCTCGCGCATCAGCTCTCTCCCGTATTCCGAGGTTGCCACGCCCCGCGTCCCGACCTTCAGAAACGACTTCCAGGGATAGTGCCGAAATACCGGCTCTGTCCGCTTGAGGAACCACCGCTCCGGGGCGGAGGCGTATTCCTTTCGAAGCGGAACCGAATCGATGGCGATCAGCCCTTTGATCTTTTGGGGAAACCCCAGCGCATAGAGCTGCCCCACGCAGCCGCCCATGGAGTGGCCGATGACCACCGGACGCTCGATTCCCTCCTGCGTGAAGATCTCCTCCAGCCATTTTGCCTTGTCCGGCAGGGTGAAGGTCAGCTCAAAGGGGCGCGACGCCGCATGGCCGGGCGCATCCCATACAAAAAGAGGGTAGCGCCCTGCGAAATATGCGAGCTGCTTGGCAAACAGCCGATGATCTTCAAGCAGCCCGGGCAAGAAGGCAAGGGGTGGCCCCATTTGTTCCGCGCCCCGGTCGACCCAGTAGTGGATGACCCCGCATGGGGTCTCATAGGTTTTCTCCGTCATATGCACACCTCGGATTTCTCTTTAAAGCAGGCGGATTTTCCTGCCCGCTCCGTTTTTCCCTCAGGTAAACGAACGTCTCACCCGCGCAAAAGAGAGGCCTCATGCACCGGAAAGTCAAAATAGACGTCGGGATAGGGCTCGTTTTCCAGCGTGAAATGCCACCACTCTTCTTCATAGGGCAAAAATCCGCCCGCAAGCATCGCCTCCCGCAGGAGCATCCGGTTTTCATACTGCTTCCGGGAGATCCCCCGATACGAGGGATGGCTCAGCTCACCGAAGAAGTCGAACGGACCTCCCATATCCACATCCCTGCCCGTCGCCATGTCGAACAGCGTGAGATCCAAGGTGCTGCCCCGACTGTGGCTCGACCGCTCTGCAATATAGCCGGAGGGGATCAACTTGTCTTTTTCCAGGTACGGATAGAAGATCGCCTTCATCCGCGTGTCCTTTGCGTCTTTCGCCCAGCGCATGAAGTGGGCGACCGCTCTCTTGGGACGGTAGGCGTCGAAAATCTTCAGCCGGCAGCCCCTGCCCGCCAGAGAATCGCCGACAGCTTTCAGCGCGGCGGCAGCCTCACGGGTCAAAAGCGCCGTGGGCTGCTCGTAGCCGTCGACCCTTTCCCCCATAAAGTTGTAGGTGGAGAAGTAGCGGATCTCCAGCACGGCGTCCGGCGCCGCCTCACTCAGCAGAACAAAGCCAGATGCATCGTTTGACAACGAAATCTCCTCCTTTGAATTTGCGGCAAAGCTCCAAAACAACAGGCGCCCCATGCGCCGAATGAACATCGGTTTCTCCCCGCTCCGAATCGGGTTTCTTTTGGTTCAGGATAGCATACCCCCCGCCGCAAATCAATGCCAACCATTGTTTGCAAAAGTTTTTATACTTTTTTAAGATAGAGACTTGACATGTTACCTTAGGGTAACTATAATACCATATAGTTAGCTTAGGATAACGTCAGTTCCGGTCTGCTGCCGCATCCGCTTTGGATCACCACTTCTGGAGGGATAGAAATGATGCCTTTGGCCCTTGCTTCCATTGGGGAGGAAAACACCGTGAAAAGAATCGGCGGGAATCCTGAAGTCAAGAAGCATCTTGAGAACCTTGGCTTCGTAGTCGGCGGAAACGTCACGGTGATTACTTCTTTGAACGGAAACGTCATTGTCAATGTGAAAGAATCCCGCGTTGCCATCAGTGAAGAAATGGCGAGAAAAATCATGGTATAACGCCGGACACGATTTGATCGCGTAACAGAAAGGAAGAACAGAAAATGAAAACTCTGAGAGAGGTCAAGATCGGAGAGACCGTCAACGTGGTGAAGCTCCATGGCGTGGGTGCAGTGAAGCGCCGTATTATGGACATGGGAATCACAAAAGGCGTCGGCGTCTATGTACGTAAGGTGGCGCCGCTGGGCGATCCCATTGAGGTTACCGTGCGCGGATACGAGCTTTCTCTGCGCAAGGAAGATGCCGGAATGATCGAAGTTGAGTGAGTCTCTCTTTTTTTTGCACTTATGTTAATTAAGGTTAACATAAAGAAAGGAACTGCTTATGGATATCAAGATCGCCCTCGCGGGCAACCCAAACAGTGGTAAGACTACCTTATTCAATGCGCTCACCGGCTCCAATCAATTTGTGGGCAACTGGCCGGGCGTTACCGTTGAAAAAAAGGAGGGCAAGCTGAAAAAGCACGGCGACGTTACCATCACGGACCTCCCCGGCATCTATTCTCTCTCTCCTTACACTCTTGAAGAGGTCGTGGCCAGAAACTATTTGATCGACGAGCGGCCCGACGCCATCCTGAACATCGTCGACGGAACGAATCTCGAGCGCAACCTCTATCTGACCACACAGCTGACCGAGCTCGGCATTCCGGTGGTCATCGCTATCAACATGATGGATGTGGTGAAGAAAAACGGTGACCGCATCGACACGGCGGAGCTCTCCCTGCAGCTTGGGTGCCGGATCGTTGAGATTTCGGCCCTGAAGGGAACCGGCGTGACCGAGGCGGCCGAGGCCGCGATCGAGGCGGCAAGGAACACGAAAACTGTGCCGATGCACACCTTCTCCGGCTCGGTGGAACACGCTCTTGCCCACATTGAGGAGGCTGCGATCCACAACCTTCCGGAGGAACAGCAGCGCTGGTACGCCATCAAAATTTTCGAGCGCGACGAAAAAGTGCTTGAAAAGCTACACATCCCCGAAGACGTTTTGTCCCACATCGAGGGGGATATCAAAAATGCCGAGGCAGAGCTCGACGACGATGCGGAATCTATCATCACAAACGAGCGCTATGTCTACATCGCCTCCCTCATCAAGTCCTGCTACAGAAAGAGGAATCAGGGCGGCCTTACAACTTCTGACAAGATCGACAAGATCGTGACCAATCGTTGGCTCGGTCTTCCGATTTTCGCGGTGGTCATGTTCTTTGTCTATTGGATCGCCATGGTCGGCGTGGGCTCTGCCGCGACAGACTGGGCGAACGACGGCCTTTTCGGAGACGGCTGGCACCTGTTTGGCATCGGCACCTCTGAATATGAGGAAGTGGCGGAACGTTACGGTGAAGCCGCTTTGATCGTGGGCGGCTACGAGGCCTACATCGAAGAAAACGGCATGGCGCCCGTTGGGGAGTTCCCCTATGAGATCGAAGATGAGGAAACGCTCGCCGTTGAGATTGCAACCGCCACGCTGAACGATTACAGGGAGGCGACCGCGGCTCTTGCGGAAATCGGGGACGAGCCTGATCCTGCGGACTACGGCATTTGGGTCCCGGGTATTCCCGTGCTGGTTGAGAATGCTCTAAACGCCATGAACGTTGCGGAAGAGGGCGGCGGCGCGGTGGTGCGCGGCCTGATTCTCGACGGCATCGTCGCCGGCGTCGGCGCAGTGCTTGGCTTTGTGCCGCAGATGCTGGTGCTCTTCCTGATGCTCGCCTTCCTGGAGGCCTGCGGCTACATGGCCCGCATCGCTTTCGTGCTCGACCGCGTTTTCCGCAAGTTCGGCCTTTCCGGAAAGTCCTTTATCCCGATGCTGATCGGCACCGGCTGCGGCATCCCTGGCGTTATGGCCTCGCGAACCATTGAAAATGAGCGCGACCGCCGCATGACGATCATGACGACGACCTTTATCCCCTGCGGCGCAAAGGTGCCCTTTATCGCGATGATTTCCGGCGCCATCTTCGGCGGCAGCGCATGGGTGGCAACCTCCGCCTACTTTGTCGGCATGGCAGCCGTGATCGTCTCCGGTATTATGCTGAAGAAAACGAAGATGTTCGCGGGAAATCCCGCTCCCTTTGTCATGGAGCTTCCTTCATACCACTGGCCGACCCTCTCCAACGTCCTGCGTTCCATGTGGGAGCGCGGCTGGAGCTTTATCAAAAAGGCGGGAACCATCATCCTGCTCTCCACCATTTTCGTTTGGTTTGCCTCCTACTTCGGCTTCACGGAAGAGGGCTTCCGCATGCTCGAAGAAGAAGAGCTTAGTCTCTCCATCCTCGCCAGCATCGGTTCCGCCGTCGCTTGGGTCTTCGCGCCGCTTGGCTGGGGCACCTGGGAAGCAGCCGTCGCCTCCTTCACGGGACTCGTAGCCAAAGAGAACATCGTCGGCACCATGGGCATCCTCTACGGAGCCTCCGGCAACGTCTATGAAACGCTCGCAGCGACCTTCACCGGGGTCACCGCTTATTCCTTCCTGGTGTTCAACCTGCTTTGCGCTCCCTGCTTTGCCGCTATCGGCGCCATCCAGCGTGAGATGAACAATGCAAAGTGGACCTGGTTTGCCATCGCCTATCAGTGCGGCTTCGCCTATGCCGTCGCTCTGATGGTCAACCAGTTCGGCGGATTTTTTACGGGACATGCAAACCCCATCGGCGTGATCGTCGCCGCGGCAATCCTGGCTGCGATGGTGTATATGCTGGCGCGTCCCTACAAGGAAGCCACCACCCTCACCGAGGCGGTTCGGGTCTCATAAGGCCCGTCTCACAGATGCGGAAAGGAACTTCAAATGCTCGCCTGGTTATCAAATAATCTCGGCACGATCTCTGCAGCGATGATTGTCATTGGTCTCGCCTGTGCGGCCGCGGCGACCCTGATCCGGGATAAAAAGAAGGGAAAATCGTCCTGCGGCTGTAATTGTGCGCATTGCGCCATGGCAGGCTCCTGCCACAAGGAGAAGCAGCCTCCGCCGCCCAAAGGCTTTGTGCAGACGGCTCCTGCAAAAGGTGATTCGCGTGGGAAATAAAACAACGTCCAAGCACCTCTACCTCCAAACCATCCTCCGGCTCAAACGAGCCGGAGGAAAGGTTCGGAAAATCGATCTCGCAAAAGAACTCGGCTACTCCAAGCCAACCATTACCAACGCCATAAAACGGCTTTGTGAAGAAGGACTTGTCGCAGCAGACCAAGAAAACGGCATCCTCCTGACCGAGCAGGGGCTGCTTCTGGCGGAAAAAGCCGCAGAACGAAACGACGTTTTGAATCACTTTTTTCGTAGCATCGGCGCAGACGAAACCGTTGCGTCGGAAAACGCAGATCGGATCGGTTCCC
Source organism: Clostridia bacterium (assembly GCA_017427525.1). GTDB lineage: Bacteria > Bacillota > Clostridia > Oscillospirales > Feifaniaceae > Galloscillospira. The sequence continues at coordinate 8,661 of JAFRSP010000058.1, forward strand.
TGCTCTCCGATGAGCTCTTTGAGCTCATACGGCAGAACCAGAAAAGCAGGGGGATCCCCGAGTAACCCGCCGCCATGTCTATGAGGGGTCGGCAGCGGCAGCGTCTGTATTCCTCCGCAGGCCGCTTGGCCGCTGATGCCCGCCCCGCAAGGAAGTCCCCCCGACTCCCCGGCTCAGGGCAGAGCCCTTTGCATGCGGACTTCTCTTTCTGTGCGCGCTCTCTGTACAGAAAGGCCTCCCGCAGACGCAGATTTCGGCTTTGTGCCCGGCGGCGAAAGTAAATCCCTGCAAAGCTTACGGGGCTCTGAGTGAACCGCTCAAGCGCTCAAATTTCGCTTCTTTTTCGTTACAACTCTCCTTACGATAAACCCCCTCTTTTGCCTTTAGCGGCAAAGAGGGGGTTTTGATTGGAAGGTCGCTCATTCGCTAAATCGATCCGAATCTGTTTTATTGTTTTTGGAACTCGAACCATCCCTCAAGGAAGCTATCGTCATCTGCTCTTTCTGCATACATCCATTGCCCTTCACTATCAGAAGAGACTTCGGCCGTCCAATGCTTCCCATTGTCCCCATAAAAATCTATCCATTTATGCAAGTGGCCTAAGTTGTCCAATTCTTCCGAATAATTACACACACCCGTGATAACGCCGGTTGAGTGATCCCAAATAAAAGCGCCCGTATCTATAATTGACAACGACCCTACCAGAACGATTGAACCGCCGTCATATACTTCCGCAGAGTAGTTCCCAGCATAGTCCCCAAGTTGGGGAATCGTCTTTCTCAAAGGAAAGGATTCCCCTTTTCGGATAAATCCACTATCCTCAGTAAAAGTAAGCACAGAATTATCTCCATTATTCTCAAGTCGCATAGTGCCTTCTGATTTAAACTCTAATTGCAAAGCGTTATCCAAAAGGCTAGCGGCCGTGCACTCACACTGGGAATTCCCGAATGCATTTTTCACCCAAACCTGTGCATAAGCTACATTTTGATTCGAGGATTTCCAGACGACTACTGTTGCAGGATAATCTGTTGCTTCATAAAATCCACAAAAATCATCAAGAGATAGAGAGACGGAAGGTTTTTCTTTCAATGTAAAGTTCTTTCTTCGTGCGGTATCGGCCGTACGAGTGACAATTGCCGCTACTTCACTTCGCTGGATATTGCTGTTTGGATTGAATGTTCCACAATCGTCATTCCCAGTAAGAATTCCAGCGCGGTAGAGATTGTAAATATCTGTGGCGTTCTGACTGTCGGAGGGGATATCGGGAATAGCACCATCCGGAATCTGATTGATAGCGGCGAATGCCTCTGCTGGAAGTGCATGTGCCAAAATACTAACGAATTGCATTCTTGTCGCCTTGGCATTGTAATCGGAAAAAGCAGTTGCAGAAATGATTCCGTTTTTTGCGGCATAATCCACATATACTTGATACCAAGGGTTCCCCTGAGTAAACTTCGCGTTGCCAGTATAATAGATGCTATGCAATCTGGAAGCAAGCGCGATGGATTCGGCAAGAGTTATATTTCCGCTCGGGTTAAAGATGGTATCGCTGAAACCTTTCACCAACCCAAATTCATAGGCAGTTTTAACACTGGGGTAATACCATGCAGAAATATCTATATCCGTGAATCTTCCTGAAGGATATGGATTGACGCAGCTGAAGTTGGAAAGACTGGGTTCGATCTCTACCAGTGGAGATTCTGGCTTATTTTCAAGTGTTTGAATCTCCTCGGCTTGCAAAGCAAATGCGACAGGGGAGAGCATGGTACTAAGGAGCAAACCACAAAGAATTGTAATAAAAAGCTTCATTTTCACGATAAGGATACCTCCCGTTTTCTAAGATTCAACAATTATTCAATTCCCGGAAAGCTAATTCTGGTCATCCTCTTTTCAAATAATACTCAATTTATGAGTATTTGTCAATACTCATAAATTGAGTAGGCTATGGTAATTCATAGAACATGCGGAGGTGGCTTGTTTTATGAATTATAGAGAACGACTTAGAAGCGTGCGGGAAGATTTAGACTTAACGCAATCACAAATTGGAGCGATCCTGAAGAAGTCTCAGCAAGGGTATAATCATATAGAGACGGGACGCGCAGAATTAAAAATCGATGATTTGGTGCTGCTCTGCAAGTATTATAATCTCTCTGCCGACTATTTGATTGGTCTGATCGATATTCCGATATCGTATAAACGGTAAAACCGTTTGGAGTCTTAAAAGAGAAGTCCTGTTTTTCCATGGAAGTCGGCAACTTATTAGGCGGACAGGAAAAGGATTCTCGACGTATTCTCAAGAGGGTTCAACCTCCCAATTCCATACAAAACACAAAGCGAGCTTGCTCCTGTTTTGTATTTAGAGGGAGGGTTCGCCTTTCTGCAAAAGCGCCGCGGCGGCTGCAAAACCCCGCCGGAGTCTTGCAGGGGCTACCCTTTGAATCCACCCACAACGCAAAAATGCCGGAATCGCATACGCAATTCCGGCAGGTTGGTGGAGGAGGGTGGATTCGAACCACCGAAGGCAATGCCAACAGATTTACAGTCTGCCCCCTTTGGCCACTCGGGAACTCCTCCCTATATTTCAACTGTTCTCAATTTCTTTGGAGCTGGTGAACGGAATCGAACCATCAACCTGCTGATTACAAATCAGCTGCTCTGCCGATTGAGCTACACCAGCAAATCGAATGAACTAAGTATAGCAATGAAGGCTCAAAAAGTCAAGCCCCTTGCAAAGAAATTTGTGCATTTTTTCTTCGGCTGCGGCGGTTTATTTCTCTTTCGCACCCTTCCAAGCCCTATTTCCCCCGCGCAGCCGGTTTCCGCTGGCAAAAACAGGCGCCGCAGGGGCTTTCGGCCGACACATTCAGCCGGAAGGCACTGCGGCATCCAATGTCAGGTTCTTTCGGCACGGAAGATTATATCTTCCGTGCCGAAATCTCATTCTTCTGCGGGGGCCTTCTCCTGCGGAACCATATGCACGTTGATGTGGTTATAGGTCATGGTCACGCCGTCGCGCTCAAAGGCGTCGCGGACGGCTTCGGTCAGACCGAAATACACATCCCAATAGTCCTGGCTCCTGGCCCAGACGCGCACGGTGTAGCTGATGGCGCTGTCTCCATAGGCGAGCACTCTGACAAAAGGTTCGGGTTCCGGCAAAATCCCCTCCACCGAGGCGATCGCATCGGCAACGGCGGCCTTGACGGCCGCGGTGGAATCGTCATACGAGGCGCTGACCGTCAGATCCACGCGGCGCAGAGGCAACCGGGTGAAGTTCTGGATCTTGGAACCCGATATGTCACTGTTGGGGATGAAAACAATTTTGTTGTCTACCGTCCGGAGCTTGGTGTAGATCAAGCCCACCTCCACCACGGTGCCGGATTCGCCGCCCGCCTCGACAAAGTCGCCCACCTTGAAGGGGCGCGCGGTCAGCAGCAGCACGCCGCCGCACAGATTGCTCAGCAGACCCTGCACCGCCAGGGAAAGCGCAATGCCCACCACGCTCAGCAGCGCCACCAGGGAGGTGACGGGGATCCCCAGCGAATCGGCCACAATGACGGCGATGACAAACCAGATGATCAGTTTGATGGCCGAGTGCAGGAAGGCCTGCAGATTGGGATCGACCTTCAGGCGCGAAAACCCGCGGTCGATGATACGCAAAATCACTTTGCCGACCACGATGCAGAGCAGCCACATGCAAAGCACCTTGATCAGCTCTCCCAAAGTGAAGGAGAAAATCTTCATGGAAAGCACGTCGTTCATACAGACCTGTCCTCTCTTTCTTATGAAAGGCCGTGTCTTCCGCAAGGCGGCAGAGGACGCCTCGCTGCGGTCAGGGCACAGGCGCGAAGCCTCTGCCGCCCGTTTTTTTTACACCAGCTTTTCGTAGCAGAGCCGGGGAGCGCCCTTTTCGTCGCTTTCAAGCAAAACGATGGTGCCGCACTGCACATATCCCGAGGAGGTCAGCAGTCTGCGCATGATGGCGTTTTGTTCATGGGTGTCCACCCGCACGGAGGCAAATCCCTTCTGCCTGGCAAGTTCTTCCGCAAAGGCGAAGATCCGCTTCGACCAGCCCTTTCCGCGGCTGCCCTCACCCACCGAGATCCGGTGCACCGTGACATAGGGTCCCTCCAAGGGAGTCAGCCAACTGCCGTCGAAGATGAAATTGTAGGCCTCCTCCACCGTCGTCGTCAGCGCGGCCGCACCTACGACCCTTCCGTCGTCGTCACACAGCACATAACCGATGCCGGCCGCGACGTCACTGTGAACGGTGTCGGCGTCGGGATAGCTCCCCTGCCACTGCGGGATCCCTGCCTCCCTGAAGGCCTTCTTGGCATAGGCGTAGATCGCGCCGACAGCTTCAACGTCGCATTCCGTGGTGGCTCGAATCAGCATCACAGGTCCCCCT
>JAFRSP010000059.1 GCA_017427525.1 Clostridia bacterium
CCGCGACGGGTACGGAATACCGTTCCCTTCACGCCAAAGATGTCTCCAATATCCCATTTTCGAAACTCAGCATACGCATCTTCGCCGACGTCGTTGATTCTGACATAGATCTGGATTTTCCCATCCCGATCCATCAGATCGGCAAACGAGGCCTTGCCCATCTCACGGCGCAGCATCATGCGGCCGGCAAGGGAAACCTCTTTGCCCTCCATCGTCTCGAAGTTGTTGAGGATCTCGGCAGAGTTGGCAGTGCGGACAAATTTCACGATCTCAAAGGGATCTTTCCCCGCATCCTGCAGCTCGCGCAGTTTGGCGCGGCGAACCTGCAATGCCTCGCTGAGTGACAATTCTTCGGTCATGGGGGTTCTGTTTTCGTCCATCTTTGTACATCCTTTCAACAAACGCCGCAGCCGCGGCGATTAGTTTTCGCCCTTTCCCACGGAAATCGCCAAAACCTTGAGCTCGGATACCCCGCCGGGCGTTTCCACCACCACCAGATCGCCGACCTCTTTTCCAAGCAGGGCGGCGCCGATCGGCGATTCCTGAGAAATCTTATTGGAGAGAGGATCGTTGCCTGCCGATCCGACGACAGAGTAAGTCACTTCTTCATCAAATTCTTTATCGTACACAGTGACGATGGAGCCGATGTGAACCCTGCTCTCGTCGATATCGCTTTCGTCGATGATCTTCGCATTGGACAACTTGACGTCGTTTGAAACAATCTCGGCTTCAAGAATTGCCTGTTCGTTTTTGGCGTCGTCATATTCCGCGTTCTCCGAAAGATCGCCGAAACCACGGGCAGTCTGAAGATTCTGCGCCACTTCCTGGCGGCGCTCGGTGGTTAGATATTCCTGGCGTTTGAGCAGCGCCTCATACTCTTGGCGAGTCATGACAAATTCCTGTCGCTGGGCCATGGTGTAATCCCCTTTCGAGAATGGTCGGCAAAAACTCTGCCGATGGTCAACGGATTCCGTATGTATTTTAATATTATACGAAGAATCGAAACCGATGTCAAGATTCCATCAATTGCCCCGGTCGAAAACTTTCCATCCCATCTTTTCCCAAAACCAAATAGAGGAGGGTCGCCCGCTCCACCTCCGAGAAAGAGGCCGGCAGCTGTGCGGCAATGTGGGCCGGAATGAAAAGAGTGGTTGTGGTGAAAACCCTTCCCTGCAGAATCACAGCGGGCTGCGCCGAAAAATCAAGTACGATACGGGCGCGGATATTATCTGCCCCTGACGCGTCAAGGAGCAGCGCCAGATCGACATCCACACGGTTCTGACTGCGCAGTCCAATTGCCAGTCCGGTTTGTTCGAAGACCTCCTCGGTACGCGGAGCGGCTGTCTCCTCCTCATCGGTATAGAGCACCACCTCTCCAGCCAGTCTTGCAGCATGGAGCAGCAGCTCGACACTGCATGATTTAGCGCTGCGATCCACGATGGCGAGTTTTCTTTTCTCAACCGTAACCCCGCAGAGAGAGGCTGCCCGCACCAGCATGGGAAGCAGATAGATCGGCGCATAGTCCCGACCTGTGGCGGTGTTGTAGCCTTTATCCAGCAGTTTCGGCAAGAGCAGCTGCGACATCACGGCCGTTTGCCCACTCCAGACAACGGCGTCGATCTCCTCTCTGGAGAGCATCCGCTCCGCTTTTTTGAAACAGCGCCGCTCGTTCTTCTGCATCATGGTATGCGGCAGTGTCAAGAGGAGGTATTCCGTCTCTGCGAGTTTCTTTTGCTCAAGCCTCACCTTTCCCTGCCCACCCTTTCGATACAGCGCGCCGCGGCGAAAGCGAACTTCCCTGTCGTCCTCATAGACAATCGCGCAAACCATTCCCCATCCATCCTTTGCTTTTTCTCTAAAAGTATGCGCTTCGCCGCGGGAAAAGACGCTTCAGGCGAAGCTTAAAGTCTGCATGCACCACCGTGCTTTGAAACAAAACAAGGCAAAAAAGCGGCGCCGCAGGTTTTGCGGCGCCGCTTGGCTTCTATTTCATTCTATCCCACGGTGTGACGGGGAGCTTCGGATTTTGTGCCGTTTCGTGCACCCGCGCGCATTCGATCCGCCGCATCATCCCGCCGCCGGCAAGACCGTCTGACTGAGCAATTCCTGCACCGCAGCCTGAAGCTGGAGATCCTCCGTCTCGGTCAGAGACCAAATCCTGCGTTGAAGGGAATCCGGAAGCGCAATCTCAATATCCGGCGTGATGCCCTCCCCATCGTAGCTCTCCCCACAGGGAGGATAATAGAGTCCGCTCGTAAGGTTCAGCATACTGCCGTCGTCTAAGGAAAACATCGTCTGAACGCTTCCCTTTCCGTAGGTCGTCTCCCCCACCAGCACAGCCTTGTCATAATCGCGCAGGGTTGCCGCGAAGAGCTCCGCCGCGCTCGCCGTGCCTCCGTCGACCAGAACGGCCATCGGAAGCGTGAGTTCTCTGGCATCGGAACGGAAGACTTCGCTGCTATTGTTTTTGTCAATGATTTCAACGATCACCCCGGAGGGTACCAATCGGTCGAGTACTTCGCAAATGGTATTGAGCTCCCCGCCCGGATTCCCGCGCACGTCGAAGACAATGCCGGACACTCCCTGTGCCAGGAGCGCGTCGATCCCCGCCATAAACTGCTTGGCGGTGCTGAGCTCAAACTCCTCAATGAGCAGATAGCCAAACCCGCTCTCCAACACTTTGGCAGTCACAAGCTGACGCTTGAAGGCCGACCGAACCACTTCAAATTCGATGGGTTCTCCATCCCGCAGGACCCGAAAGCGCGCCGCTGTTCCCTCTTCCCCCAGCATGTCGTCAACGGCCTGCTGGTAGCCGAGCTCCAAAACGGATCTTCCCTCCACCATGTCGATCAGATCTCCGCAGCAAACCCCCGCCGCAAAGGCAGGCGAATCGGGCATCACATAGGAGATATAGATCAAAGACGTCTCCTTATCATATAAGACGTTGATGCCAATCCCCGTGAAGTTTCCGGCAAATTCTTCGCGGAGCGCATCGGTCTCTTCAGGGTTGAGGTAGTAGGTGTGCGGATCGTCGAGCCCGTATGCATATCCGGTCAGAATATAGTCCATCAGGTAGTCTTCATCGATCTCATAGATGAAGTTTTCCCTCACCATCCGGTCGAGCTGGAAAAGCTTTCTGTATTTTCTCGACATGGCGTTGGTTTCGGCCAGATCGAGGTTCACGGCTCTTTGATACCCGAAAAAGGTGACGACAAAGGTGAGCACGATACAAAGCAGACAGGCGCACAGCAAGGTTCCCAAGCTGTATCTGCGGCGGTCTCTTTCAGAATAATCTTTCTCTTCTCTCATCATGACGGCTGCACATAATTGAGCGGCTGCACGCTCTCTCCCTTAACACGCACCTCGAAGTGGAGGTGATTGCCGGTGGAATATCCCGTGCTTCCGACCACGCCGATTTTCTCACCTTTTGCAACCTTAGCTCCCACCGATACCAATGCGGAGCTCTTCATATGCGCATAGAAGGTGGAAAGCCCGCCGCCATGGTCGATAGCAACATAGTTGCCCCACGCGGAGTTGTAGCCCTTGGAAACCACGGTGCCGGCATTTGCAGCTAAGATCTTGCTCCCGCCGGCGGCACCGATATCAATCCCCGTGTGCATTTTATAAACCCCTGTGATCGGATGCGTTCTCATGCCAAAGGGACAGGTGATGGTCGTGTATCCCGGCGTCGGCCAACGCATGCTGCCGCCTGCATAATTGCTTTCCGGTCTGTTCGCCAACAGCTTTTTGAGTTCATTGCTGAAGCGTTCTTCTTCGGCGGCAATTTCCTTCAGCATTTTTTTCTGTTTGGAAATATCACTGTTGAGCTCGTCGATCAGATTGTCGACCTGATTTTGCTGGGCCTTGAGCGAACTCTTGTCCTTCTCCAGCGACTTGAGCAGCCGATTCTGCTCCGCACGCGCTTCTTCGATCTCGGCCTTGGCGCTCAAAACTGCATCGCGGTTGGCACGCATTTCCGCCATCATATCCTCATTGTACTGCGAGATTTCGGCGGCATGGTCGAGATTTGTTAAAAACTCATTTAAGGTAGCCGAACCAAACAACACATCCAAAAAGGAGGCGTTCCCCAACTCATAGGTTTCGCGGATATAAAGAAGATAGAGGTCAAAGCGCTCATCCAGCTCCTGCTGAATCACCTTGCTCTGGATCTCTTTCTCCCGGATCTTCACATCGTAATCCTCAATGAGTTGCTCATACACCACGATCTTCTCATCCAGATTGTTGATTTGCCGTTCAAGGTCGTTCTTTTTCTGGATTTCGGTTTTCTTGGTCGCGTTGGATGAATCGATCTTTTTCTGCAGCGCCTTCTGCTGCTTTCCGAGATCATCCAGCTTCTTCTGCAAACTGCTGGCTGTTTCGGCGGCAAAGGCGCGGAGCATGATGGGTCCGAGCATTCCCAGGATCATCAGAGCTGCCAGAAACAGCGCCATCATACGAATTCCCTTTTTATTCCCCATCTTTTGCAGCTTCCTCCTCACACGACAAGAATTTGGCTCAAAACGGCTGACTCCGACTCCTCCGCTGCATCACACATCAAAGTAGCGGCGAATCGAAAACGCGCTTCCCACAACGCCGACCAAAAGCCCGCAAGAGCACATCATCAGCAGCATCTGCCTGGAAACCTGTTCAAAAGGCTGCAGCTCGAGGACCGCAATGGTCCCCCCCAGTTTGACCATGACATTGACATAGGTATACCAGACAAACAGGTAGGCAAGCAGTGCGGCTAAGAGTCCGATGATGCACCCTTCGACGATGAAGGGCCAGCGGATAAACCAGTCGGTCGCCCCGACGAATTTCATGATGTTGATCTGTCTCTGGTTGGTAAACCGTGCGATTTTGATGGTGTTCATGATGATGTACAGCGACGCCACCAGCAGAAGCCCCATGATCCAGTAACAGACAAAGTAGATGGTCTTCGCAACGGTCATGATCCCATCCAGCGTGGTCTGATTCTGTTTTCGGATTCGCGCGACTCCTTCGATCTTGGAGAGCTGATACACCGTCTCCTGATACAGGGTGATATCCTTCATCGTCACAGCGAAAGAATTTCTCAATGGGTTGATGCCGCTCTCTGTCAACTCGGAGTAAATCTCATATTCTTCGGCATAGGCCTCTCTGTAGTCGGCAAAGGCCTCTTCCTTGGAGACAAAAACGCAGGTGTCCACATTTTCAATGGCAACGATCTGTTTCTCGATCTCGGGAAACGCCTCCTCTTCCACACTATCGTCAAGAAAGAGTACCGTCTGATTCTCCTCCTCCAAACGGTGGAGGTTGATATCCACATTCAGGTAGATCATCCAGAAATTCCCTACGATGAAAAGGCAGGCGGCCAAAACGCCGATGGCTGCGAGAGAGATATATTTATTGGTCTTGAAATATTTGAATCCCTGAGAGATGAAATAGAAAAATCGGCTACCTCTCACTGTACTGCCCTTCCATTCTGTCGCTTCGAACACGACCTTTTTCCAGGTAGATGACCCGTTTTTTCATGGCATTCACAAGGTTTTTCTCGTGCGTCACCACCAAAACTGTCGTCTTTCTCATGTTGATCTCGTTGAGCAGACCCATGATCTCCCATGACATGTGGGGGTCGATGTTGCCGGTCGGCTCGTCGGCCACGATCAGCATGGGGTTGTTGACCAGCGCCCTGGCCAGCGCCACCCGTTGCTGTTCTCCACCCGAAAGCTCGCTCGGGAAAGCTCTTGCCTTATCGGCAAGGTTCATCAGACTCAGCACATAGGGAACCCTTCGTTCAATACTACGCTTGGAGCTGTTGGTCACATTCATGGCAAACGCCACATTGTCGAAGACGTTCAGCTCATTGATCAGGCGAAAATCCTGAAACACCACGCCCATTTTCCTTCGCAGATAGGGCACGTCTCTGTGACGCAGGGAAGAGAGATCCTGCCCTGCCACAATAATCTTTCCTTCGGTGGGGTCCTCTTCTTTCATCAGCAGCTTGATAAGGGTAGATTTCCCCGCGCCGGAGGGGCCGACGATAAAGACGAACTCCCCTTCCTCAATTTTGAGACTGACATCGTCCAGCGCACAGGTCCCATTTCCATATACCTTTGAAACATGCTCAAATTCCAGCATCGTTAACAACCTTATCCTTTATTAGCGCATCAACGTCACGGTTCGACACGCTGCAGTCCGCACTTATTTTATCACAGCAGGCTCAAGTATGTGTGAACAAAATGTGTATTGCATAAAAACAGCAACACGCAGACTTCGCCGTGTTGCTGTTTCTGCGGAGAATCAAAAACGCTCAAAACCGGTTTTCATTGGCAGAGAGGTAATTGTTGACCATCAGAGCCACCTTGAAAACGATGGCGTTGTCAAAGTCGCGGATATCGAGTCCTGTGAGCTTCTTGATCTTCTCCAAGCGGTATACCAGTGTGTTTCTGTGCACAAAGAGCTTTCGCGCCGTCTCAGAGACATTGAGATTGTTCTCAAAAAACTTTTCAATGGTCATCAGCGTCTCATCGTCCAGACAGTCGATCGAGCCCTGTTTGAAGACCTCGGTGAGAAACATCTCGCACAGAGTCGTGGGCATCTGATAAATCAGACGACCGATCCCGAGATTGTCATAGCTCATCACGCTGGCATCCTTATTGAATACGCTGCCGATGTCGATCGAGAGCTGCGCCTCTTTATAGGCGCGGGCAAGCTCCCTCAGGTTTGCCGCAATGGTGCCGACGCCCACACAGCAGGAGGCCCCGGAAAAGCGCTGAACCTCATCCACGATATCCTGCGCGATCTTACTTCCCGTTGCAGGCGTGACCGACTCTCCCGCCTCGATAACGACCGCTGCTTCTCGGTCGTTGATGTTGACGAGATAAAACCGAACCGATTCTCCCAGCGCCCTGCCCAGAATCTCGGAAAGAAAATTCTTCGTCTTGCTGTCGGTGCAGACAATCAGCACGATCCGCTTGGCTTCATAGGGAAAAGAAAGGTCTTTTCCCTTGGCATAGACGTCGCTTGGCAGAATATTGTCGAACAGAATATTCTTGATAAAACTGTTTTTGTCATATTTGTCGTCAAAAAACTGCTTTAAGTTCCCAAGAGACACCGAAATCAACCTGGCCGCACGAACTGCGATTTCATCGGTCCCCGCAACAAAAACCGTATAGTTTCCGGAGGATTCCATACCGCTGAGTGCAGTATAGGTGTTATTCTCATAGCGAATAATGCCGTTTTCATCCGGCTGAAGCCGGGAATACCCATGGTAGGAACTCCCAATATCCGATAGCGCGCTGCAGGCAACGATGGCTCCGGTTTCGTCAAGGACTCCAATTTTTCGGTCAATCACATCACTGAGCTGATGAATGATTCCCTGAAAAAATCTGTTTGCCATGAAAACCTCCTACTCTGCGCGTCTGAGCGAAGAAACTTGTGTTGTCAGGAACAAGCAAATTGCACAGGAATTATGCCCTTTGTTTGTTCAACTGCAATAGTATTTTACTATCATTTCAGATCACATGCAACATTTTTTACAAAAAAACTCCTGACTTTTGAGTATTTTTGCGAAAAATATCGGAAAAAGAAACAGGGATTGCCGTTTCCGGCAATCCCTGCGGTTGGAAAACAAGCTGTTATTGGGAAATCGTACAGGCACGCGGTGGAACCTTTTCCGAGAAAACCGGCGGCGTCTGCGGCTGTGCTGCGGCAGTTTCCTCCTTGGGCAGAAGGGCGGTTTCCAGCACTTTCCCAACGTCTGAAACCGGTAGAAAGGTCAGCGCCCGACGCACATCGGCGTCGATCTCTTCGAGATCGGCACGGTTTTCCTCGGGCAGAAGCACCAATCGCATCCCCTCCCGATAGGCTGCCATCGTCTTCTCCTTGAGTCCGCCGATGGGGAGCACTCTGCCGCGCAGGGTCACCTCGCCTGTCATGGCAACGTCTCCGCGCACGGCTCTGCCGGAAAGGGCGGAGACCACCGCGGTGGTGATGGCAATGCCGGCAGAGGGCCCGTCTTTGGGCACGGCCCCTTCGGGGAAGTGAATGTGAATATCCCTGTTCTTATAAAACTCGGGATCGATCCCAAGCTCTGCCGCGCGGCTTCTGATATAGGTCACGGCGGCGTCGCAGCTCTCTTTCATCACATCTCCCAGCGAGCCGGTGAACTTTACCTTTCCGGTGCCCTCCACCACGGCCACTTCCACCTTGAGCAGTTCGCCGCCGACACTGGTCCAGGCCAGGCCGTTGACAAGCCCTATCTCGTTTTTCAGCAGCTCGTGGTCGCGTTTGAAGCGGACGGGGCCAAGCAGCTCCTTGAGATTTTCAGAACGCACCGTTCTCTTTTGCATGCCGCTCTCGATCTTTTCCGCCGCGGCCTTCCGGCAGATGGTTGCAATCTGGCGCTCGAGCTCCCGCACGCCGGCCTCCCGGGTATAGCCGTCGATGATGGCCGAAATCGCCTCATCGGAGATTCGAAGATCCCGTCGTGTAAGTCCGTGCTTGTGAAGTTGTTTGGCCACAAGGTGCTCTTTTGCGATGTGCAGCTTCTCCGCGTCGGTATAGCTCGAAAGCTCGATGATCTCCATGCGGTCGAGCAGTGGGCGCGGGATCGTATCTCTGTTGTTGGCTGTGGTGATGAAAAGCACGTTGTGCAAATCGAATGGCAGCTCTATGTAGTGATCCCGAAAAGTGCTGTTTTGCTCCGTATCGAGCACCTCGA
>JAFRSP010000060.1 GCA_017427525.1 Clostridia bacterium
CCGCGGAAGGGGATGAACCTTCCGCGGCCGCCGTGGTAAAGTCGGTTTTCCTGAATGAAAGAGAGCAACTGCACCTGCAAGAAAAGACTAGTTCCCGCCGATGATCTCGGCCTTCATCAGATTGGTTTCAACGCTTCGGCCCAGCGGCACGCCGGCGGTGATGACCACCGTGTCCCCTTGCTTGACCAGTCCCTCCTTACGGGCGACCTCGGTGCACAGGGAGAAGATGCGGTCGGTGGGATAGACCTCTCCGGTGAGGAAGGGCAGGATTCCCCAGCTGAGGGCCAGCTGACGGCGTACCTTTTCCTGCATGGTCAGAGCCGCCACGGGGCAGGCGGGGCGGAAGCGGGAGATCATTCTGGCGGTGTGCCCGGACGCGGTCGGAGTTAAAATGGCAGCGGCATTGAGATCCATGGCCGTAAGGCAGCAGGAATGCGTGATGGCATCGTTGATCGAGGCGTTTCCTGCAACATGCCGGCGCGCAAACTGCTGCCAGTAGTCGATCGAATCCTCGGCTTCCCGCACGATCACATCCATGGCAGTGAGCGCCTCGATGGGGTATTTTCCCGCTGCCGTTTCGCCGGAGAGCATCACGCAGCTGGTACCGTCGAACACGGCGTTGGCCACGTCGGAAACTTCGGCCCGCGTGGGGCGGGGATTGCGGATCATGGAATCCAGCATCTGGGTTGCGGTGATGACCAGTTTCCCGGTTTGAAGCGCCTCGCGGATCATGCGTTTTTGCAGGATCGGCACCTGTGCGGCGGGGATCTCCACTCCCAGATCTCCGCGGGCCACCATAATGCCGTCGGAGACGGCGAGGATCTCTTCCAGATTGTCTACACCTTCTTGATTTTCGATCTTCGAGATAATGCGGATGCGCTCTCCGCCGCAGCTGCGCAGCAGAGCACGTATGGCCTCCACGTCCTTTGCGCTGCGGACAAACGAGGCCGCGATAAAATCAAAATCGTTTTCCACGCCGAATCGGATATCCGAAACGTCCTGTTCGGTGAGCACGGGCATTTGAATGTGAACGCCGGGAATGTTGATCGATTTGTTGGAGGAAAGCGTGCCGCCGTTTACAACGGTGCAGCGCACCTCGGTTCCGGTGGTCTCCTCCACGCGCAGGGCTACCAGCCCGTCGTCGATCAGGATCTGCTGTCCGCACGCGACCTCGTTCGGCAGGTTCGGATAGGTGATCGAAACCCGTTGCTTGTCGCCTAAAACATCTTCACTGGTCAGCGTGAAGGCGTCGCCGGGCGTGAGTTCAACAGGCTCGGCAAACTTTCGAACACGGATTTCGGGGCCCTTGGTGTCCAGAATGGTCGCCACCGGCGCGCCGAGCTCGTCGCGGATCCCTGTGAGCAGGTGTAACCGCTCCAGGTGTTCCTCGTGGGAACCGTGGGAAAAGTTGAAACGCGCCGCATTCATGCCGCCGCGGATCAGCGACTCGATGACCTCGGGATGGTCGGTCGCCGGCCCCAGCGTGCAGATGATCTTCGTCTTTCTCATAGTCTGCTCTCCCCGTATGATTTCGGTGCTGCCGGGCAGGCGGTTTGTTTGCGATAAAAAGAAGCCTTTTGCACCCTTTGAAAACGCCTTGAACGGGCAGCACGTTTTTTTTCATTATATCGGATGACAGTGGGAATTTCAATAGAGATACGAAGATGCAAAGATGCGGATTTCCCGCAGGATCATGGGAAAAGGACGACAATGGGAAAGAGCCCCCGTAGAGGCTCTGTTCATATGAGGGAATGAAGAAAAAAGAGGCGTGCTGAAGTGGTTCGGGTAAGGGATCTGTTCCTACTGGCTGGGGTCGTGCTTGTGGGAGGGTTCGTCCTCGGGCGGTCTTTCGCTTTTCTTGGCATTGTCGCCGCCCAGTCCGCTGAAGCGGATCAGCTTTTCCCATGCGTTTTCTGCCTGCTCGATCACGAGGCCCTTCGCCTCATCCTTGAGGATGCGCAGCAACTCCCCCAGAGTCTGCAGTGCCACGCGACGCACCTCGGGGTCTGTATCCTTCAGCGCGTCGAGTGCGGACTTGATGCGGAGAGGCGGGTTGTCGATCAGGTCATATATCGAATGGATATCCATGCTTTGCAGAATGGAAAAAAGCGTGTCGACCACCAGCTTGCGGGTCTCGATATCGGTTTGTTCCAGCCAGAGGTTGAGTGAATGATTGGTATATTTTGAGAACTCGTCGACCTCGCGTATCCGGAGGAAGGAACCGTTTTCCACGATCCAGGTGAAGGGATCGTGTTGGAAAAAGGAAAAGGCGTCGCTGTCCACAACCGTGTAGCTCTCGTGACACTCGAGCATCAGGCCGATGATGGCCGACTGGGGAACGGTTTTATGGATTCGGTCGCGAATGGCTTGATAGCCCTCGCTGGAGAAAACCTCTTTCAAGAAGCCGGGGCCGTCGTGATTGTAGACCCCCACAATGCGTGCCTGCAGATCTTTCGGCGCGGTCATCGCCGCATAGACGGCGAGATTCCCTCCCTTGGAGTGCCCGCCCAGCAGAAAACTCCCGGGAAGACTCTTTGCAACTTCTGTAAAGTAGGCGCTTGCCGAGTATTGGGAGGGGATGTTTTTCGAAAAAGAGAGGTTGAAATCCTCTTTCCAGCCGACCAGGCTGGAATCGGTGCCTCGGTAAGCGATATAGTGAAGATCCTCTCCGAGATGAAAGGTGACGGCGGAAAACTGCTCCTCTTCGTCGACGTCCAAGATTGCGACATGCCGATCGAACCAAACATCGCCGAAACGACGGCAGCTGGCTGCAGCCCGCACCAGAGAGATGTTCCCGTCGGGATTCCAGGTGCCGCGGACAAATGAACCGCTGAAGCAGGAAGAGAAAAGCTCCCGCAGCGTCCGCCCGCATGGGGTTTCGCAAGAGCCGCAGTCCCGGAAATTGAGGTAGGAAAGCTGAGAGAAGATCAAACTGTCCACATCGGAAAAGGGACGCTCCGCAAAGGTTTGATGTCCGAATTCCCGCAGATAGGTGACAATGCTTCCGCGGGGGTTTTGGTCATGATACATGAGAGAGTTCTCCTTTTTCAGGTTGAAATCGAGAATATCGAAGGCAGATGCGCTGAACACATGCTTCAGATTCCCGCGGCTTTCTTCGATTATACGGAAGAATGCCGGAGTTTGCAACTGCAGAGGATTCCCGCGTTTTTGCCGGCGCTCGTTTTTTAGAGCAGCAGTTCCAGAGAGCCGAGCAGAACCAGCAGGAGACAGGAGAGCAGTGTGAGGGTCTCCTCCGAGAGAGAGGCGCCCGAAAGCTGTCCCTGCCATGACCCAAGCCGGACAAAAAAGAGACTGCTCAGCGTGACCGATGCGGCCGCTTCAAATGCGGTGAGTCCTGTCAGACCGGCGGCAAAGGAAGCGGGAAAACAGTTGAGCGAGACCAGAAGCGAGAGCAGAAGGGTTTCCAAGGGAGTCGGGTTTCGGTTTGGAATGGATTCCGTGAGGGTAGCGGCGCCCTGACAAACGAGGGGAAACAGACCCAAAAGGATGAGCAGCATGCCGCCGAGCGGCCCTGCGATACGGCTGAGAAGAGCAAGCTGCCTGGCCAAGCTGCATGAGAGAAAGGCCGCCGTTCCTGAGAAAAGAGCGATGCACAGGTTGACCGGAGAGGAGATCCTGCAGCCACGCAGGCCGAAACAAAACCCGATGAGCAGATTGTCGAGACTTGCGGCAACTCCGAGCAGTAGCGCCGAAACAACACGCATGAAAGAACCCCCTTTGCAGGCATCTTATGAGAAAAGGGGGAGCATGGTGCGCGGGTTCTTGAAACGGGAGGACTTCGTTCAAACGCAGGTTTGGAGCTGGAACGTATTTCCATACGGAAATAATTGCCATTGCGAAGCGGCGCGCCGGCTGGGTACAATTGCTATGTCAGACATTTTTTATTGCAGCAAGGAAGGGCAGAAAGCAGGGGATTCCCCTTTGCAGGGCGCTCTGCCCTACTCTTCCGGGCTTGCCGGCCGACACGATAGGAGGAAACAAGAATGAAACGAAGAGCAACAAAGCTTTGGCGCAGAGAGCTTGCCCTGTGCTGTTTGATTGTTTGGCTTTTGCCCATGCAGGGGATGGCGCTAGACCATACCGTAGTGAGGGGAGATACCATGTGGAAACTAGCAGTCCGCTATCAGGTGGGAACAAGGGAGATCATTCTGGCCAATCCGCAGATCAAAAATCCCAACCTGATTTATCCGGGACAGAGACTGACCATTCCGACGCTGGGAGAGAGCACCTCGTCTTATGAGGAAGAGGTGATCAGGCTGGTCAACGAGATCCGTGCAGAGCAGGGACTGGCGCGTCTCTCGGTCAACTGGGAGCTTTCGCGGGTCGCACGGTACAAATCTCAGGACATGCACGATCTCGGCTACTTTTCTCATACAAGCCCCACCTATGGCTCTCCCTTTGAGATGATGCGCGCCTTTGGCATTTCCTACCGCGCGGCGGGGGAAAACATCGCCTATGGCTACCGCACGCCTCGAGCCGTTGTGGAGGTATGGATGAATTCGCCGGGGCACAGAGCCAATATCCTGAACGGCGCTTACACACAGATTGGGGTGGGCTATGTGGAAGACGGAAATTATTGCACCCAGATGTTCATCGGCTGATCGGAAGAACTGTGGAAAAACGCTGCATTTTTCGCAGGGAAAAGCATAGGGGGTTCAGATCTTAAGGCCGTCTGCAGAATCAGGAGATACGGACGATTCCATGCCCGTATCTCTTTTTTTTAGGGGGGAGGTAAGAGAAAAAGCGTTTTTGTTTCGGAGTGAGCGGAGAAGAGGGAAAACCGCACAGAAAAGGCAGAAAGAAGCAAAGGGTGGATGGTATAAATTCCTAATTTCGATTTGTCTGTTCCAAAACGCTTGACTTTGCGAAACAAGGTGATAAAATGATAAACGTCTAATGAATTTACGGCTAATGAAATGGCCGCGCCTGCCGTGCGGCAGAAAGGAGAACCATGGAAAAGCAAAAAACGATCATGTCCTGCGGCGAAACCCCGGATCGATCGGAACCGATTTGTCGGGAACGATTTTGCCGTGAGGCGGTTATGCGACTGGAGCGGCTGCACCTGTTGCGCAGACTGTATATTCAAAAAACCATGCCGGAGCACGATCTGTATTTCGGTCAACTTCCCCTGCTGGAATATGTCTGCCGGCACGAGGGCTGCACCCAGATTGAAATGGCACAGGCGCTGGATGTGACTCCCGCTTCGATCGCGGTTTCAACCAAGCGGCTGCAAAAAGCGGGACTTCTGACCAAGGAGACCGATGAGGATGACCTGCGCATCAAGCGTCTTTCCCCGACCGGGGAGGGGCGAGCCCGTGCAAAGCGCGGAAGAGAGCTCTTTACGGAACTCGATCAGCGCAGCTTCGAGGGCTTCACCGAGGAAGAGTTTCGGCAGCTGACAGGGCTTCTGGACCGGATTGCGAAGAATCTCGGGAACGCGGTTCGCAATAAATCAGGGCTCGAAGCCGTTCCCTTGCACAAGCTGGCTGAAGAGCTGCATCGAAACGGCCCCGCAAAGAACCATCCGGGCAGGAAATGTGACGAAGGGGAGAATTTGTTGCGATGATCAAGGAATTTTGGGGCTACCTGGAAGCCCAGTATCGAAAAAACGCATTGTTGACCCCCATCCTCATTTTGGCAGAGGTTTTCATGGAGGTTTTCATTCCGCTTCAGATGGCAAAAATCATCAATCTCGGCGTGCTGCGGGGAGAGATATCGGCCGTGGTGCGCTATGGAGCAGGAATGGTTGTGATGGCGTTGCTTTCTCTGCTGTTTGGCGTGTTGGCGGCAAGGACCAGCGTCATTGCCAGCGTCGGCTTTGCCAAGAATATCCGCGAGGCTCTCTTTCAACGGGTGCAGGACTATTCCTTTGCCAATATCGACCGTTTTTCCACTGCCTCGCTCATCACCAGGCTCACGGCCGACGTCAACAACATGCAGATGGCCTTCATGATGTGCATCCGTATGCTCGTGCGTTCCCCCGTGATGCTGGTCAGCGCTACCTTTATGGCGTTCTACATCAACGCGAGGCTTGCACTCGTCTTTTTGCTGGTGATCCCCGTTTTGGGGACGGCGCTGGGATGGATCGCAAGCAAGACCTATCCGCGCTTCCAGGTCATGTTGGAAAAATACGACAATCTCAACGCCCGCGTGCAGGAAAATCTGACGGCCATCCGCGTGGTCAAGGCCTTTGTCCGCGAGCCGCATGAGGTCGAGCGCTTCAGCGGCGCGGCACAGGATCTGCGGGCTGCCCAGGTGCGCGCGGAGAAGCTGTTGGTTTTGAACGGGCCGATCATGCAGCTGTGCATGTATTCCTGCATGATTGCCATCTCCTGGTTCGGAGGGCGGCTGATCATCGGCGGTTCGATGGAGCCCGGAGACCTGATGAGCTTTATCAGCTATGTCTCCCAGATTCTGATGTCGCTGATGATGCTCTCGATCATTTTTGTCATGCTCATCATGTCGCGGGCCTCGGCCATGCGAATTCGCGAAGTGCTGAACGAATCTCTGGATCTGACCGATGCAAACGTGTCCGGCGATCCCCAGGTAGAAGACGGTTCGATCTGCTTTGAGCATGTGGGATTTGCCTATGGCAAGGGGGCCGAGGTGCCCGATCTGCAAGATATCACCCTTTCGATCGCGTCGGGAGAGACCATCGGGATCCTCGGTGGGACGGGTTCGGGCAAGTCGACGCTGGCCCAGCTCATCCCGCGGCTCTATGACGCCCAGACGGGCCGCGTTTTGGTGGGCGGAAGAGATGTGAGGGAATACCGCCTCGAGACGCTGCGCCGTCAGGTGGCCATGGTGCTGCAAAAGAACGTGCTCTTCTCCGGAACCATTCGGGAGAACCTCGTCTGGGGTGATGAAAATGCAACCGACGAGCAGATCGAAGAGGCCTGCCGTGCCGCGCAGGCGCATGAGTTCATCACCGGCTTTCCAGATGGGTACCAGACCGAGCTCGGACAGGGCGGTGTAAATCTCTCGGGCGGGCAGAAGCAGAGACTGTGCATCGCGCGGGCGCTGCTGTCTCACCCGAAAATCGTCATTCTGGACGACTCCACCAGCGCGGTCGATACGGCGACCGACAGCAAAATCCGGGCAGCCTTCCGCGAAAAGCTGAAAGGCACGACCACCCTGATCATCGCGCAGCGGATCGCCTCGGTGATGGACGCCGACCGCATCATCGTGATGAACGATGGAAAGATCGATGCGATCGGCACCCACGAGCAGCTGCTGGAACACAACGCCATATATCGAGAGGTCTTCGAATCCCAGCAAAAGGGGGTGGCCTGATTGAACCAGAATCGCGAACCGAGAAGACAGGGCGGCCCCGGCGGTCCGCGCGGCGTGCCGATGGGCAAGCCTAAGGATCTGAAAAAAACCATCGGGCGCGTGCTCTCGTATTTGAAGGACTACAAGCTTCGCCTGTTTTTTGTGATGCTGTGCATCCTGATCAATTCAGGCAGCGCGATCGCCGGAACCTATTTTCTCAAGCCGCTTTTCAACAAGTATCTGATCCCCCTTATTGGTCAGAAAAATCCGGATCTCACGGGATTTGCCCGTGCGCTGAGCGGGATGGCGGCGATTTATCTTGCCGGCGTTCTGGCCGTTTTCGGGCAGAACCGCATCATGCTGACGGTGTCGACCAACGTGCTCTGCCGCATTCGAACCGATCTGTTTTCCCATATGGAGCAGCTGCCCATCTCCTATTTCGACGCGCATGCCACCGGCGATACCATGAGCCGCTACACCAATGATATCGACACGCTGCGCAACATGCTCAGCCAGAGCCTGCCGCAGTTTTTCTCCTCCACGATCATGATGGTCGGCGTGTTTGTGGCCATGCTCTGGCTCAGCCCGATGCTGATGATTCTGGTGATGCTCATGCTGGCGCTCATGGTGACCGTCACGCGGAAGCTCGGCAGACGCAGCGGAGCCGCCTTCAAGCGGCAGCAGCGGGCCCTGGGAAAGGTCAACGGCTATATTGAGGAAATGATGGAGGGGCAAAAGGTCGTGAAGGTCTTCTGCCACGAGGAAGCCGTGAAGGACGAGTTCCATCAGCTCAATGAATCCCTGTGTGCAGCCTCCACCGAGGCGAACACGGCAGCCTTTCTGCTTATGCCGATCATGGCGAATCTCTCGTATATCCACTATGCGATGACCGCCGTGTTCGGAAGCCTGATGGCCATCAAAGGGATGCTCGACCTCGGCTCTGTGGCTTCCTTTTTGCAGTTCACACGGTCTTTCTCGCAGCCGATCACCCAGCTTTCCCAGCAGTTCAACACACTGCTTTCGGCATTGGCGGGTGCCGAACGGATCTTCCGCCTCATGGACGAGCCCGTGGAGGAAGACGAGGGCGATGTGACCCTGGTATGCGCCAAACGCGATGCGCAGGGGAATCTGGTCGACTGTGAGGAGCGCACGGGCATCTGGGCCTGGTCGGTACCGGAAGGAGGCGGACGGCGTCTGTCGGAGGTGCGCGGCGCCGTGGTCTTCAACGACGTCACATTCTCTTACGACGGCAGGAAGACCGTGCTCAACCATGTGAGCCTCTATGCCAAGCCGGGCCAGAAAATCGCATTTGTCGGCTCGACCGGCGCGGGCAAGACGACCATTACCAATCTGATCAACCGATTTTACGACATTCATGAAGGGGAGATCACCTACGACGGAATTCCCATCCAGCGGATCCGCAAGCCGGATCTGCGCCGCTCCCTTTCGATGGTGCTGCAGGACGCCCATCTTTTCACGGGCACGGTGATGGAAAACATCCGATACGGCCGCCTGGATGCGACCGATCAGGAGGTGATCCGGGCCGCCCGGTTGGCCAATGCCGATACCTTTATCCGACATCTGCCCAAGGGATACGACACCCTGCTCCAGGCAGATGGAAACAATCTCAGCCAGGGACAGCGCCAGCTGCTCACCATTGCACGTGCCGCCGTTGCCGATCCTCCGGTGCTGGTGCTCGACGAGGCCACCTCCTCCATCGACACCCGTACCGAGTCGCTCATCGAGCGCGGCATGGACTCCCTGATGGAGGGGAGAACGGTCTTTGTCATCGCCCACCGGCTCTCCACCGTACATAACTCCAACGCGATCATGGTGCTTGAGCAGGGTCAGATCATCGAACGCGGCGATCACGACGACCTGATTGCGGCAAAAGGGAAATACTCTCAGCTCTACACCGGTATGTTTGAGCTCGATTGAAAAAGAGCCTCTTCCGGCCATATATTCCTGGTTGCCCCAGCGCCGGAAGAGGAGGATTCTGCCCTCTGTTTTGACAAAAAGAGGAGGTCTTTGCATGAAACTGAAGGAGCTGAAGGGGAACTTCACGGTCTGCAAGGCGGCGTCGGCCGCGCAGCTCGACCTGAACAAAGCATTTTATTTTGTAGGAAAAACTGATGAGGAACTCTCCCTGGTCTGCAAAACCCAAGATGTTCCAAAGGACACAACCGATCGGGAGGATGGCTGGAGAGGCTTTCGGATCGAGGGAGTTCTGGATTTTTCCCTGGTCGGCATTCTCTCAAAGCTCTCGGGGATCCTCGCTGAGAACGGGGTCGGGATCTTTGCCGTTTCGACCTTCAACACCGATTATATCTTCGTGAAGGAGGAGGATTTTGCAAAAGCGCAGGCGGCTCTGGCGGCGGCGGGATAC
>JAFRSP010000061.1 GCA_017427525.1 Clostridia bacterium
GCCGCCAAAAAGGGCACGCCGCCCGCCACGCAGGCCTCGCAGCCGAGCGCCGCGCCGGCGCGGTCGGCCGCCTGCGTCAGCTCGTCGTAATAGGCGGCGAGCACGGCCTTGTTGGAGGTGACGACCTGCTTCCCCGCCTTCAGCGCGGCCAGCAGGTATTCTCTTGCAGGATGCAGCCCGCCCATCACCTCGACCACGCAGTCGACGCGATCGTCTTCCAGGATGGTCTCAAACCGATCGGTGATGATGGGCAGCTCCTTCGGGGAACCGCTGCGGCGCAGGATATGGAGGATCTCCAGCTGTGGCAGAGCCTGGCACAGCTCGTAAACGCCTTTCCCAACCACGCCGTAGCCCAGTAGTGCGATCTTCATGAACGTCTCCTTGTTGTTTTTGTTGAAAAAACAAATGTATTTTGTATGGATACAAGTCTACCAAATCTCCACCGGTTTGGCAAGGGGAAGATTTCACAAAAAAGAGGGAAAGTCTCTGCGGGTTTTTGGTCACGAAGCGAGGGCGGCGCGCATAAAATACCCTGACAGAAGTTTTTGGCAGGATGCGCCGCTTGCAGGCGGACGGGAGACCCTGTCGGAAAGGGGAGCAAATCGGATGCGACACAGGAGAAACGAACCGAGGGAAACGCGACGGCAGCCCTCCCAAGGGGAATTGCAGCAGATGCAGCGGCAGTTGGAGCACCTTCAGCAGAAACTGACCAAAATGCAGGAGGAGGGCGCCCGGTCGCAAACGGACAGGCCGGTCCCGCAGGGGGCGGGATCGGCCGGGGAAAGAGAGCCGGGCCGCAGACAACGGGCCGAGAGCTCCCGCGGCGCGGCCCGGGGCCCGGAACGGGGAGCGGCCGAGCAGGAGCGGCTGATGGAGCAGGTTTCGCAGCTGGCCCGGCAGTTGGAGAGCGGCATGGGGGAGGAGGCGGCCGCCGTGCTGCGCCGTCTGGGAGACCCACAGCAGCTCTCGGGGCTGTTGGGGCGGCTGGGCGAGGGGGATCTGCGCCGGTTGGAACGGCTGCTGCAAAACCCCGAGCGTCTGCGCGGTCTTCTGAACGACGAGACGCTCGAAGCCCTGAAAAAGGCCCTGGGGGGCTGACTTGGCCGAACTGAACGGGCTTCTGTCCGGCCTGTTTTCCGACCCCGAGAGCGCGGCGAAGCTGGCCCGCATCATGGGGGCCCTTGGGAGCGGGACAGAGCATGCGCCCCGCCCGGGAGAAAAGGAAAGACCGGACAGGGACAGGGACCCCCCCTCTGACCCCGGGCCGCCCCCGCTTCCCCCCGCCCTTGACAGCGCCGCGCTGCTCTTCAAGGCGCTGCCCATTCTCAACGAGTTTTCCGAAGGAGACCGCGACCCCAAGGTGCAGCTGCTCTATGCGCTTCGTCCCTATCTCACGGGAGAGCGGCTGGAGCGGCTGGAAGATGCGGTTCTGCTGCTCAAGCTGGCCCGGATCGCGGGCAGCGTGCTGGAGCTTTTTGACGGGAGGTGAACCGGCTTGTACAGCAGAAGCTACGGAAGCGGACGCGCGGGAAGGCGGGAGAGCAGACCCGGTGGTGAAGGAAGAGAAACCCCTTTGGGGCGGCAGAGCAGGCCTCCGCAGGCAGGATCCCGTGCCGCAGGGGAACGGAAACGGCCGCTTCCCCCTCCTGCGCCTCCCCCTCCGCCTCCGCCGCAGCCGCCGTTTGCACAGCCCCCGCTTCCGGGGCAGGGACTGCTCTCCCGCCTGACAGGGTTTCTCGGCGGACTGGAGCCCCAGGATCTGCTGCTCATCGGGCTGATTGTGTTTTTGGCGCAGGAAGAGGCCGACGACGATATCCTGCTGATTTTAGCGGCGCTGTTGTTCATCTCTTCCTGAAGAGGAAAAGGACGGCAGAGGTTTTGTTGTCAGACGGCGGGATCTGTGGTATACTAAAAACACAAGAAGCTCCGCGAAGGCGGAGCGGATGTGCGATGCAGATCCGAGATCTGCCCGCAGAAAGGGAGGAGAACCATGCAGCAATGGAAGCTGTCCGAGATCAACGAGGCGCTCGAGCGGGATGCGGCGGGCTTTGCGGCCGCGGCCGAACAGCGCTATACCGACCAGGTGATGGCGATTGCCATGCAGATTCGCGATGTGAGAGAGGAACGGCCCTTTATTTTGCTGTCCGGCCCGTCGGGCTCGGGCAAGACCACGACCGCTCTGCGCATTGAATCCCTGCTGGACGACTGGGATCTTGAAACCATCACGATTTCGCTGGACAACTATTTTCTGCCGCACGATGCGGGAGCTCTGCCGGTGGACGAAGAGGGAAAGCCCGACTTTGAATCGCCCGACCGGCTGGATATCCCCCTGCTTCAGCATGATCTTCAGAAGATCCACGAATGCAAGCCGGTGGATCTGCCCCGGTTTGACTTTTCGACCCAGACCCGCGTGAAGGGCGATCGGCTGGAGCGAAAGCCCGGCGAGCTGCTCCTGATCGAGGGCATTCACACCCTCAATCCCCATGTGATGGGGAAATATCTCGACGTCGCCACCGACGTGTATGTCAGCGTGGAGGACGAGGTGGTGCTGGAGGACGAAACGGTGGTGTCCCGCGGGAAGCTGCGGCTGCTGCGCCGTCTGGTGCGTGACCGGCTCTTCCGCGGCAGCGATGTGGAAAAGACGCTGGAGCGCTACCTCAGCGTGGGCCGCGGCGAGAAGCGCAACATCCTTCCCTATGCCGCCAACGCCATGGAGCGGGTCAACACCTTCCTTCCCTATGAGGTCGGCGTTTTCGGCGGCCTGCTGGCCGATGTAGCGGATCAGCTCCCGGAGGAGTTGACGGCGCTGGTGAAGGCCGTGCGTCCGGTCGAGGCGCAGATCTCCCCGGTGAACTCGCTGGTGCGCGAAATCTGCGGCGGGAGTATCTATTCGTATTGATGGGAGAAGGGCGGGTACGCTTTTCAAGAAACAGCTGCAAAGAAAAGAAAAAAGAAAAGAGGCAAGCATCGCTTGCCTCTTTTTTCTGCTTTCAGACAAAAACCCTTGCAGAAGCATCCTATGCGCCGAATTCCTGCTTGACCGAGCGCAGGAAGAGGGTGGTCAGCTCCTCCTTGGGGTCGGCGCCCTCGTGCACGATGTGCAGCAGCGCGTGGGAGATGGGCAGATCCACGCCGAGCTGCTCGCCCAGCGTCACCATTGCCTTCACGGTGTAAACGCCCTCGGCCAGCTTGTCGAAGGACTCGCCGCGGACAAAACGCTCTCCGAACGCGCGGTTGTTGGAAAACTTGGAGAAGAGGGTGGCCTCGTAGTCGCCCAGATGGCACAGACCGTAGGCCGAGAGCTCATTTCCTCCCATGGCGGAGATCAGGCGGGAAACCTCCCGCGCCCCGCGGGCCATGAGCGCCCCCTTGAGGCTTTCGTAGCCGAAGCCGTCGAGCATGCCGGCCGCCAGTCCGATGACGTTCTTGGCGGCGGCGCCGATTTCGGTGCCGATGAGATCGCTGCCGATATAGAGCCGGATGAGGTCGCTGCCCAGCACGCTCACCACATAGCGGGTGAGCTGTTCATCGTCGGAATCCACCACCTGCGCGCCGGGGATCCCGGAGGTGTAGCTCTGCACATGGCCGGGACCGGCCAAAACGGCAATGCCCACAGGCTGATGGATGCTCTCCCGCATCACGACCGAGAGGCGCTTGCCGGTGGATTCCTCCAGCCCCTTCATGCAGAGCAAAAAGCGCTTGCCGGTGAGGTCGTAGGTGTTCAGCCGCTCTGCCAGCTCGCGAAGCGCCTGCGATGAGATCGAGATGATGATGAAGTCGGCGTGGTTCACGGCCTCGTCGAGATCGGTGGTCAGCGCAACGGAGTCGGGCAGGGTGAGATAGCTGTTGCTGTGGGTTCGCATCAGCTCTTCAATGTCGGGCACGCCGGCACGCCCCCACACCAGGACATTGTGTCCGCAGCGGTTGGCATACCACGCCTGAAACGAGCCCCATCGGCCGCAGCCGAGAACGGTGATATTCATAGAGTTGCTCTCCCTTTCTGCACACGAGATGCACAACATGCCGCGAGAGGCGCACCGAAAAGAAGCCCTGCGGCCTTTGCGGGGGACTTTGTGTGAAAAGCAGGTTTATTTAAGACGAAAGGCAAGCTTCCGCCGCACACCGGACGGGCCGGCGGCAGAGAGAAAAGGATGCTTCAGCGCTTGGCAAGCTCCTTGAGGGCCTCGCCGGTCATGCGCTGGTTGGTCCAGTCCGACATGGGGATGGCGCCGAGATGGTGGTAGAAATCGAGGGAGGAGGTGTTCCAGTCGAGGCAGGTCCACTCCAGGCGCTCCATGCCCTGCTCCACGGCCATCTCGGCCAGGTAAGAGAGCAGTGCCGTGCCGATGCCGCGGCCCCGCATGTCGGGGACGACAAAGAGATCCTCCAGATAGAGCCCTTGCTTGCCGAGGAAGGTGGAAAAGCTGTAGTAGTAAATGGCAAAGCCCACCGGCATGCCCGAGAGCTCAGCGATGAGGGCTTTGGCCGCATGCTTGACAAAGAGCGAATCATACAGGACTTCCAGCGTGACAGTCACCTGATCCTCCAGTTTCTCATATCGCGCCAGACTCTTGATAAAGTTGAGCACAAGCTGAACGTCTTTTCCCGTTGCCTCGCGGATGATGCAGCCGGGAACCTTGGTGACCTTCATGGGAAACCCCTCCTTATGGAATGAAATAAAACCGCATGGGGAAAAAGCAGAAGCCGGACACGGCCGAAGAGCCAAAGAACAGGCCGCAGCAAAGGCTTGCAAAACGAAGAGAGGGAGGCGCACAGAAAAGCGCCGCCTGCACAAAACGCCACACTTTTGAAGTGTGGCGTTTTGAAACGGGTCGGAAAGACGTTAGGCCATCGACACCATCACATAGAGCACGATGGTTGCCACGATAAAAGCGATGCCGAGCCAGGTTGTGTTTTTGCGAAGACGCGCCTGCGGGGTCGAGGCCCCGTTTCGGCCGAAGAAGGTATCCGCTCCGCCGGAGATGGCGCCCAAACCGCGCTCATTGCCCTCCTGCATCATAACGAAGGCGGTAACAGCCAGTGCCAGCAGCAGCTGAACGACACAGGCGACGGTGATCGAAGTGCTCACGATGTTGATCCTCCAAACAAAACAATATCAGATTTGAAAACAAATAGCCGTATAACGTGTACTGTGCATTATATCATGTCTTGCAGACAGTTGCAAGGGGATTTAAAGAAAAACTCCGCCAGGCGGGGATTTTTGCGAAAAAAATGAGGGCCGCAGGCCGCCTTCCGCAGAGACGCGCCTCCCGCGCAGAAAGGGGAGAGGTCACGGCAGGGGCAGGAACAGCAGGAACCCCGCGCCGAGAAAGAGGAGGAGACGCCTCCAGAGCGGACAGGGGCCGAAGCACCAGCCCTGACAGGCGCAGGTGAGAAGGGCCACGCCCAGCAGGGTCGGGAGCAGCGCGAGGCAGACTGTTCCGAAGGGGGCCAGTCCCAGCAAAAGGGCCGGCCGCAGGAGAAAGCAGAGGGGAAGCACAAGCCCCGGCAGGGCGAGCGACAGGGCGTGAAGGGCCGTTTTGGTGCGGTTCGCGCCGGCGATCCCCGCGGCTGTGACGGCGCTGATGGCGACCGGCGGGGTGAGGTTGGCAAGGCAGGCATAGAAGAGGCAGAAGAGGTGCGCGGCCAAAACGGGCGCGCCGGCCTGCACCAGCGCGGGGGCCGCCACGGCCGAGACGATCACATAGGCCGCGACGCCGGGCACGCCGGTGCCCAGCAGCAGGCAGAGCAGGGCGGCGGCCAGTCCGCAGGAGAGCAGGCGGCCCGCATTTGCCAGCCGGAGCAGGGCGGAGCCGGCGGTCAGTCCCACGCCGGTGAGGGTGACGGTGCCGATGATGAGCCCGATGATGAGGCAGCTGACCCCGACCGTGACGGCGCTGCGCGCGCCCTCGGCCAGCGCCTCCAGCCAGGCGGAGGGAGAGCGCCGGGTCCCTGCCCGCAGAGACGAGACCAGAGGGGTCAAAAGAGCGGCGGCCACGCAAGAATAGAGCGGCGTGTAGCCGGCCGCCATGAGGCCGACCAGCAGGAGCAGCGGCAGCAGGAGATGCAGCCGCCCCGAAAGAGGCGCAGAGGCCGAGTCTTCGACCTCCCGCAGCCCCAACCGACGGGCCTGAAGGTCCACGGCCAGCAGCAGCGCTCCGTAAAAGAGCAGGGCCGGCAGCAGGGCGGCCGCCATCACGGCGGTGTAGCGCACGCCGAGAAGCTCCGCCATCACAAAGCCCACCGCCCCCATGACGGGCGGCATGAACTGCCCTCCGGTGGAGGCGGCGGCCTCTACGGCGGCGGCAAGCTCCTTGGGATAGCCGCTGCGCTCCATCATGGGGATGGTGAGGGAGCCGGTAGCCGCCACGTTGGCCACGGCCGAGCCGTTGACGGTGCCCAGCAGCGCCGAGGAGAGCACCGCGATCTTGGCGGCGCCGCCCCGGCTTTTGCCCACGACTCTCAGGGCCAGATCGTTGACCAGGTCGAGAAAGCCCCCCGTGCGCAGCAGCGCGCCGAACAGCACAAAGGTGAACAGATAGGTGGAAGACACCCCCGCTCCCGTGCCGAAGACGCCCTGGGTGCCCCAGAAGAAGAAGCGCAGCACCCTGCGCAGCGAAAAGCCGGCGTGGCCGAAGAGGCCGGGAATCAGGGGGCCGGCAAAGTTGTAAAGCAGAAAGATGCCTGCCAGCAGCGTCAGCGAAGGGGAACAGATCAGGCCGGCGGCCAGCAGACAGAGCAGGGCGAGGGCCGCGAGCAGCAGCTCGGCGGGGCCTGTTACGCCGCCCGAGAGGGCAACCGGGCGCCACCGCAGCAGCAGCCCGGCATAGACGGCCAGCGAGAGCAGTCCCCCGCCCACGGCGAGGGGACGGGGTCCCTCCCAGAGGAAAAAGGCTCCGGCCAGCAGCAGCCCTGCATGGAGGATACGCAGCATAGCCGCGTCGAGGGGGAGCAGGGTGACGGCCAGGAGCTGAAAGAGGGAAAAGCCCAGAAAATAGAGAAAAAGGCCTCGCTTCATAGGAAGCTCCTTTCAAACGGTCTTCGAAAAGGGATGCGGGAAATCAGCGGCCGCGGCGCGCGTCGGAGGGGGAGAAACGGGCTTATTTTCTCTTTTGCAGAGCGCGGCGGCTGGTTTCACTATAGCAGGGGGAGAAAGATTCGTCAATCGGCTGCGGATGGACGGCGCAGGCCAAAAACGATCGGCCGACGCTGTAGAGGAAGCGCCGGCAAAAGAAAGAGAGAAAATCGGCGATTCCCCTTGTATGCCGGAGAAAAAAGAAGTATGATAAAGAGGTATCCTGCGGTACATGAATACAGTACAGGAGGAGGACGACATGAATCCTGAACAAAAGAAACAGAGCTTTTTGGCGCGGAAAAACATCGTGTTTTCGGCCAAACGATATGGGATCGACGCGCTCGGAGCCATGGCGCAGGGCCTTTTTGCCTCGCTGCTCATGGGCACGATTCTGGACACGCTGGGAACCCAGACCGGAATCGTCTTTTTCTCTGAGGTCGGGAAATTTGCGAAATCCGCCGAGGTGGTGGGCGCGGCCATGGCGATCGCCATCGCGCGGGCGCTGGGCGCGCCGCCTCTGGTGCTCTTCTCGATGGTCACGGTGGGGGCGTCTGCCAACGTGCTGGGCGGCGCCGGCGGCCCGCTGGCCGTGCTGCTGATGAGCGCCGTGGCGACCGAGTTCGGCAAGGCGGTCTCCGGAGAGACCAAGGTGGACATTCTGGTGACCCCCTTTGTGACCCTGACGGTCGGCGTGGGCCTCTCCATGCTGCTGGCTCCCTCGGTGGGAGCCGCGGCGAGCAGCGTCGGGGCCATCATCCGCTGGGCCACGGTGCAGCGTCCCCTCCTGATGGGCATCGTCATCTCGGTGGTGGTCGGCATGGCCCTGACCCTGCCCATTTCGAGCGCCGCCATCTGCTTTGCCCTGGGGCTGACCGGGCTTGCGGGCGGCGCCGCCGTGGCGGGCTGCTGCGCGCAGATGGTGGGCTTTGCCGTGATGAGCTTCCCCGAAAACGGCTGGGGCGGCATCCTGTCGCAGGGGCTGGGAACCAGCATGCTGCAGATGGGCAACATCGTGAAGAATCCGAGGATCTGGATCCCGCCGACCCTCGCTTCCGCCATCACCGGCCCCATCGCGACCTGTCTGTTCCGCTTTGAGATGAACGGGCCGCCCATTGCCTCCGGCATGGGAACCTGCGGCCTGGTGGGACAGATCGGCACCTATACCGGCTGGGTGAGCGACATTGCCGCCGGTCTGCGCGGCCCCGTGACGGGGATGGACTGGGCGGCGCTGATCCTGATCAGCTTTGTGCTCCCGGCCGTTTTGACCTGGCTGATCTCGGTTCCGCTGCGCAGGAGGGGTTGGATCCGCGAAGGAGATCTGAAGCTGTAGGTTTCCCGCTGAGGTGCAGGGCCCCCAAAAAGGGCGCGGCCCTTGCTGAAAAAACCGCACTCCAAAAACAAACTCCCGCTTGTTGTGCGGACGAGAGGACTCGTCTTCACAAAGGCGGGAGTTTTTCCGTGCTGCAAAAGAAAGGACGCCGCCGGCTCAGGCGCGGGTGATGCTCCGAATCACAAGCGGGGTGGAGGGGCGGTCTCTCCAATCGGTCTTGCAGAGGGCCAGCCGGTCGAGCACGTCGAAGCCGTCGGTCAGCTTGCCGAAGGCGGCATAGGCCCCGTCAAGACGGGGAGAATCGGCATGCATGATGAAAAACTGGCTTCCTGCCGAGTTGGGATCGCTGGTGCGGGCCATGGAGAGCACGCCTCTTTTGTGCTTGAGGGGGTTGGGATGGCCGTTTTGATCAAACTCGCCTACGATGGTATGACCGGGGCCGCCGGTGCCGTCGCCCCTGGGGCAGCCGCCCTGAATCATGAAGCGCGCGATCACGCGGTGGAAGGTCAGCCCGTTGTAAAAGCCGGCGTCCACCAGACCCAGAAAGTTCTCCACGGTGGCCGGGGCGATGTCGGGATAGAGCTCGGCCTGCATCACGCCGCCGTCTTCCATTTCGATTTTGACCTTGATTGGTTCTTGCATGAGAATTCCTCCTGACTGGTTTAACCCCGACCGCAGCGCGGCAGCGCTGCGGCCGGGAAAGAATAACAAGGGATGTCCCGCCGGAGGAGGGCCTACCGACCGTCTCGGATCTTCGACTGCCGATCGCGTTTGCGCACATCCTCCCCCACGAAGTAGAGGGTTTCATATTCATAACACAGGCGGGAGGCCAGCTTCTTGGAATAGGCCTCCTCCAACTCGGCAGGGACAAAATTCGTGCTCACGATGGTGGAGCGGCTCTGCACCAGCCGCTCGGCCAGCAGAGAGAAGAGGGCGGCGGTGGAAAAGGCGGTGATATATTCGCTGCCCAGATCGTCCACGATCAGCAGGTCGCAGATGCGCTCCTCGTCCTGCGGCTCGGCGCGGCCGAATTTCACATCCTCCAGCCGCTGCAGCAGGGTGGGGGCCATCTCGTAGACCACGTGGAAGCCGCGGGCCGCCAGCTCGCCGCCGATGGCGGAGGAGAGATGGGTCTTCCCGAGGCCCGAAGGCCCTGTAAAGAGCAGGCTGCGCCCCCCGTTTGGAAAGGAGGCGACGAAGTCTTTGGCGATATGGAGGTTTTTCTCCATCACGCGGCGGGGTGAAAGGCCGAAGCGATCGTCCGGCCGGTCGCTGTATCTGGCCAAATCAAAGGTTTCAAAGGTCTGATCCCGCAGGGCCGCCCCCATGGGGGAGTGCTCATACGAGAGACGGCGCAGCGCCGCGAGGTAGCAGGAACAGGGGCGTCCTTCGACAAAGCCGGTATCCTGACAGATAGGGCAGGCATAGCGGGGGGAGAGGTCGGAGGCCTGCAATCCCAGCTCTTCGAGCAGGGCGGTGCGCTGCCGGTCGATCGCGGCGCAGCGCGCCCGCAGGGCGGCGGGATCGCCGGAGCGCTTATGCAGGGCAAGGGCGGTCAGCTCGGCCAGCAGTCCAGCCTGCTCCTGTTCCAGGTCTTTCAGCTTGGGACAGTGACGGTAGAGCCCGTCGCGCCGGGCGCGCAGCTCCTCTTCGGCCTGCTGCCTGCGCTGCTCCATCAGCCGGTCGGCCGCCTGCTGCAGCTCTTTTCGCACGATCATGATCCTTCCTCCTCTGATTTGGGCCCCGTGCTTCCTTGCGGAGAAGGGGGCTCCGGTTGGGCGGCGTCCTCCCGCCGCTGCGGCGAAGATGCGGAAAGAGGCCGATCATCGGCAGCGAAATCCAGCCCTTCGGAAGGGATTTGCGGCGCAGACTCTGCCCCATCGGCATAGATTGCGCGGAAGGCCCATTCGGAAAACTCCTGCATGGAGCTCTTGGAATCAGAGCTCGGCTCTTGCGCTTTTTTCTTTTTGCCGGAGCGGCGGGGCGGCGCGGGTTCGGCCAGCGCCTGCTCGGCCGTGGTCAGCCCCTTGGCGTGCCAGGCGGTCAGGATCGCATCGATATAGGCGAAGGAGAGCTTGCCGGTGGCGTCGACGCAGCGGTTGTAGGCCGCGTCGAGCAGCTCCTCGCCGAAGGAAAAGGTTTCGGTCCAGCGGGCGATATAGGTCTGTTCCTTCGGGGTCAGGCGGCGGTCGCCCAGCCCGAAGAGACGGCGCACCATGGTCTGCGCGCCGCTGCGCCGCCGCTCGTCTGCCAGAAAGGCCTCAGCCTCGTCCGGCGTGACGATGCCGCGGCGGTGCCATTCGTCGGCCATGCTCTCGATGGCCTTGAGCGAGGTGCGGCCCCGTTCCACGCAGCAGCTCATGAGCAGCAGGATGGTCTCGGGCTGCAGCCCGTAATAGTCATAGAGAGAATAGAGCACCTCATACTCGGTTTGGGAAAACTGACGGTTGAGGATGGTCTGGGCCGCGCGCAGTGCCGATCGGAGAGGGGGGTTTTTATCGAGCTCGGACGAGACGGCGTCCAGTCCGTAGGTGGGGCGGCGGGTTCCCGTCTTCGGCAGCAGGACGGGCTTTCCCAGCGGTGGCTGCGGCGGAGTCAGCACGACAAAGCGGCCCTCCATCGAGAAAACGCCCCGATCCAGCCAGCGCTCCACGGCGGCGGCCAGCTGCGTCTCGGTGACGCCGAGGCGCTCGCAGACGAGTTCCTGTGTGGCAGAGCGGCCGAGATGGAGCAGCAGCAGAAGGATGCGCAGCTCTTCGGCCGTGGCTTCCTGGAGATGGGGAAGCACGCTGGCAGGCACGGGGAACCAGGCCTCTCCCTGAGAGAGCTGAAAATGGATAGACAAGGGCTGCGCCTCCTTCCTGTATGACCTGTATGAGGTGTAGGGAACCGAGAAGGGGAGACTCAGAGCACCAGCTCTTCGATGGGCTCCCCGGTTAGCTTTTTCAAGGTGACAAGTCCGTTTTCGTAGATCATATAGCTCTTCTCACAGCCGCCCTTGGGGAGGGTGACCGAGCCGGGGTTGAGCAGCGTGAAGGATTCCAGGCGCTGTAAAACGGGAATGTGGGTGTGGCCGTGCAGCAGCACGTCGCCCTCGCAGAGGGCGGGAGGATTGTCTTTGTTGTAGATATGGCCATGGGTTGCGAAGATGCGTCGCCCGTCGAACTCGAGCAGCAGCGAATCGGACAAAATGGGGAATTCCAACACCATCTGATCCACCTCCGCGTCGCAGTTGCCGCGGACGCACAGCAGATGCCGCTTCATGCCGTTGAGCAGGGGGATCACCCTTTTGGGATCGTATCCGTCGGGCAGGCGGTTGCGCGGGCCGTGATAGAGCAGATCTCCGAGAAAGAGCAGGCGGCGGGCTCCCTCAGCTTCGTAGCGGTTGAGCAGCGCTTCGCAGCTGGGGACGCTTCCGTGCAGATCGGAGGCAATGAGCAATTTCATGAGCGGTCTCCTTTCAGGGGCGGCAGCACAGGGCCGCGCGGCCCGCCGTACAGCGTTGGGGGATGGTTTCATTATACTAAGCTCCATCCCCGTTTGCAAGCGCCAAGCGAAAGGGAACCGCATTCCGCCGCGCCCCATATACTGGAATGAAAGAACAACCAAGCGCCTGCCGCCCACCGGCGGAAGGCGCAGGAAGGAACGAAGAAAACCGTGCAAGAAGAACTGAAAAAACCCGCGCCGCTGATGGAGCTGAAGCGGATCTCGCACCGCTATCAAACCGAGGAGGGGGAGGTTGAGGCCATTCGTGACCTCTCCTTCACAGTGGAGCAGGGGGAGTTCGTCAGCCTGGTCGGCCCCTCGGGATGCGGAAAATCCACCCTGCTTTCGATTCTGGCGGGGCTGATCTCTCCCTCGGGGGGAACCGCCACGGTCGGGGGAGATCCGGTGAAGCGGGGAAACGGCAGCGTGGGATATATGTTTCAGCACGATCACCTGTTTGAATGGCGCACCATCGAACAGAACGTGCTGCTGGGGCCCGAGCTGCGAGGGAAGGTCGGAGAAGAGGAGCGGGCCCGCGCCCGCCGGCTGCTCGAGACCTATGGGCTTGGGGAGTTTCGCCGCGCAACGCCGCGCAGCCTTTCGGGCGGGATGCGGCAGCGGGCCGCGCTGATCCGCACGCTGGTGCCCTCTCCCTCTCTGCTGCTGCTCGACGAGGCCTTTTCCGCTCTCGACTACCAGACCCGTCTCGCCGTTTCGGGGGATATCCGCGAGATCCTGCGTAGGGAGGGGGCCACTGCCCTGCTGGTGACCCACGACATCGGAGAAGCCGTCGCCCTGTCGGACAGGGTGATCGTACTCAGCGCGCGTCCCGCCGTGGTCCGGGCGATCCACGAGATCCTCCCCAGGGGGCTCACCCCTGCACAGCGGCGGGACAGCGCTGAATTCCATGAGTGGTTCAATCTGATCTGGAAGGAGCTGGAGCTCACATGAAGCAAACCGAAGCCCTCTCCCCGGAGCGCCTCGACTGGCTGGCCGCCCGCAGGAGAGAGGGGCAAAGAATCGCCCTCTGGCGGCTGGTTTTGATCCTCGCATTTTTTGCATTCTGGGAGATCTGCGCCGCCGCCGGCCTGATCGACCCCTTTCTCATGAGCAGCCCCTCCCGCATTGCGGCCGCCACGCTGCGGCTGGCGCGGCAGGGGAACCTTTTGCCCCATATCGTCATAACCTGTATGGAAACGGTGGCGGGATTCCTGCTCGGTACGGGGCTGGGCGCCGCCATCGCCATGCTGCTGTGGTGGACGCCGCGGTTCGCCAGGGTCATGGAGCCCATTCTCGTGGTGCTCAACAGCCTGCCCAAGATCGCGCTGGGGCCGATCTTCATCGTCTGGATGGGGCCTGGCGTGGGGGCCATCATTGTGATGGGGCTGGCCGTCAGCCTCATCACGACCGTGCTCGAGGTCTATCACGGATTCTCCCGAACCGATCCCGACAAGATCCGTCTGGTCGAGTGCATGGGGGGAAGCCGCCGGCAGGTCTTCTTCAAGGTGGTGGCGCCCTCCAATCTCCCCGCCCTGGTCAACGCCCTGAAGGTCAACGTGGGCCTCTCGTGGGTGGGGGTGATCGTGGGGGAATACCTCGTCAGCCGCGCGGGTCTCGGATATCTGATCGTCTATGGCGGGCAGGTGTTCCGGCTCGACCTGGTGATGGCCTCGGTGATAATCCTGGGGGCGCTTGCGGCTGTGATGTATCTGGGCGTGGTGTGGCTGGAAAAGCGGATCACGGCGGCCATGCTTGCGGCATAATCAAGCTTCGGAGGGATGCGTATGAGAAACAGGGTAAAGAGAGGGGCCGCGCTGCTGCTGGCAGCGGGGCTGGCTGCAGGAATGATCGGCTGCGCACGGCAGGCAGAGGAGACGAGTCCGACCCAGACGCAGCCGGAAGCGGCGCCGCAGGAGAGCGCCGTCACGCAGCCGGAGAGGGAACTTGTCACCCTTTCGCTGTGTGAGGTCACCCATTCGGTGTTTTACGCGCCGCAGTATGCCGCCATGGCGCTCGGCTTCTTTGAAGAGGAGGGGATCGCGCTTGAGCTGACCAACGGCGGCGGCGCCGACAAGGTGATGACCGCCGTGCTGAGCGGCGGGGCCGAGATCGGGCTTGCGGGGCCGGAGGCCGCCATCTATGTGTGGAACGAAGGCCGTGCCGATCCCTGCGTGGTCTTTGCCCAGCTGACCAAGCGGGACGGAGCCTTTTTGGTGGGACGGACTCCCGATGACGATTTCTCCTGGGAGAAGCTGGCCGGCAGCTATCTCATCGGCGGCCGCGCCGGCGGGGTGCCTCTCATGACGCTGGAATATCTGCTGCGCAGCAAGGGACTTACGCCGAATGTGGATCTCACGGTGGATTCCTCCATCCAGTTCAACATGATGGCGGGGGCCTTCACCGGCGGCACGGGCGACTATGTGGCGCTCTTTGAGCCCACCGCCTCGCAGGTTGCGATGCAGGGACAGGGATATATCCTGGCCTCGATCGGTGCAGAGGCGGGTGAGGTGCCCTACACGGCCTATTTTGCCGCAAAGAGTTTTTTGGAGAGCCACCCCGATCTGACGCGCCGATTTGCCCGGGCCGTGGCCCGCGGGCAGGAGTGGGTGAAGGAACACTCGGCGGCCGAGATCGCCGCCGTGATCGAACCCTTTTTCCCGGACAGCGACCTCGATTTGCTGACCGCCGCGACCCAGCGGCACAAGGAGATCGACGCCTGGAACGATACGCCCGTGATGAAGCAGAGCGCCTTCGACCGGCTCCAGGACATCATGGAGCAGGCGGGCGAGCTGGAGCAGCGGGTCCCGTTTGAAGAGGTGGTGGATAACTCTTTTGCCGAAGCAGCGGCCGGGGCGGTGAAGGCATAATCCCGCGGTCTTTTTGCCCCCTGCAGGGGAGCGGCAGGCGGCGACAGGGAACACGATACGCAAAAAAGCTGCTTTCCCGATGGGAAAAAGCCGAGCGCAAAGATCGAGATTCAGCCGAAAAAAATCGAAGGGAGAGGGCGCGCTCTGCGCGCCCTCTCCCTTCTTGCAAGGTTGGTGGATCGTTTCGTGTGAGAAAAGCCTATCAATACCGGCCGATCGGCGGGGTAGCCTCCGGGGGCAGCGGGCACTCATAGGCCCCACCGTTTTTGAGCAGCAGCTCAGCCTTGGCGGCGGCAACGGTGTCGGGGTCGTCGAGCAGACGCACGCAGGTCAGCACCATGGCCTCGGCGGCGGCGCGCATGCCCTTGTTGCCGATCTCGGAGGCGGCAAAGGCGGTGTTCTGCCAGGAGTGGCCGACGTTGCCGAGGCAGGCGGTCGCGGTGGTGAGGGTGACGGTGGGGACGGCATAGCCCACGTCGCCCACGTCGGTGGAGCCGGCGCGGTAGCGGGTCTCGTTTTTGTTGAAGGGGATCACGCCGCTGTGCAGCGGCTTTTTCACCAGCTCATCGATATCGGCGTCGGGGAAGGTCTCGGCCAGCGAGCGACGGATCTCCACCATCGTGGTCTCGTTGTAGGTATTGAGGAATTTGGCGGCGAGGGCATAGTCCTCTTCGGTCCACGCGGGCGCGCCGACGTCCTGCAGGGCGCGATCCATTACGGCGGCCAGCGCCTTGTTGGGAGTGTAGTCCGAGAAGGCCATCGAGACCTGATAGTTCAGGGTGGTGTCGGTCATCATGGCGGCGCCCTTGGCAACCCGCGCAACCCGCTCAAAGAGCTCCATCATCTGGGCCACCTTGGGGGCGCGCACCTCGTATTTGATCACGGCATGCGCCTGCACCACGTTGGGGGCGGTGCCGCCTGCGTCGGTGTAGGCATAGTGGATGCGGGCAGAGTCGATCATGTGCTCGCGCAGATAGTTCACGCCCACGTTCATGAGTTCCACGGCGTCGAGCGCCGAGCGGCCGAGGTGGGGCGCGCCGCCTGCATGGGAGGCGATGCCGTCAAAGGCGAAATTGGCACCCATGATAGCGATGGCGCCGGTGTCGGTCACCTGGTTGACGGTGCCGGGGTGCCAGGAGATGCAGAAGTCCACACCGTCGAAGCAGCCGGCGCGGGCCATGAACTGCTTGCTGCCTGCGCCCTCCTCGGCGGGGCATCCGAAATAGATCACGGTGCCGGCACGGTTTTCGCGCACCAGATACTCCTTGAGCGCAACGGCGGCGGAATAGCAGCCCGCGCCCAGCAGGTTGTGGCCGCAGCCGTGGCCCGGCGCGCCGGGGACGAGCGGCGTTTTTTCGGGACAGGCCGGCGCCTGGCTCAGCGCGTCCAGCGCGTCGTATTCGCCGAGCAGACCGATCACAGGGCCGCCCTCGCCGTTTGTGAAGGTGGCAGTGAAGCAGGTCGGCATATCGGCCACGCCGGTCTTGATGGTAAAGCCCTCTTTTTCCAGCGCGGCGGTGAGCGCGGCGACCGAACGGACTTCTTCATAGGAAAGCTCCGCGTATTCCCAGATCTCGCGGCCGAGACGAACGGCTTCGTCAAAATTCTCGGCGACCAGGCTGCGGACCTTCTCAAGGTCTGACATGGGGATTCCTCCTTGCAGTTGAAGTGTTGCCGCAGACGCTGCGGCAAAGGGGGCGCGGTCGGAGCCCCTCCGTGCGGGAGGGAGGGACTCCGGCCGTGAGAAACAAAAAGCGATTCCTTCTGTGGCTGAAGGAATCGCCGGTTTCACAGGGCATCCTCACAGGCACAGGAAAGCAGCGCCTGTGCCGAAACACACGCGCACTACCTGTGGTGATGGAAATAAAAC
>JAFRSP010000062.1 GCA_017427525.1 Clostridia bacterium
GGCGGGTGGCCTTATTTATGTTCGGTGCAAAAGAATCAAACCGGTTTATCTGAAAGACTTCTTACTTTTGCTGATAGGAGAATCTCCATTTTCCGGAGTTGTAACGCAGGAAGATGAGCAGGGTGCGCATGAGCTGGTCGGCGACCATAGCGACCCAGGCGCCCACCAGGCCCCACTTCAGTACGGTGATGGTGTAAATTGCGATAACCGGACGCACCAGAAGCACGGTGATAAAGGTGACCATTGCCGTGAATTTGGTATCGCCTGCGCCGCGCATCGCGCCGGCGAGAATAAACTGCGACGCCTGCAGCGGCTGGATCAGAGCAACCATACGGAGCACAACGGCGCCGATATCCAAAATGGCCGCCTCATCGGTATAGAGCCCAATCAGGAACTTGGGGAAGCAGAAGATGACCACCGCAATGCAGACCGACACCCACATACCCAACCGCTGAACGCGCTTGGAATAATTGATGGCCATATCGCTGCGGTGTTTGCCAAGGCTCTGACCCACCAGCGAGGTCGCGGGAACGGCAAAAGACTGGCCGTTCATAAAGGTCAGGGCCTGGATGTTCATGCAGACCTGATGTGCCGCCAACATCACGGTGCCGAGAGTGGCAACCGTCTTGGCGTAGATAATGATACCGGCGCGCATCACAAGCTGCTCGATCATGGCGGGCATTCCAATCGCAAAAATATTGCGCAGCGTGGGCCCATGGGGCTTAAAGCCTTTCTTGAGCTCCAGCCGGACATACTGATTCTTTCTCAGAATCGCGCGGAGCGCCATGCACATCGCGCAGAACTGACCGAACACCGTGGCGATGGAGGCGCCGACGACTTCGAGTCTGGGGAAGCCAAAATGTCCATAGATCAAAAGGTAGTTGAAAATCACGTTGACCACATTGGCCGTGACGTTATAGCGCATGGACGTTCGACTGTCTCCCACTGCACGCAATGCATTGGTGATGGTCGTGGTGAGCGACACCGTGAGCACGCCGATCATTTGAATCTTGAAATAATCTGTGCCGCCCTTGAGGGTCTGCGCATCAGCAGCACCCATGAAAAGGATGAGCTTTTCAGCGTAAAAATAGCCAATAATCGCCAAAATGAAGCTGAGCGACACATTTAACAGCACGGCTTGCCGCAATACCAGCTTGGCTTCTTCCTGCTTTCCCGCTCCGCGGTTGCGGGCAATCAGAGCCATATTTCCCACATTGAGCGACATGAATGCGGTGGAAAGCAAAAATTTCGGCTGCGTGGTGAGACCCACTGCTGAAATCGCCCACGGACCCAGCCTGCCGACCATCATGAGGTCGGCCATGGAGGTGAGCTGCATCAGCATCATCTCGACAAAAGACGGCCATGCGATCCGGACAACATCGCGATAGAGCATCTTCGAGGTTACCCCGTTTGGGAGGGGGTTTGGCCCTCGAACCTTGAATTCATCATACTCGCCCCTCTCTCCCGCCGGGAGATCGTCGAGCGTGGTTCGGATCATCTTTGCTTTGACAGTGGGAGCTTCCTGTTTTGGGAGCTCCCCTGATGTCTGCATCTGCTCTTCCTCGGTTGACTGAGGTTCCGCAGCCGGATAATCCGCCGGTTTTCTATCCTGTTCCATCTGCGTACAAACGACCGATTCCCATCGGTCGTTCTCCCCCCTTTCTATTATTTAATAAACGAAAATATTATAGCATATTTCAAACCCGGATGGAACACCCTATTTTTCATTTTTTGTCGATTTGAAATCCCCTCTTAATCTGCATTTTCTCCTTTTTCGTGTGAAACCGCCGGGGAAATAAGCAAAAGCCTCCTCCCCCTTTCTTCTCAGCGCTATGTCACAGATTTTGTCGCATTGTATATGTTGTAATAAGGGCAAAACGCCCCCATCCTAAGCGATAAGGAGTGCAGTATTATGATGAATGATTCGGCTTCTCTCCCAAACTGGGGAGAGAGCTCCAACTCCGCTCGAAGCATTGCGGGAAACCGTGCTGCCGTGGGAACCGGCGGCAACCGCGGCAATGGGCTGACCGGCATCCCGCTTGCCATGGTCTATTCCCCGAATCAGATCTGGGGTGCGATCTACGACCCGTCTCTTGCGCTGCAGCGCGGCACCCTGTTTCCCGAGCTTGATAAACCCTGGGTTGGAGAGGAGGTCGACAGAGATGACTGATC
This sequence comes from Clostridia bacterium, assembly GCA_017427525.1. Classification (GTDB taxonomy): domain Bacteria; phylum Bacillota; class Clostridia; order Oscillospirales; family Feifaniaceae; genus Galloscillospira. Next base: position 2,173 of record JAFRSP010000062.1, read on the forward strand.
GCGCCAAACTGATGCGTCAGGTACAAAATCACGCTTTTGCGCTCAATGAAGCCGCCCTCTATCTGGATGGACATCCTGACAACGAAAAAGCCATCGCATATTATAATCGGCAGCACAATCTCCTCAGGCAGGCCGTGTGTGAATATGAAATGGCTTTCGGCCCTCTGATGCAAAATTCCGAGGCCGCCACCTCCGGCGACCGCTGGACTTGGGTTGACGGCCCCTGGCCGTGGGAAGGAGAGAACTAAGCATGTGGTCCTATGATAAAAAGCTGCAATACCCCGTTCACATCAAAACCCCCAATCCCAAAACCGCTCAGATCATTATCACGCAGTTGGGCGGCCCGGACGGCGAACTCGGCGCCGCAACCCGGTACCTCAACCAGCGTTACTCCATGCCCTATGATAAAACGGTCGGGATTCTGACCGATATCGGCACGGAAGAACTGGCTCACTCCGAGATGATTGCGGCCATTGTCTATCAACTCACACGCAACCTCTCGATCGACGAGATCAAGGCCAGCGGATTCGACACCTATTTTGTCGATCATACCACCGGAGTCTATCCGGTAGCCGCAAGCGGAGTCCCCTTTGACGCCAAATATTTTGCCGTAAAGGGCGACCCTATCGCCGATTTGGTAGAGGACCTTGCGGCAGAACAAAAGGCACGCGTGACCTATGACAACATCCTGCGTCTGGTAGACGACCCCGATGTGCTCGATCCCATCCGCTTTCTGCGGGAGCGTGAAATCGTACACTTCCAGCGATTCGGCGACGCGCTCAGCATCACACAGGATCATCTGAACAGCAAAAACTTCTATGCCTTCAACCCCGCATTCGATTCAGCCGAAAATCAGTCAGCCAATCGGAAACGGAAAAACCGGTAACCAAGGCAGAGACCCCTGTGGGGCCTCTGCCTTTGAGGATGATCCCAATCGAAATCCTTCGATACTCTTTATGTCTGTAGTTTTCAGGCACCTGTCGGGTTCAAAGCAGACTGAGGTTCTTCTTTTCCTGAGCTCTCTCCCCACAGCAGGGTCGGCTTCGCCGGATTGACTTTCCTACCCCTGTTTTGCTATAATGGATACAGGATGAAAGGGGCGATCAAATATGCGGGAGCTGAAAAAACCGGATCGGCTGAGGCCGGGAGATCGTGTGGCGACCGTCAGCCTCTCGTGGGGCGGAGCGGGAGACCCTGAGCTTCGATGGCGTTACGAGCTGGGAAAGCACAGACTGGAGCAGCTGCTTGGCCTGCAGGTGCTGGAAATGCCGCACACGCTCGACGGGTCGGAGGCTCTCTATCACAGCCCGAAAAACCGGGCAAGCGACCTTATGCAGGCCTTTTCGGACCCTTCGATCAAGGGAATCTTCACCTGCATCGGCGGCGACGACAGCCTTCGTCTTCTCCCCTATCTGGACCTTTCTGTCATCGCCGAAAACCCCAAGGTTTTCCTCGGCTATTCGGACAGCACCATCACGCACCTCATCTGTGCAAAGGCCGGGTTCACCAGCTTTTACGGCCCCTCGATTCTGGCAGAATTCGCGGAGAACAACGCCGTCTACCCCTTCACACTGGACTATGTGAAACGCGCCCTCTTCGAGCCGTCTCCCATCGGCTCCCTACCCTGCTCCTCTCAATGGACAGGCGACTATCTTGCTTGGACAGAGCAGAATCGCACCCTTTCAAAAACCATGCTTCCCAATGCCTCTTATCAGGTGCTCCAGGGGCGCGGAAGGGCTGTAGGCCGTCTGTGGGGCGGCTGCATGGACGTACTTGAGATGGCAAAAGGCACTGCAATCTGGCCGGAACCCGACGAGCTCGCCGGTGCGGTTCTCTTCTTCGAAACCAGTGAGGAAACCCCTGCCGTGAATACCTTTACCTACTGGCTGAGAAACTATGGCGCCTGTGGGATTCTGGAACAGTCTGCCGGCATCCTCTTTGGAAAGCCCTTTCAGGAACAGTATCAAACGGAATATCATGCGGCTATTCGCCGCGTGCTCGCCGAATTCGATTTGGAGCAGCTTCCCGTTTTCACAAATGGCAGCTTTGGCCACAACGAACCGATGGTGACCCTCCCCTATGGCGCTCGAATCCTGCTCGATTGCGAAAAGGCCGAAGCGCAGATCCTCGATTCCGGGGTGAAATAAATCCCTTGTAATCTCTGAACGGCAGCTTTTCTCTTTCAGAGGCCTTCTCAGCTCGTGCAGTCACTTTTCCCGCACCCCTGGCGTCAGAAAACCGATTTTCTGTTCTTTCCGTGCAAAAAATCCCCCCGAGACGCTTCAAAAGCTGTCTCGGGGGGATTGGTATTCCCGATAAAGAGGATTTATTTACCTGCCATCTTGGCGACTTCCTCGGCGAAATCATCGCTTCTCTTCTCGAGTCCCTCACCCTTCTCAAAGCGGACGAACTTGAGAATCTCGACTTTTCCGCCCAGCTCCTTGGCGACCGCCGCCGTGTGCTTGGCAACCGACTGGTCAGGATCTTTGACAAAGGCCTGGTCGACCAAGCAGTTCTCTTTATAGAACTTGCCGATTCTGCCCATGACCATCTTCTGCGCAATATTGGCAGGCTTGCCCTCGTTGATGGCCTGAGCCGTCAGGATCTCCTTCTCCTTCTCGATGACCTCTTCCGGCACCTGCTCCTTGCAGAGGTAGCTGGGGTTGGCAGCCGCGATCTGCATGCAGATATCCTTGGCAAACTCGGTAAAGCCGGGCTTGTCGGCGCAGTCGGTATCGAACGCGCACATGACGCCGATACGGCCGCCGCCATGGATATAGGTCTCAAGAACGCCTTCAAACTGGACAAAACGGCGAATCTTGATATTCTCTCCGATGGTGAGGATCTTCTCGCGCAGCATTTCTTCCACCGTCAGCTTGTCGTCAAACGGCGCGGCAAGCAGCTCTTCCACGGTGGCGGCGCCGCTCTTGATCACAGCCTCGGCACAGCCCTTGACAAAATTCTGAAAATCCTGGTTCTTGGAAACAAAGTCGGTCTCGGAGTTGACCTCGATCAGGACGCCTTTTCCGCTCTCTTTGCAGACGGCGGCGGCAACAATGCCCTCGGCGGCAATTCTGCCGGCCTTCTTCGCAGCGGCGGCCAGTCCCTTTTCACGCAGGAATTCGATCGCCTTCTCCATATCGCCAATGGTCTCGGTCAGGGCTTTTTTACAGTCCATCATTCCGCATCCGGTTTTTTCTCTCAGAGCCGCAACATCTTTCGCAGTAAATGCCATTGGTTGTTCCTCCTCTATACTCAAGTTCCGTTGTCTCATCGGGGTTCCAAAGCGCAGCCTTCCCTTCACACGCAAAATGCCCGCATGTCGGGCATTTTGCAGTCAGGGTCAAAAAGGGGGCCCTGGATGTCGCTTTTTGTCTTTTTACAGACCTGCTTCAGCCTCTTCGGGAGCCAGGTCTTCTTCAAGCTCAAACTGCTCGCCCTGCTTGCCCTCAAGAACCGCATCCGCAACAATGCCGGAAATCAGCTTCACGGCACGGATCGCATCGTCGTTTCCGGGAATGACATAATCGATCTCATCGGGATTACAGTTGGTATCCACGATCGCAATGATCGGAATGCCCAGATTCCTGGCTTCGGCGATCGCAATACGCTCCTTGCGCGGATCGACCACGAAGAGCGCGGAGGGGAGCTTGCCCATGGCCTTGATCCCGCCCAGGAACTTCTCCAGCTTCTCGATCTCTCCGGTCAGCTTGATGACCTCTTTCTTGGGCAGTACGTCAAACGTGCCGTCTTCTTCCATTTTACGCAGCTGGGTCAGACGATCGATTCTGCGGCGGATCGTTTTGAAGTTGGTCAGCATGCCGCCCAACCATCTGGCATTGACATAATACATCCCGCAGCGCTCGGCCTCTTCCCGAATGGAATCCGCGGCCTGCTTCTTGGTTCCGACAAACAGGATCGTGCCGCCATCGGCCGAAACGTCTCTTACAAAATTATAGGCCTCTTCGATCTTCTTCACGGTCTTCTGGAGATCGATGATATAGATCCCATTTCTCTCCGTGAAAATATAGGGGGCCATCTTGGGGTTCCAGCGGCGGGTCTGATGCCCGAAATGGACACCGGATTCCAGCAGCTGCTTCATGGACACAACAGACATTTGCAGTTTCCTCCTTAACATGGTTATTTCCTCCACCCAGGGGCTCCCTTTCACCGAAAACCGGCACCGGAAAGGGACAAACCTGGGTGTGTGAAATATTTTGGCCCAAATAGCATACCACACAAAACGGAAAAAAGCAATGCTCTTTTCCTGTTTTTTTCTTTAAATCCCGTTATTTGCAGGGGTTCCGCGCCGGGTTTGTCCCGACGCCTTCAGGCCCCGAAACAGGGGCGCCCGAAGCTTTTCTTACGCCTTGCCCGAGCAGCCGAGAACGTTCCTCATTTTGTGCGCCACGACCTCCCGAATGGCGTCTCTGGCAGGAGTGAGATACTGGCGCGGATCGAAGTGCTCGGGATTCTCCGCAAGGTGCTTGCGCACCGAAGCCGTCATGGCCAGCCGCAGGTCGGAATCGATATTGATCTTGCAGACCGCCATCTCCGAAGCCTTACGCAGCATCTCCTCCGGCACGCCGATCGCACCCGGCATTTTGCCGCCGAACTGGTTGACGATTGCCACGTACTCCTGCATCACCGAAGAGGCTCCGTGCAGCACAATGGGGAAACCGGGCAACCGCTTTCCAACCTCTTCCAGAATGTCGAAGCGAAGCTGCGGCTTGGTGCCGGGCTTGAATTTATAGGCTCCGTGGCTGGTCCCGATCGCGATGGCCAGGGAATCCACGCCGGTGCGGGTGACAAACTCCTCCACCTGCGCGGGATCGGTATAGGAAGAATCGGCCGCCGAAACCTTGACCTCATCCTCCACGCCGGCCAGTCTGCCGAGTTCGCCTTCGACCACGATTCCTTTGCTGTGAGCATATTCCACCACCTTGCGGGTCAGCGCAACGTTTTCCTCAAAGGAATACTTGGAGCCGTCGATCATCACGGAGGTGAAGCCGCCGTCGATACAGGATTTGCAGATCTCAAAGCTGTCTCCGTGATCCAGGTGCAGACAGATGGGCAGCCCCGTATCCTCAACGGCTGCCTCCACCAGCTTCATCAGATACACGTGCTTTGCATATTTGCGGGCTCCTGCCGAAACCTGAAGAATCAGGGGCGCCTTTTCCTGCGCGGCCGCCTCGGTGATCCCCTGAATGATCTCCATATTGTTGACGTTGAACGCGCCAACCGCGTATCCGCCCTCATAGGCCTTTTTGAACATTTCCGTTGATGTAACCAGTGGCATCTCTCTCTCCCTTTCCGCCGTTTTCGGCAAATGGTTCCAAAGGATGGCTCCTTCTTCTTGTTCTGCACGACAAAGCCGGTCATGCCGACCGTTTCTCTGTCAGTTCCATTATAGTAAAAAACTGCATCCGGTTCAACCCGTCGCCCTCAAAAAGAAGGGGTCTCCCCTGCCGTGTCAAGGCGACGCATGCAAAACCACGGCAGGCCGTGCACTACTCTACACAGGTTCCTGCACGGAAGACGGCGCTGATGAAAGTGGGCCGGGCAGAACCAGGCGGTCGGCCTGCAGCGCCTGGATATCCTCTTCCTCATGCGTGATGAGCAGCACCGTTTTTCCCTTGGTGTGAAGCAGAAGCTCCTGCTGCACCAACTGACGGGTCTGCTCGTCGAGGCCTTTGAAGGGCTCGTCGAGCGCGAGCCAGTCGCTTTCGGCCAGCAGAGCCCGGGCCAGAGCGACCCTGCGCCGCATTCCCCCGCTCAGCTCGCAGACTGGCTTGAGATGGTGGGAACGCTCAATCCCCATCTGCTCCAGCAGCGCGACGGCATCCTCCCTGCGGACATTCGGTCCGCAGACGAGCAGGATATTCGCCAAGGCGTTCAGTTTTCCGCAAAGGCGGTCTTCCTGAAATACGGCCGCCGCGCGCAGCCCCTCGATTCCCAGAATCTCTCCGCTGTCTGCCTGAGAAAGCCCCAAAAGAATCGAGAGCAGCGTGGTCTTCCCACAGCCGGAGGGCCCTGTGATGCAGGTGATTTTCCCTCCCCTGATTCCGGCGTTCAAGTCGCGCAGCACCGCATTGTCTCCAAAGGATTTAAAGAGGCCGCGAATGACGATTCCCTCTGCCGGCTCTGTCTGCTTCCGGTTCACGGCGTCACCGTCCTCTCCAGCCGCTGCTGCAGCATACGCAGCAGCGCCAGCACCAGCTTCTCAAAGGCGACGCTGACCAGGATGATCACCACCGTCCAGGCGAAGAGCTCGCCGGTCTGTAAAAAGATCTTGGCCTCATACAGCCGCTCTCCGATCGAGCCGGTAGGCAGGCCGATCACCTCAGCCGCAATGCCCGATTTCCAACAGAGACCGAGCGACACGGAGGCGGCCGAAATGAGAAAGGGCATCACGTCGGGCAGATAGATATAGAGCAGGCGACGGCGCAGCGGAACGCGAAAGACGCGCGCCATCTCAAGCAGCTCCCGGTCAACCTGCAGAATGCCCGAGAGACAGTTGATATAGACGATGGGCAGCACCATTAAAAAAGAGATGAAAACCGAGAGGTTTCGCGACGGGATCCAGACCAACGCCAGAATAATAAAAGAGGCCACCGGCGTCGCCTTGATGGTCGCGGTGAGAGGAGTCAGCAGCTTGCGAAGCAGCGGGCTCCAGGCGGCCGCCACCGCCAGTCCCACGCCCAGCGCCCAGGCCAGTGTGAATCCGCTGACGATCCGAACAAAGGAAAACCCCACCGAACGCCAGAAGGTCGGACTCACAATCAGCTGCCCCAGTGTTTTTAAAACCGTCACAGGGGAGACGAGCAGGATCTCCTGTCCGATCCACAGGCTGGCCGCCTGCCAAATCAGCAGCCAAAAAACCGCCGCTCCCGCTAGGGAAAGGCGCTGCTTACGCTGTTTTTCGTCACGGTCGGCAGGCGTTTGCACCGTCTGCTTCTTTTGGGCCATCGACTCACCTTCTCAGAGCTTCTCTTATCAACCGGCGTGCTTCCTCGCAAATAAACAACTTTTCTCTGTACGGCGCCTGCACCTGCACAGAGAAAGGCAGTCTGCGGCTTCGCCGACTGTTTCTAATGTTTAGTATAGCAAATTTTACAGATTCTGAAAAGGTCTTTCTCCTCGCTTCGGCGGGGAGGTTGCATCGTTTGCCAAAAGAAGGTATACTGATGCAAAATCCGCCGTCGCCCGGCGCTTTTGCCGGCACGGTGAAAACACAAGATCAAAAAAACGATCAGGAGGGTCAGATCATGACGAAAATCAAGGGAGTGCACCATATCTCTCTGAAACCCAAGGATCTTGCGGAGTTTGAGACAACGCTGCAATTCTACCGCGATCTTCTGGAGCTGCCGGTCGCCTCGAGCTGGATCAAGCCGGACGGAACCCATGTGGCCATGGTTGACCTTGGCAACTGCTGTCTCGAAATCATCTCGAGCGGAACTCCCGACCGCACAGAACACGGCGGAATCGATCATTTCGCGCTCTCGACCGAGCATGTGGACGAGCTGCTGGAACGGGTCTCGGCCGCAGGTTACCCCATCACCATGGCCGCGACTGACGCCGCGCTCGGCACCACGCCTCCCACCCCGATCCGTATCGGCTTTTGCAAGGGCCCGCTGGGGGAATTCATTGAGTTCTTCCACGTGAAATAAGGCGCTGCAGCGCCTCAAAAAGCGGGCTGCGGAAGGTCGTTTGCCCGTCTGCGAGAAGACAGTCCATCGTCTCCTCGGAAAGCCGCTGCTCTAAGAAGTGGATGGCTTCCTCTTCATTCTCGGGGCGGTCCCCGCTGTAGCACAGCGGCGGATACATCACGCACCACCAGTTGTGTCCCCTGCCGCTGCCCAAGGTAACGGTGAGAGCCGTATAGCTGCCGGCAGGCAGCGTCAGCCGTCCATAGCGCCGCAACGGGAAATGGCGCGTGGCCAACCGCACCGTCACGGCGGGAGGCGCGCCTTCCCGTTTCAAAACTTCCCGTGCGCAGTCTTCGATCTCCGGCAGTCTCGCGGCGATCCATGCTTCCGCCTCCGCCCTGTTGCGGCAGTCGGAGAGCTCCGGGGAGAGCAGCTGCGCCAGCGCATCGCGCACCTGCAGCTTTCTCGCCTGGTCCTCTGTCTCATCGGAAGCGGCGACAATATGCAGTCGCACGATCTCCCCCGCCGCCTCCCGTCCTGCGGCGGCGCTCCGCATCATTCCGTCTGCCGCGCTCATCAGCAGTGCAAGCAGCGCGGCCGCTGCAAGAATTCTTCCCCGTTTCATTGACGCTTCACACTCCTTTTTTGCTTTACAAACAAACGGCAAGGCTTTTCTGATACAAAAGCCTTGCCGTTTTCATTGGATTCTATTCCTGATGTTGGATGTTTCCCTAGCAGTTTTGCGCAATCTGTGCGACTTTAAGCGTTTTGTCAAGGTCTCTCGGCGATATCTTTTCGCTCAGGCGCCTCAA
>JAFRSP010000063.1 GCA_017427525.1 Clostridia bacterium
GCCTCTTCTTTACTCCTGCCCTATGCCAGACCTTGTGCCGTATGCTGTCCGGTGCGGCTTTCTCTGCTTTTGCCAAAGCGCTGCAGATATGCGGTCAGCCGGTTGTCCCCGCTTTTGTTTTCCCTGCCTGCCGCTCATAACGCAGTGCGAACGGCATAGCAAAAACCCTTTTTCTCTGGCTTTGCCGGAAACCTCTTGAACATTCGGCGTGATATGATATATGATAAAGTTGTGCGATGGAACCGATGCACCCTTGAAGTCGAACCGCTGCGCTGCTACACCGAAGCACTCTGTGGAGGTAACCGGGATGTATGAAATCGTCAACAGCACTGAGATGCTGAAAAAAGACAAAGCGGATAACTATCTCAACCGCATCATTTTGGGTGATGCGATCGATGTGATGCGGCGACTGCCCTCCGAATCGGTCGACCTGATCGTCACCTCACCCCCCTACAATCTCAAAAACTCTTCCGGCAACGGCCTGAAGGACGGGCGCGGCGGCAAGTGGCAAAACGCCTCGCTGCTGCAGGGGTATAAGGATCACAACGACGCCATGCCCTACGATGAATACTGCAAGTGGCAGAGAAAATGCCTGCGGCAGATGTTGCGGCTCCTCAAGGAAGACGGCGCCATTTTCTACAATCACAAGTGGCGTGTGCAGAAGGGCCTGCTGCAGGACCGTCATGAGATCGTGAAGGGCTTTCCGGTGCGACAGATCCTCATCTGGAGGCGCAAAGGCGGCATCAATTTCAATGCGGGTTATTTTCTTCCCACCTATGAGGTCGTCTACCTGATCGCCAAACCGAAATTCAAGCTGGCCAAGGGGGCAAACGCCTATGGCGACGTGTGGGAGATCAAGCAGGAGATGAATAACCCCCATCCAGCGCCCTTCCCGACCGAGTTGACCGATCGCATCATCTCCTCCACCGATTCCAAAATCATCCTCGATCCCTTTTCCGGTTCTGGAACCACCGCCGTTTCTGCCATCAAGTATCAGCGTGATTTCATCCTGATCGACAATTCTGCCGAATACTGCGAGCTCACGAGAAAGCGGCTGAACGGAGAACCGTGGAACTGAACCCTCTTCCTGAGCGCTTTGTTTTTCCGTCCCTGCGCGGCCTTCTCCTGCTTTTCTTTTGGTTGCTTCTTGATATTTCGGTCTCTGTCATATATAATGAGAGGTGTGGACGGTCGTCGTCTGAATTCGCTGTGTGAGGTGAAGCAACTATGAGCGCTGACAACAATACCATCACCTTCTGCGTCGATAAAGAGCGGGAAGCCATGATCAAACGAACCCTGACGGAGGTTTACGATTCTTTGACCGAAAAAGGCTACAACCCCATCAATCAGATCGTCGGCTATATTCTGAGCGAAGACCCGACCTATATCACCAACCACAACAATGCGCGCACCCTGATCCGTAAGATCGATCGGGATGAGTTGCTGCAGATCCTGGTGAAATCGTATCTGAACGACTGAACAGGGTCTGAGGCTGAGACCGATCCGTTCAATTTTCGGCCGAATCACGATGATAGAGGAGAACCAGCATGTCAAATCAAACCCCCACGTTCCTCCAGTATAAGGGAAAGCCCTTTGTGCGCAGCGGGAACATGATTTATTACGGCGACCTGTCCGACCCCTGCGTGGTGATGCTTCAGATTTTGAACTCCACCAAAGAGGGCGACTTCGATATGTCGGGAACCATCTCGCTCATGCTGATGCTGACCGACGAATCCATTCCTCTTCCCCAGAGAGTTTTGAAAAAAAGCGAAAAAGAGGGCCTCTATGTCGCCATGGATCTCGCTTCGATCTGGCTGGAGCGCGCCCTCGAAGAATATGCCGAAGGAAGCGCCAAATAAGCGCTCTCTGCCCATTTTTCCGCTTGCAATCCTGATCGGCAGCCGTGGAATCCACGGTCTGCCGATCGTTTTTTTGCTTCTTGAGGCAAAACCCTTCCCTTTATTGACAGTTTTTTTCTCCCCTTCTATAATACAAATCAGAGCATTGCCCTTTTTGAAATCCACCCTTTCCTTTAAAAGGAGTCTGCTGTATGAAGCGTTTGATCGCCTTTCTCACAGCCGTTTTGCTGATCGTTTCGCTGCCCGGCTGTTTTGCCCGAAAATTGCCCGATCCCGCCCCTTCTCCCGGAAACGCTTCCACTCAGTCTCCCCAGGAGGAGGGCCCTTCCGAGTCCGGCGATTCCGCCCTTTCCCCCGATGACACCCCTTCTTCCGACGCGGACGGTCAGGAGGGTGAGGAGGACTCTGTCCCCGAATCCCCCGCCCCGCCCGATGAAGCCGGTTTTTTCTATGACCTGGAAAATGTGGTGCTCTATCTCGAGGCCTACGGGCACCTACCGCCGAACTATATCACAAAAAAAGAAGCCCAAAACCTCGGATGGCAGGGCGGCTCGGTAGAACGCTGTCAGAAGGGGGCTGCGATCGGGGGAGATTTCTTCGGGAACAGGGAGGGCAGCCTCCCCGCCGTGAAGGGGCGTCGCTATACGGAGTGCGATATCGATACAGAAGGGGCCAAAAACCGAGGCTCCAAACGCCTCGTCTTCTCAAATGACGGACGCTATTACTATACGGATGATCACTATGCCTCCTTCACCGAGGTCGTTGTGGAGAATGGAGTTGTTGTATGGAAATGAATCTCTACCAAATCGACTGTGCCGCTTTGACCGACCGTGACACGATGCACGACATCCTCGCCCGCGAGCTCTGCCTTCCGCTCTACTACGGAAGGAACCTGGATGCGCTGTACGACTGTCTCACGGAATTTCCCTCCTGCAACATCCGTCTTCTGCATCTCGAGGCGCTCTCGGCGCTCGGCGCCTACGGCAATGCGCTGCTCGCCACGCTGCGCGACGCAGCCGAAGCCAATCCCTTGCTGAATCTGATCGAAGGAGAGGATGCAGATTGCTTTGAAGATACGGCAAAACCTCCTGACGATCCGGAAGTCCTACCTGACGAACTGGAAGAAGGGATTGATGAGCCAGAGGACGAGCCCCTCTTCTTTGAAGATCACAACTGATTCGAACGTCCCTTTTTTCCTATTCCAAACTGCAAGATGAAAGGAAACCTCATGCGCACTGCAACTGCAAGCCAAATGCGGCAGATCGATGCGGAAGCCATTGAGCATCGCGGTATCCCCTCTCTCGTTTTGATGGAACGCGCCGCCCAAGCGGTCGCCGACAAGGCCAGCTCACTTTTGCGTTCCGAAGGGCTTGAGCACCCTGCCCGCGTTGCCGTTTTATGCGGCGCAGGGAACAACGGCGGCGACGGATTTGCCGCCGCCCGTATCCTGCGGAGGGCCGGCATCGAAGCGACGGCCTTTCTTGTCGGCGACCCCGACCGCATGACTCCCGACTGCAAAGAGATGGCCCGCCGTCTCACCGAAGCCGGCGGCAGTGTAATTTCCTTCGACCCCACCGATACGCGTCTGAAAGCCTGCGACCTCTATCTGGACGCCATCATCGGCTTTGGTCTCCATGCTCCCCTGCACGGCAAGGCTGCCCTGGCAGCAGACTTCCTTGCGCAGACTGCGGAGGGGCGGATCCTGGCCGTCGACATCCCCAGTGGAATCGACGCCGACACAGGACGCGACCTGGGCTGCGGTTTTTGCTGCCGCGCCACTGTGACCTTCACCCTCCCAAAACCGGGCCATTTTATCGGAGCAGGCAGCGTTGCCTGCGGCTCGCTGACGGTTGCCGACATTGGAATCCCAACGGATTTGGTCGAGTGCTTTCCCTCGCAGCTTGAGGCGCTCACCGAAAAAAACGTGCGTACCATTCTCCCCAAACGAGATCCTGCAGGCCACAAGGGCAGCTTTGGAAAGGTCCTGCTGTTTGGCGGAAGCATCGGCTACACCGGCGCGCCGATTCTGGCTGCCGAAGCTGCCCTTCACAGCGGCACCGGCTTGGTTTATCTGGGTGTTCCCGAGAGCGTCTACCCCATTGCGGCGGTCAAGTGCCGTGAATCCATGCCCTTTCCGCTGCCCTCTTTGGAAGACGGAACCCTCTCCTCAGAAGCAGCATCCCATGCGCTTGCCCTCGCGCAGGACAAGGACGCTCTTTTGATCGGTCCGGGACTCGGACAGAGTGACGGAGCCATGGCCCTGCTCGAGACTGTCATGACCCGCAGCGACGCACCGCTCGTGATTGATGCAGATGGGCTGAATCTTCTCGCACAAAACCTCTCTCTCCTGCAGGCACGGCAGAGCAAGGTCACCATTCTCACCCCGCACGATGGAGAGTTCTCACGGCTTGGAGGCGATCTCTCCTCCGACGACAGGCTTGGCGCGGCACGGGACTTTGCCCGGCACCACGGCGTGATTTTGATCCTCAAGGGCAGGGGCACCCTCGTGGCCCAGCCGAACGGATCCGCCTTTGTCAACACCACCGGCAACAGCGGCATGGCAAAGGGCGGGAGCGGAGACGCTCTCTCCGGCATCCTGCTGGCTCTTTTGGGGCAGCATCTTCCACCCGAAAAGGCCGCGGCTGCAGCCGTTTGGCTGCACGGTCATGCGGGCGATCTCGCAGCCGCCGAAAAAGGGGAATACGGGATGCTCCCGCGCGATTTGATCGCCGCACTGCCGCAGGCCTTTCGCTCCGTATCGGAGACGGCTTCCCCGAAGCTTTTCGAATGAAAGCTTTTGGCCCGAATCTTCACTTTTCCCCTTCGGCTTTCTCCTTTACGAAAAACGGGAGCCCCAAATCCAAAAGGGACTCCCGTTTCTTATTTCGCAGATTCAAAGAAGAAGAAACAGTATCAATCCTCCTCTCTTGCTTTGCTTTATAAGATTCTCCTTACAGCCAACTAGATTTTTTTCTCTGTAAAGTATAACTCCTTTATATATGATTCATGCAGATTTTTCCCGTTTTGATCTCTTAAGCAGGCTGTTCCACAGGACTTTACGGATTGGCTTTGGATGCCTTCCGCGGCCTCTTCAGCGTCCAAATGTCTCGGCTGCCCGCTTCATGTTTTCCATGATCTCCACGCCGAAGGGACATCGGGTTTCGCAGGCCCCGCAGCCGATGCAGTCGCCGGCGTGAGCCGAGAGCTCCGCATAGTGCTCGCGCACCGTCTCGGGGATCCCGCCCTGCGCTCTTGTCAGGTTGTAGAATTTGGTCACCGAGGCGACATCGATGCCCACGGTGCAGGGGGCACAGTGTCCGCAGTACATGCAGTTCCCCTCCCAGCGAATGCGCGGGAAAGAAGCCAGCGCGGCGGCATAATCGCGCTCTTGCTCGTCCGCCTCTTCATAGGCCAGGGTCTTCCGAAGATCCTCGATGCTCCTCACGCCGCTCATCACGCTGGCAACTGCGGGACGGTTCAGCGCATAGTGGATGCACTGCGCCACGGTCAGCGCTCTACCCGCGGGAGAGAGTTCCTCATCCAGCAGGTCGCCTCCTCCGAAAGCTTTCATCACCGTGATTCCCACGCCCAAACGCTGGCAGAGCTCATACAACGCCTCACGGTCCGGATCCATATTGATCAGCTCGCCCTGGTAGCTTTCATCCTCCCACAGGGTCTCGCAGTTCTCGTCGGCAGGGAGCAGGTCATAGCAGGGGTTAATGCTGAAGAGCAAGACGTCGATCAAACCGCTCTCCACTGCCGCCTTGGCAACCTTTGGGTTGTGGCTGCTCATTCCGAGATAGTGAATCCTCCCGAGCTCCTTCTGTTTACGCGCATAGGCCATCACGGGCCCGTTTGCGATCTGCTTCCAGGTTTCAATGGAGTCCACATAGTGAATCATTCCCACATCGATATACGGCGTATCCAGATTCCGGAGCATTGTCTCAAAGGCCAACTCGACCTCAGCAGGGTCACGGGTCGCCCGATATTGCCCATTCTCCCAGATCGCGCAGAGGTGCGCCTGCAAAACAAAGTTCTCACGGTTTGCTTTGATCGCCCTGCCGACCCTTCTGTGCACATCGGGATTCGGCGTGTAAAGATCCATGCAATTGACCCCTGCGGCAAAAGCGATACAAAAGACTTCCTCCGCAAAGGAATCGTCGGTCAAAACAAATCCCTCACATCCGAGGCCGATTTCACTGACCTTCAGCCCTGTTCTTCCGAGTACGCGATACTCCATACCTTCCTCCCTTTTCTATCCCTCTCCGTCTCCAAGCAATACAGGGCGTAAAGCCCCCTTGCCTTTCAGTTTCAATCTGACCGCCCTTTGCAGGCAGATCACAAAAGCAAAGCGCTGAAGAGAAACCTTCAGCGCTTTTTGTATCTCACTTTCAAGCTCTCCAAAGGGCGCGAAGCAACGCAATGCTTCAAGCTCATATCCGAACACGGCTCTTACAACGCCCAAGAAGATGCGCGGCTTTTCAAAACAGCCTCAGGTTATTTTGCAACCTCATCCTTAAACGACTTGCCGGCCTTAAAAACAGGGGCTTTGGATGCAGGAATGTCAATGACAGCCTTGGTCTGGGGATTGCGGCCCTTCCGGGCAGCGCGGGTTTTAACCTCAAAAGAACCAAAGCCAACCAGCTGAACCTTTTCTCCGTTTTTCAGCGCGCTCGTGGTTTCATCGATGAAGGCGACCAATGCCTTTTCCGCGTCTTTCTTCGAGATGCCGGCTCTTTCCGCGATCGCGGCTACCATTTCAGATTTGTTCATAATTCAATTCCCTCATTTCCTGTAAGTGTGTGATTTCTTTCTTGTGAACATCCTGCTCAAAAAGCGAGCATTTTGTTTTGTCCTGCACACCAGTGTTTCGTACAAGACGGGGGTCAGTTTTCTTCTGCTGCAAACAGGCTGCACTGCTCCTCATAGGAGAGCTCATGCAGCGATTTGTTTTGCTTGAGCGCAGCCCTCTCCATCCTGGCAAACTGCTCGGTAAAGCGTTGACCGGCACGAGTCAGCGCCTCTTCCGCATCAATCCCGAGCTGCTGTGCAAGCCCAACCAGTGCGAACAAACTGTCTCCCAGCGCGCACTCTACCACATCCGCCGAAGCGCTCTCCAAAGAGGATCTGCAAAGACGTTTTTGGCAAACATCCGCCTGTGCAAGCGCAGTTTGCACATCGGGAGGTGCAAAACCCGCACGTGCCGCACGGCTTAGAAGCTTTTGCGCCCGCATGAGGGCAGGAAACGACGCCGGCACGCTGCGAAGCGAAGCTTCGTAGGTCGACTGTCCTTTGGTTCGCATCTTGATCGTTTCCCAGTTGTTCAACACCTGCGGAACGTTTTCTGCTGCAACATCACCGAAAACGTGAGGATGGCGCTGCACCAGTTTTTTGCAAAGCTCGGTAATGACGTCTTCAAAGCTCATTCTGCCAAGCTCCGACTCCATCTCCACGTGCAGCCCGATCTGCAGCAGCACATCGCCCAATTCCTCCCGCAGCAGGGAAAGATCCCCATTGTCGATGGCCTCCAAAACCTCATAGGTCTCTTCAATAAAGTTCTTTCGGATCGAGGCATGGGTCTGCTCCCGGTCCCACGGGCAACCCTCTGGTGAACGCAGCAAACGCACCATACGGATGAAGTCGTTAAAGTCATATCGCTCCTTGACGAGCGAGGAAGGCTCGATTGCGTCAAGCATTTCAACATTCATTCTATATCATCCACCCCTTTTTTTCAAGTAGTTTGACAAGTTTTTCTCCTTTGGGAAACAGGCTTACATCGCTTCGATACAGGGCTTTCGTGGCAAGAATCAAAACAAGATAGCACAAAATGGCGAAGCCGATTCCAAGTACCGTTCCGACCTTGTTCCCCAGAGAAGCTGCTGTGAGCTCATACAGAACCCTTGCTCCTCCGCAGGCAGCCGCGGAGCAAAGGAGGGGTTTTATGAAAAGCGATCTGGCCGAAGGCAGTACGCCGATCTCTTTCTTGAGCACCGAAAAGTTGAGCACGGCAATGGTTCCGTAGCACAAAAGCGTGGAAAAGGGCGCGCCCATGATATTCAGAGCCGGAATGCCCACCAGCGTGTAGGTCGTCGCAATTTTTACCAGTCCTCCGGTCAGCATTGTAAACACAGGGACCTTTTCCCTGCCGATGGCCTGCAGAATTGCATTGGTGATGGAATCCAGGCAGACGAAGGTGACGGCAAGGCCGATCACCGTCAGCGTGGGGGCGGCAATCGCAACCTCCTCCGGTCTTTTGGTATAGAGCAACATCAAGATCGGCTTTGCCATAAGCGACAATCCCAGCCCTGCGGGAATCGAGAGCAGAGTGGCGACCCGCATGGAGGAGGCTAAAATCTCGGAAGCTGCCGTGCGGTCTCTCTGCACAAATTTCTCCGCGATGGCGGGGATCACCGAAACCCCGATGGGAATGATGAGGGACGATGGCAGGTTGAACATGGTTCGGGTCATGCCGGAGTAGGCTCCAAACACCGTTTCGGCCGTCCCCTGGGAAAAGGCCGCTCCTTCGAGCAGGCGGTCCATAATAAGCGCCGTATCAACGAGATTGGAGACCGACGAGACCATGGATCCCACCGCGATGGGAATTGTGATACGCACCAGGTTGCGCAGCAGGGTTCCATAGGAATCGATCTGCGGGGATTCCTCCACTCCGGGCAGCCGGTTGATTTTAAAGAAGGGCTTTCGCAGCGCGAGGTAGGCGGCGCCGAGCATGGTCCCGAGCGTCACCCCCGAGATGGCGGCCGCCGCCGCCATGGGCAGCGCCTGCTCTTCGGGCAGTCCCAGCCGCAGAACATAGCTTGCCGCCACGATTCCGCCGCACAGCTTTGCCATCGCAACGAGGATCTGGGAAACTGCCGTCGGCAGCATGTTTTGATTGCCCTGATAGTATCCCCGATAGGAGCTCATCACGATCTCAAAGAGCACGGCCGGAGCAATCACGCGGATCGCGGGAGCTGCATGGGGGTTCTTCATCAGTTCGGCCAGCTTGTCGGCCCCGAAATAGAGCACGGCGCAACCCGCCGCCCCCAACAGCAGGAAGGAGGAGAATGCGACGTAAAGGATCCGCTTGGAATTGTTATACCGTCCTCGGGCATTGCTTTCGCTGACCATCCGTGAGATGGCGACCGGCAAGCCCGCCGTTGTGACGACATACATCCAAACATAGACGTCATAGCCCACCGTAAAATAGGCCATCGCCTTTCCGCCGAGAACGTTATACAGCGGGATCTTGAAGACTGCCCCGATTACCTTGACCAGAAAGCCGGCCACCATCAGAATGAGGGCCCCTTCCATAAAGCTCTGTCGTTTTGTGCTCAAATCGACTTCTCCTTTTGCTTAATCCCATTCCCCGGGGACTTGCGCGCATACCTGAAAAGCAGCCTTGCCTTTCCGGCCTTCCCGCACAGGTTCTCTCATAGCGGATTCCGGCGCGGCAGTTCACTCTGCGCAGCCTGCTCACAAATACAGCGCAGGCACTGCACGTCTTTCCCCTGCTCCGCACAGCAAGGAGAGGAGTGCCGGGGTCCCTGACTACACTTGGATCTCCTCATACAAAATATCATCAAAGGTGGGCATGGGCCAAATGGAGCGGGGCAGGAGTTTTTCCAGCCTGTCGCAGGCCTTGCTCAGCAGCTGCGTTTTGACCAGCACATCGTCTCTTGCCAGGGCGGCCGCCCGGGCCTTGTCGCTGGGCAGCGGCGCCTTTAAGGCACGCTCCAGCTCGATCAAACGACGGCGCATCAAGGACGCCGCTTCGTCGATATCCACCATATCTTCATCCATCCCCTTGCAGTCGAGCCCCGAAGCTCTCGCCGCCACGATGCTGGTTGCAAAATGAGAAAGATGCTCCACACATACCGGCATGATCTGCCTGCGCGCCATATCGGCCACCACACTGCCCTCCAGACGGATCTGCTCGGTGTATTGCTCGAGCAGCACCTCATAGCGCGCTTCCAGCTCGGAGGCCGTGAATACGCCGTAGCGCTCATACAGTCTCTGGGTCGGCACGTTTTTCAGCACGCCGATGGCCTCCACGGTGTCCTTGATGATGGGCAGACCTCTGCGGGCCGCCTCCTCATGCCACTCCTTCGAGTATCCGTCTCCATTGAAGAGGATGCGCTCATGCCCAAACAGGATGTCGCGGAAAATCTCCCGCACCTCCGCCTCGAAGTCGTCGGCCATCTCCAAACGGGTGGCGATATGGTCGAGCGACTCGGCGACGATGGTATTGAGCACGGTATTGCACTCGGAAAGCGACTGAGATGAGCCCGGCATACGAAATTCGAATTTGTTTCCGGTAAAGGCAAAGGGGGAGGTTCGGTTGCGGTCGGTTGCATCGCGATAGACCTCCGGAAGGGTCGGCACGCCGAAACGCAGCGTCACGGTGCGTTCCGGATGCTCCACGTTGCTCTTGACCTTCTCGATCAGATCCATCAGGTCGTCGCCCACAAATATGGAGATGATGGCGGGCGGCGCCTCGTCTCCGCCCAGTCTCCGGTCGTTGGATGCGGAAGCGCAGGAGAGCCGCAGCAGCGCCGCATGCTTATCCACCGCACGGATCACGGCGGACAAAAAGATCAAAAACTGCGCATTGTCGTAGGGAGTTTTTCCGGGCTCAAAGAGATTGTGCCCCGTGTCGGTCCCGATCGACCAGTTGTTGTGCTTCCCGGAGCCATTCACATACGGGAAGGGCTTTTCGTTTAAAAGACAGGCAAGTCCCTGCCGGTCGGCCACCTTTTTCATGGTCTCCATGACCAGATGGTTCTGGTCACAGGCGATATTGACCGTTGCATAGATCGGAGCCATTTCATACTGGCAGGGAGCCGCCTCGTTGTGCTTGGTCTTTGAGGGAATCCCGAGCTTCCAAAGCTCCTCGTCGAGCTCGTTCATAAAACGGGAGACCCGATCGGTGATGGCTCCGTAGTAATGCTGTGTTGCCGCCTGCCCCTTGAGGGGAGGCGCGCCCATCAGCGTTTTCCCCGTGAGATGAATATCCCAGCGCTGCTTGAGAAAGGCCTTGTCGATCAAAAAGTATTCCTGCTCCGCACCGACATTGCTGAGCACCTTGGTGGTCTCCTTGTCCCCAAACAGACGCAGGATGCGCAAGGCATGTTTGTTCAGCGCCTCCATAGAGCGCAGCAGAGGGGTCTTCTTGTCGAGCGCCTCGCCGTTGTAGGAGCAGAAGGCCGTGGGGATGTAGAGCGTGATGCCGCCGTTGTCCTCCTTCAAAAAAGCGGGCGACGTGCAGTCCCACGCGGTGTATCCCCGCGCCTCAAAGGTGCTGCGCAGCCCCCCTGACGGGAAGGAGGAGGCATCGGACTCGCCCTTGATCAACCGCTTGCCGGAGAGTCGCAGCGTCATGCCGCCCTCTTCATCCGCCTCGAGAAAGGAATCGTGTTTTTCGGCGGTGAAACCGGTCAGGGGCTGGAACCAGTGTGTATAATGGGTCGCTCCCCGTTCCACAGCCCACTCCATCATGGCCTGGGCAATCACGGATGCGGTCTGCGGATTCAGTTCCGCTCCTTCCTGAATCGTGCGCTGCAGAGAAGCATAGGCCTCTGCCGGGATCCGCTCTTTGAGCAACTTGTCGTGAAATTGATTTTTGCCGAACAACTCTTCGATTTTGTTTTTCATTGTTTCACTCCTTATCCTATCCCTCCGCCGCGGTTTGAAGCCGCCGCACAATCCAAAAAGACGCCAAATCTTGTGACTGTCCTGAATAAGCCGATCAAGTCCATAATAGATAATTATATTGTCCTCC
>JAFRSP010000005.1 GCA_017427525.1 Clostridia bacterium
CCCGGGGCCGCTTTTGCAGTTTTGGAATTTGGCAGATTTGGCCGCGGAAGGATCCTTTCCGGAGCCGGAAGGCCGCCTGAAAATCAGAGGCCGGAGAACTTGTGAGACTGCCTTTTGAAGACTATTCCACCTTGGGCAGCTGATCGAACCCGATCTGAAGATCCGCGTCCGTGGGAATGGAATCGTCCAACAGACCGGCGTGAAACTTCTCGAAGGCTGTCATGTCGAAGTAGCCGGTGCCGGTCAGGCCGAACACTATGGTCTTGGCTTCGCCGGTTTCTCTGCACCTGACAGCCTCGTCGATCGCCACGCGAATGGCGTGGGAGCTCTCGGGAGCGGGGAGGATCCCCTCGATTCTGGCGAACTGCTCCGCCGCCTCAAACACGGCGTTTTGGGGCACGGCCCGGGCTTCCATGAGACCGTCGTGGTAGAGCTGGGAGAGGGTGGGGCTCATGCCGTGGAAGCGCAGACCGCCGGCGTGATTGGGGGCGGGGATAAAGCCTGCGCCAAGGGTGTACATTTTGGCCAGGGGGCAGATCATGCCGGTGTCGCAGAAGTCATAGGCGAACCTGCCGCGGGTGAAGCTGGGGCAGGAGGCAGGCTCCACAGCGATGATCCGGTAATCCGCCTCTCCGCGGAGCTTCTCGCCCATGAAGGGGGAGATCAGGCCGCCCAGGTTGGAGCCGCCGCCGGCGCAGCCGATCAGGATATCGGGCCGGATGCCGTATTTGTCGAGCGCCGCCTTGGTTTCCAGGCCGATGATGCTCTGATGCAGCAGAACCTGATTGAGCACGCTGCCCAGAACATAGCGGTAGCCGGGGTTGGAGGTGGAAACCTCTACGGCCTCCGAAATGGCACAGCCCAGTGAACCGGTGGTACCGGGGTGCTCGGCAAGAATCTTTCTGCCCACGGCAGTATCTTCGGAGGGAGAAGGGGTCACCGCAGCACCGTAGGTGCGCATCACCTCGCGGCGGAAGGGCTTCTGCTCATAGCTCACTTTGACCATATAGACCTTGCAGTCCAGGTCGAAGTAGGAGCAGGCCATGCTGAGCGCCGTTCCCCACTGTCCGGCACCGGTCTCGGTCGTCACACCCTTCAGGCCCTGCTTTTTGGCATAATAGGCCTGCGCGATGGCGGAGTTGAGCTTATGGGAGCCGGAGGTGTTGTTGCCCTCGAACTTATAGTAGATTTTGGCCGGCGTTTGAAGCGCTTCCTCCAACCGATAGGCCCGCATCAGGGGAGAGGGACGGTACATTTTGTAGTAGCCCAGTATCTCATCCGGAATCTCGATGTAGGGAGTGGTATCGTCCAGTTCCTGTGCGATGAGCTCCTCGCAAAAGACGGGGGCCAGTTCCTCGGCGGTCATGGGCCGGTGCGTGGCAGGGTTCATCAGAGGTGCGGGCTTGTTTTTCATATCGGCGCGGAGATTGTACCAGGCGCGCGGAATCTCAGACTCGGATAGCAGGATTTTGTAAGGGATCTCATTCATGGCGGCTCTTCCTTTCTTTTCGGCTGTTGGGCCGTGAAATGGTTGCAGGGAACAAAAAAATCCTGTCCCCCGCAAAAATGCTGGGACAGGAAATAATCCTGCGGTGCCACCCGGCTTGACGCTCTCGCGCCCACTCACGCATGCCATCACATGCTGACCTTTGATCACGGAGGGTCTGCTCCGTCTTCCATACTTGACGCTGCCGCCGTTCTGGTCGCCCTCAGAAGTCCATTCGGTTCCGCGCTTTCCGCCGCCTCGCACCACCCGGCGGCTCTCTGAAGGAAAGGGACGAAACTTACTCACTCTTCTTCAACGGTTTGTGCAAGTTTAGCACAAGAATAACGACATGTCAATGTGAAAAATGTACAAAAATCAAGAGCTGTAGGCGAAGCGTCTGAGAAAAAAACCGCGTGGACTGCGCCAAAAGTTGAGGAGAAGAGCATAAGAAAAAGGGCGCATCCCGTGCCGCGGCGCCAAAGATGGGACTGTGCAGCAGACGGGATGCACCCTTCAAGAATGAGGGTCGCATATGTGCAGGATACAAAATCAAAAGCTTTCGGAGGAGGGATTCAAAGGAGAAGTGATTTTATGGTTCAGGAGGAGTCGGATCGGAGAGCCCGGATTTGAGAGAAGCTTCGAATCGTGGGGCGGGGAGGGGGGAACCCTGCAGCAGATCGTCGAGCGTGATCGCATCGAAATAGCGGTTGATCAGGTCATTGAGCCCCACCCACATGGGGAAGGAGTGACAATCCGAGCGATTGCATTCCGTATGATTGGCGCTGACACATTGAACCGGAGCGAGGTCACCCTCGGTCAGACGAAGGATCTCGCCGATGGGATACTCTTTTGGCTGACGGGTAAGCTGGTAGCCGCCGCCCTTTCCGTGCACTCCTGCGACAAGACCGTTTTTGCTGAGCACCGGCAGAATCTTCTCCAAATATTTCAGAGAGATACCCTGCCTCTGAGCAACGTCTTTCATGGGGATATAACCGCTCTCAGCCCGTTCGGCCAGATCGATCATCACACGCAGAGCGTAGCGGCCTCTTGTTGAAATCATCATATGGTTCACCTCAAAATCCGCCGCTGCACGGCCGCGCCGCCCAAGGACGCTTCATTTTCGCTGAGAAGGGGAGGAGATCCTTCTCAGTGAAACGGTTCCAAATCAGCCGAAAACAGGCTCACGCCTCGTCGGAGAAATCTTCTTCGTCGTGATGGAGCAGAGCAAACTTCTCTTCGTCATAGGGAAGGTTGTACCTCTTGTGATAGTCCAGCAGGGCGGAACGAATGCCCTCCTCTGCCAGAACGGAACAGTGCAGCTTGTGGGCGGGAAGACCGCCCAGGGCCTCTGCCACCGCCTTGTTGGTCAACTCCATGGCTTCCGAGACAGGCCGCCCTTTGATGAGTTCCGTAGCCATGGAGCTGGAGGCGATGGCACTGCCGCATCCAAAGGTTTCAAACTTTGCATCGACGATCACGTCGTTTTCGATCTTGAGATAGATCTTCATAATATCTCCGCATATGGGATTGCCGACCTCTCCCACGCCGTCGGGATTCTCGATGATACCGACATTTCGGGGATGGCGGAAATGATCCATCACGGTTTCACTGTATAATGCCATTGTTCACACCTCATTGAATGATAAAGTCTTGTTTTCCCTCCTGGAGATTTCTCCAAACCGGAGAAATGCTGCGCAGGTATTCCACCGCTTCGGTGACAGCCTTGATGAGGGTGTCCACCTCTTCGTGGGTCGTGTCTTCTGAGATGGTCAGACGAAGCGAGCCGTGGGCAATCTCCGGAGGACGTCCTATGGACAGCAGCACATGGCTGGGATCCAGAGAACCGGAGGTGCAGGCACTGCCGGAAGAAGCGCAGATCCCTTCGTTGTCGAGCAGCAGCAGAAGGCTTTCGCCCTCGATGCCCTCAAAGCAGAAGTTGACGTTGCCGGGCAAGCGCTGGGTACGGTCGCCGTTGAGGATGCTGTGGGGAATCTTGGAGAGACCGTCGATCAGCTTGTCTCTCAGGGGGGCCACATACGTCGCCTGCTTGTCGAGATTCGCAATGGCGTCGTCCATCGCAACCGCCATGCCGACGATACCGGGGACGTTTTCGGTTCCGGCTCGCTTGCCTCTCTCCTGAGCGCCGCCCTCGATCAGGTTCTGCAGACGGATCCCCTTTTTGGTATAGAGCACGCCCACTCCCTTGGGGCCGTGGAATTTGTGGGCCGAGAGGGCCAAAAAGTCGATCTTGAGATCATAGACATTCACCGGCACATGGCCGATCGCCTGCACCGAGTCACAGTGGAACAGCACGCCCTTTTCGCGGCAGACCGCGCCGATTTCTCCCACCGGCTGGATCGTGCCGATCTCGTTGTTGGCAAACATGATACTGACCAGCGCCGTATCCGGACGGATCGCCTGCGCGACCTGCTCGGCGGTGACCAAGCCGTTTTCATGGACATCCAGATAGGTGACCTCAAAGCCCTCGCGCTCGAGCTTGTTCAGGGTGTGCAGCACGGCATGGTGCTCAAAGGGGGTGGAGATGAGATGCTTTTTGCCCTTTTGTGCCCCCAGGAAAGCGGCGGTACGAATCGCCTGATTGTCAGCCTCGCTGCCACCGGAGGTGAAGGTGATCTCACTCGGATCGCATCCGAGGTTTTTGGCAACGCGCTCTCTGGCGTTCTGCAGGAGTTCGGCGGCTCTTTGACCCAGCGTGTAAACGCTGGAAGGATTGCCATAGTCCTCGCTCAGGCAGGCTACCATGGCTTCGATCACTTTCTGTGAGGGTTTGGTGGTTGCAGCATTATCAGCATAAATCATACTGTGGCTCCTTTCCGTTGATGCAGATGATGGAATGGTTGGTTTGCAGCGCAAATGCACTTAGTAAAAAAGAGATTTGAATGGGGAAGCCCATTGCCAATTCCGAACGGTGTGCGGAAGGGACGACAGGCTTTTTGAAGTCTCGGAAGGCCTATTTAACTACCTACCGAGTAGGTTGATTCTAAAATAGCATGGAATCTCCTCCCTGTCAAGGGGGAAGACGCATTTTTTATAGGTGTTTTTTCCTGTGTTTGGCAGGAAGGATTGCAAGGAAAAACAGCGATCGGGCAAAAACCCGCGCATTTTGGCAAAGGCGTTTTCGCCTCGGGGAACGAGCACTCCGCCGCGCTTTGCAATCTGCATGGGACGGACACCCTTGGTTTTCTGGGGCAAAAAACCGGCGCCGTTGTTTTCGGCGCCGGCTTGAAGCAAGATTTGGATTTTGAAGAGTGCCTGGCACATTTTCCGCAGGCGAGTTTTTATTTTGCACCCAACTCCTCGGCCCGCTTGAAGGCGCGCATGCGTTCGGCATGATCGAGCAGACGCTTGCGGATGCGCAGTGAGGAGGGTGTCACCTCCAGCAGCTCGTCGTCTGCCAGAAACTCCAGACAATCCTCCAAGCTCATGATGCGTGGCGGGGTGAGCCGCAGCGCCTCGTCGCTGCCTGAGGCGCGGATATTTGTGACATGCTTTTTCTTGCAGACGTTGACAGCGATATCCTGTCCCTTGGGAGAGAGGCCCACCACCATGCCGGCATAGACCGGAACGCCGGCTCCGATGAAGAGCTGGCCGCGCTCCTGGGCATTGAAGAGCCCGTAGGTGACCGATTCGCCGGTCTCAAAGGCGATCAGAGATCCGTCCTGGCGGCGGGGAATGTCTCCTTTGTAGGGGGCGTAGCCGTGAAACACGGAGCTCATGACGCCCTCTCCGCGGGTGTCGGTCAGAAATTCATTGCGGTACCCGAAAAGGCCGCGGGAGGGAACCAGAAACTCCATGCGCATGCGGCTGCCCTGCGGCGTCATGGAGACCAGCTCGCCCTTGCGCCGCCCCAGCTTTTCCATCACGCTGCCGGTGGATTCCTCCGGTACGTCGAGCACCAGCTCTTCGATGGGCTCCTGCAAAATGCCGTCGACGGTTTTATAGAGCACGTGCGGGGGGCTGACCTGAAGCTCGTATCCCTCGCGCCGCATGGTTTCGATCAGAATGGAGAGATGCATTTCGCCCCGGCCCAGCACGCGGAAGCTTTCGGCTGTGGCGCCGTCTTCCACATGCAGCGAGACATCCTTGAGCAGCTCGCGATAGAGTCGGTCGCGGAGCTGACGGGAGGTGACGAAGCGGCCCTCCCGACCGGCAAAGGGGGAATCGTTGACCGAGAACATCATCTCAACGGTCGGTTCGCTGATCTTCACAAAGGGCAGGGGCTCGACCGCGTCCGACGCGCAGACGGTGTTGCCGATGTTGATTCCGTCGATGCCGGAGAAGGCCACGATGTCCCCAGCGCGGGCGGAGTCCACGCTGACACGGTTCAGGCCGTTGAACTGATAGAGGGTGACCACTTTGGATTTGTACTGCACCTCGGGATGGTGGTGATCACACACCACAACCTCCTGCCCGGTGCGGATCTCACCCCGCTCGATACGGCCGATGGCGATGCGGCCCACATAGTCGTTGTAGTCGATCGAGGAAACCAGCACCTGCATGGGGCCCTCACGGTAGATGGGAGCGGGGATGTGCTCGAGGATTTTGTCAAACAGAGGCTTGAGGTTTTCCCCCTGTTCATCGGGAGAGAGCGAAGCGGTGCCCTGGCGGCCGGAGCAGTAGACCACGGGGGAATCAAGCTGCTCATCGGAAGCAGAGAGGTCGAGCAGCAGCTCGAGCACCTCGTCCTCCACTTCGGAAAGGCGCGCGTCGGGACGGTCGACCTTGTTGATCACCAGGATGACCCTGTGATTCAGCTCAAGCGCCTTTTGAAGCACAAAACGGGTCTGCGGCATGGGGCCTTCAAAGGCATCGATCAAGAGAAGCACGCCGTCTACCATCTTGAGCACGCGTTCCACCTCGCCGCCGAAATCGGCGTGTCCGGGGGTATCGACGATATTGATCTTCACATCGCCGTAGACCACGGCGGTGTTTTTTGCAAGAATGGTGATCCCGCGCTCGCGCTCAAGATCGTTTGAGTCCATCACGCGATCCTGCACAACCTGATTGTCACGGAAAACGCCGCTCTGTTTGAGCATCTCATCGACCAAGGTGGTCTTCCCGTGATCAACGTGAGCGATAATGGCAATGTTGCGCAGGTCTTCCCTTCTGGTCATCAAAACGAGCTCCTTTTTCTGAAATGCAGTCCAAATCTTCGAACAACCAATACAATATATCACAAAGATTTTTTGAAGTATAGTTCTTTTTTTGAAGAAGCTTACAAAAATCTGAAAGACGGGAAAAATGACTTGCGAACAAGGACAAATGTCGCTATAATGAGAACATTGTTGTGAAGGCATGGGCGGGAAGAACGGTTTCCGACCCCACCGAGGGATGACAAAATTCATATTAAAGGATGGTTCACCTATGGAACGCGTATTCAATTTTGCGGCAGGCCCTTCTGCATTGCCCCTTCCTGTTCTGGAAAAAGCGCAGCGCGAGCTGCTTTGCTATCCCGGCGCCGGATGCAGCGTAATGGAGATGAGTCACCGATCATCTGCGTTCCAGGAAATCGCGGCAAAAGCGCAGGCCGATCTGCGTAAGCTCATGGACATTCCGGACGACTATGCCGTGCTGTTCCTCCAGGGAGGAGCCTCCACGCAGTTTTCGATGGTTCCTATGAATCTCATGGAAAAGGGCGGCACCGCGGCTTACGCCGAAACCGGCAATTTTGCCAAAAAGGCGGCGGCAGAGGCGAAGCGCTGGGGCAAGGTGGTCACCGTGGTCTCCAGCAAGGATGAAAACTACAGCTACATTCCGGAGATCACCGACGATCTGATCCCCACCGATGCAGCCTATCTTCATATCACCGGAAACAATACCATTTACGGGACTCAATACCGTACCCTGCCGAAGGTCGGCGTGCCGCTGGTGGCGGATCTCTCCTCCTCTATCTTGGGAAGAGTTTACGATGTGACCGAGTGCGACCTGATCTATGCCGGTGCACAGAAGAACATGGGACCCGCGGGGTTGACCGTGGTCATCGTCAAGCGCTCTCTGATCGGCAAGGCGTCTGACGAGGTGCCTGCCATGCTCAACTATGCGCTGCAGGCCGACGCCGACTCGATGTATAACACTCCGCCCTGCTTTTCCATCTACATTGCAGGGCTGGTATTTGCGTATCTGCTTGAGCAGGGCGGCGTGGCCGAGATGGAGCGCCGCAATGCGGAGAAATCCGGTCTGCTCTATGCTGCGCTCGACGGAAGCAAGCTTTTCAAGGGTTCGGCCAGGGCCGACAGCCGTTCCAATATGAACGTGACCTTCACCCTGCCGAGTGACGAGCTGACCGCCGCCTTCGTCAAGGGCGCGACGGCGCAGGGGATGATCAACCTCAAGGGCCACAGGGCCGTGGGCGGCATTCGCGCCAGCCTTTACAACGGCATGCCGATCGAGGGCGTGCAGAAGCTGGTAGAGTATATGAAACGATTTGAAAAGGAGAATGGCTGATATGCCGTATGGAATCAAGCTTTTGAATAATATTTCGCAGGCGGCGCTCGAGGTGCTCCCGGCCGACGCCTATGTGGTTGGGGCAGATACTCCCGCGCCCGACGCGATCATCGTCCGCTCGGCGGATATGCACGAGTATGCCAGAAACCGCGAGCTTGTTGCGATCGCGCGTGCCGGCGCCGGCTTCAACAATATTCCCTTCCAGGCCTGCGCCGAAGACGGCGTTGTGGTCTTCAACACGCCCGGTGCCAATGCCAATGCCGTCAAGGAGCTGGTCATCTGCGCGCTGCTGCTCTCGGGCAGAGACGTGTACGGCGGCATTTCCTGGGCCAACACCCTGAAAGGGGAGGGCAAGGAAGTGGAAGAGGCTGTGGAAAAGGGCAAGAAGAACTTCGTCGGCTGCGAGATCTCCGGCAAGACGCTGGGCATCGTGGGCCTGGGCGCCATCGGCGTGAAGGTGGCAAACGCCGCCGCAGCGCTCGGCATGAAGATCGTGGGATATGATCCCATGCTGAGCCCCGCCGCGAAGGCCGCCCTGAATGAGGAGACGCTCATTTTAGACGATCTCTCCAAGCTGTGGGGGATCTGCGATTTTGTCACGCTGCACCTGCCTCTGAACGAGAAGACAAGAGGCGTGGTCGGCAAGGCGGAGCTTGCCGCCATGAAGAAGGATGCGGTGCTGCTCAACCTGGCGCGTGGAGGGCTGGTTGAGGAAGACGCTCTGCTGAAGGCGCTGGAAGAGGGGCGGCTGCGCTCCTATGTGACCGATTTTCCCAATGGGGAGATCGTGGGGCGCGAGCATGTGCTTGCCATCCCGCACCTTGGGGCTTCCACGCCCGAGTCCGAGGAAAACTGCGCCCTGATGGCGGCGCAGCAGATCAAGGACTATCTGGAAGAGGGCATCATCCGCAACAGCGTCAACTATCCGGCTTTTGATACGCCGCGCACCGCCGCCATCCGAGTCTGCCTGCTTCATAAGAGCGCGGCTCCGGAGCTTGCGGAACGTGCCGGAGAGCTGCTGAAAAACTGTGATGTAAAGGAAGTCTTCCGCTGCGAGCGAGGAGACGTTGCCTATTCGGTGATCGACGTTGCAAATGCGCCCGACTCCAAAACGATGGAGGCCCTTGCGGCCTTGGAAGGCGCGCTGCGTGTGCGCTGCCTGTGAAGGGAGGCGCAGGAATGAACCCATTGCTGACCAAGCGCTTTGCCGCCTGCGGCGTGTCGATCCCCGAGATTCTGCTGCCGGCCCCCGGGATCGATTTGAGCAAGTTTGCCGTTGTGGCATGTGATCAGCATGTCTCAGACGCCTCCTGGTGGGAGGAGGCCGCCCGCATTGTGGGGGATGCCCCCTCGGCCCTGAATCTGATTCTGCCTGAGGCCTATCTGGAGCAGCCGGACAGGGAAGAGCGGATCCAAAAGATCAATCAGGCCATGCGGGACTATCTCGCCCAGGACGTGCTGCGCAGCGTGGGAGAGGGCTTTCTCTATTTGCACCGCACGATTTCCACGGGCGTGCGCCACGGCGTGGTGCTGGCGCTTGATTTGGAGCGCTACGACTATACGGCGGGGGCGAAAAGTCTGATCCGTGCAACCGAGCAGACTATTCCCGACCGTCTGCCCTCCCGGATCCGGATCAGGGAAAACGCCGTGCTGGAGCTGCCGCACATCCTGGTGCTGATTGACGACGCCGACAATCTTTTCATGGCGCCGGCCGAGCGCGCGCTCGAGCGGCTGCCGCTCTGCTATGATTTTGATCTGATGCAGGGTTCCGGCAACATCAAAGGCTGGACACTGCAGGAGGAGACGGTTTTGGAGGAGATGGCGAGGGCTCTTGAGGAGCTTGTTCGCCGCGGAGAAGGACTTCTCTTTGCTATGGGAGACGGTAACCATTCCCTTGCCGCCGCAAAGGCGTTTTGGGAGGAGCTCAAGCCGACCCTTACGGAGGAGGAGCGCAGTGCCCATCCCGCCCGTTATGCGCTGTGTGAGATCGTCAACCTGCACGACGAGGCCATGGTCTTCGAGCCCATCCACCGTGTGCTGTTCCAGGTGGACCGCGCTGCGCTGGAACGGGAAATTGGGGTGACGGAGGAGAAATTCCCTCCGCTCCAGGAGCTTCAGCCGTTGCTCGACCAATATCTTGCCGCCCATCCCGAAACCAAAATCGACTATACGCATGGGGAGCAGACCACGAGAAGGCTCGGCGCGCTGCCGGGCAACATGCCTCTGGTGCTGCCCTCTCTCGACAAATCGACCTTCTTTGAGATTGTTCGAAAAGATGGGGCTTTTGTCAGAAAGAGCTTCTCTCTCGGAGAGGCGCCGGACAAGCGCTTTTATCTCGAAGCCCGTCGGATTCGGCCGTAGCGGAGCGTTTGACCTGAAAGAATGACCGAAAATGCGGCTGATCGGGCGAAAAATCGGAAAACTTTCTCATTTTGTCTGCCTTTCGGATATTGACAAAAACGCTGCATCCCCTATATAATAAGTGTTGCGCTTATCATAACAGGAGTTGTAGAATGAAGGTAGATATCACATCGGTTTTAAAAAACAGCGACGAGAGAATAGACTTTGACTATTTGGCAGATCTCTCTTCTCTTGAGCTGACCTATGGGGAACGCCCTGCACAGCAGCCGGTTCGGGTCAAAGGCAG
>JAFRSP010000064.1 GCA_017427525.1 Clostridia bacterium
AGGGTGTTGAATTTTTCGGAGAGCAGTTCGGTCAAAATGTATTTGACCGAGGTTTTTCCGTAGCTGCCGGTCACGCCCACCACCGTCATCTCGGTTTGAGAGCGCAGCTTCTGGGCGGCGCTTTGAATAAAGGAATCGGCAATGCGGCGCTCCTTGCCCGCCATAAGACGGTTGGCGGCGGGGGGCAGCCGCACAGGGAGTGGCAGGGCTGCGAGCAGCGCCGTCAGCACAAGGCCGGCGACGGGGGAAATGCAGAAGCCGAGCAGCGCCGCCGCAAGCAGAAGGATCAGCAGCAGCCCCGCCGCGAGAAACTGGCGCTTGACCCGGTCGGTGACGACAAAGGGCTTTTTCTCCTGCCGCTTGGTGTGCAGGACGGCAAAGGCGGCGGCAAGAAAGAGCAGGCAGACGGCCGCTGCGGCAAGAGGCCCGCCCAGCAAGACAGCCAGCACGACGCATCCCGCGGCGATTCCCAGCAACGTGCGCTTCGAATCGGGATTTTTCTTCAGCCAGCCGGCATAGCGCTCGTTGCGGTAGGAGTTGAGCTGGAGCATATGGAAATAGCGGCGGCTGCGGGCTGCCTGCCAGAGCAGCACGCAGATCGGAAGCAGCAAAAAGGTCAGAGGCGGCCGGCCGGAAGCCGAGGAGGCGGTCAGCGCGGAAAAGGAATTCATGGGGTTCCCTCCCTTGCCAGTGTGGAAAGATAGCTGTCTAAAATGGCATAGAAGCGGAGCGGGTTGTCAAAGAAGGTATAGTGGCCCGCGCCCTCGATCACGGCGAGACCGGCGTTCGGCAGAAGCTGCTCCATCCGCTGTCCCTGCCAAAGCGGCGTGGCCGTATCGGCGCTTCCCCAGATCAGGAGCGCCTCGGTGGGGATATCCGGCAGCAGCGGGGCGAGATCGAGACTGAGCGTTTTGACCAGAACATCCCGCATCACACCCTGTGCGGCGCGGTAGTCGGCCGAGCCGAAATGCTCGCGCAGACGCTCGAGCAGCGGCTCGCGGATGGATTTTGGAAACACGCTGAGCGTTGCCTTGCCCATCTTGAAGAGCCGTGTTTTCCGGCTTGCCTTTCCGGGCGGGGGCTTGATGCCGGCGGCGTCGACAAGGATCAGCCGATGCGCGCAAAATCCGAGAGCCCCTGTGAGATAGAGGATCACCCTTCCGCCGAAGGAGTGCCCCAACAGGATGGGGGATTTCACCTGAAGCTGCTCGAGCAGCTCTGCGGTGGCCTTTGCATATTCCGGCACGCCCCAGGCAAAGGGAGGCGGCGGACTGGCTCCGAATCCGGGGAAGTCGAGCGCCAGCACGCGCAGGCCCCGGGCGGCAAGGTGATCGATCACAGACTGCATGACGGTGATAGAGGTCCCCCAGCCGTGCAGCACCACAACGGTTTGCGATCCCTCGCCGAACCATTCGCAGTGCA
The DNA here is from genome assembly GCA_017427525.1 of Clostridia bacterium. GTDB lineage: Bacteria > Bacillota > Clostridia > Oscillospirales > Feifaniaceae > Galloscillospira. Next base: position 1,423 of record JAFRSP010000064.1, read on the forward strand.
CCGAGGTTCCGTATACGGGAACGAGCATGGAACGAACCTCCTTTTTCCGAATTGGGCGGAATCGGCACCCCTCTTCCGTGGAGAAGTGCGGAACGCAACGATTCAAAACTATCTTATTATACTCGGTTTGCGCTAAAATGTCACAGCTTTTTTGTAAATTCCGAAATTCGAAAAGGGAAAAGGTGCAAAATTAGGGGAAAACGCTCCCAAAAACAAACGCCGGACAAAAAGGAGGGGAGAGGGACGCAAAAGGACTTGACAGAAGGAAAACGATGGAGATATAATGAAACAACCGAGAAAACCGCGTTTAAAATCATGCGGCGCTGCAAGGAGTTGCCGTGCCGCTGAAATCCAGCGAAACGACGATGATGGAGAGAAAAAAGCGCGCATCAGAGAGAGACGGTTGGAAGCTGAGAGCCGCCTTGCGCATTTGCTGAACAGACCACTCCTGAGTCGCGGAGAGGAAATGCTCCGCCGGGTCGGCTCCGTTAGAGGCCAAAGTGAGAAGCGGCAGCGTCTTCCATCCCGAGGGGACGGAGGGTGCGCCGCGAATTCGGGTGGAACCGCGCCGCTTTGCGCCCCGAATCCCAGGCTGGGATTCGGGGCTTTTTGTTTTTGAAGAGCCGCCGCCCGAAGGATCGAAAAGCTCAAAAAACTATCTGCAAGCCGCCGCCTGAAGAGGGCGACGCGAAAGGAGAAAAGTGATGATAAAGGTAACCTTGAAAGACAAAAGCATTCTCGAATTTGCAAATCCGCTTTCCGTCATTGAAATCGCAAAGGCGATTTCTCCCGCACTGGCAAAAGAGGCCTGTGTGGCCAAGATCGACGGAGAGGTCTGCGACCTGCGCACGGTGGTGGACAAAGACGCCGCCGTTGAGATCCTGACCTTTGACGATGCCGACGGCAAGCACGCCTTCTGGCACACCGGCTCGCACGTGCTGGCCCAGGCCGTCAAACGGCTCTACCCGCACGCCAAGCTGACGGTGGGTCCGGCCATCGAGAACGGTTTCTACTATGATATCGACGTGGAACCCGCCTTCACCGGCGAAGATATCGAGAAGATCGAAGAGGAAATGCGCAAGGTGGTCAAGGAGGACATCCCGCTGGAGCGCTATACCCTTTCCCGCGGGGAGGCCGTTCAGTTTGCCAAAGAGCGCGAGGAGCCCTACAAGGTCATTTTGATCGAGGAGCTGCCGGAGGGAGAGGAGATCTCCTTCTACCGCCAGGGCGACTTCACCGACCTGTGCGCCGGCCCGCATCTCATGAAGACCGGGGCGCTCAAGGCCCTGAAGCTGCTCAACGTCACCGGCGCATACTGGAAAGCCGACGCCAACAACAAGATGCTGCAGCGCGTTTACGGAATCGCCTTCCCCAAGAAGCAGCAGCTCGACGACTATCTCACCATGATGGAAGAGGCCAAGCGCCGTGATCACCGCCGTCTCGGCAGAGAACTCGACCTCTTTGGGCTCTACGACGAGGGCCCCGGCTTCCCCTTCTTCTTCCCCAAGGGTATGGTGATCCGCAATGAGCTCGAAAACTATTGGAGAGAGCTGCACAAGGAGTGGGGCTACGAGGAGGTCAAAACTCCCATGATCCTCAACGAGGATCTGTGGCATCGCTCTGGACACTGGGATCACTATAAGGAGAATATGTATTTCACCACGATCGACGACGAGCCCTATGCCATCAAGCCCATGAATTGCCCCGGCGGCATGCTGGCCTATAAGCGCCGCATGTGGTCTTACAGAGACCTGCCGCTGCGCGTGGGCGAACTGGGCCTGGTGCACCGCCATGAGCTGTCCGGCGCGCTGCATGGGCTGATGCGCGTGCGCTGCTTCACGCAGGACGATGCACATATCTTCATGACTGAGGAGCAGATTCCGGAGGAGATCGCCGGCGTGATGGAGCTGATCGACTCGGTGTATAAGGTCTTCGGGTTTGAGTATCATGTGGAGCTCTCGACCTGTCCGGAGGACTTTATCGGAACAGAAGAGCTCAGAAAGACGAGCGAGGATGCGCTGCGCAGCGTGCTCGAGGCACGTGGGATGGACTATGTGATCAACCCCGGCGACGGGGCTTTCTACGGTCCCAAGATCGATTTTCATCTCAAAGACTGCATCGGCCGCACCTGGCAGTGCGGAACGATTCAGCTCGACTATCAGATGCCTGAGCGCTTTGATCTGACCTATGTGGGAGCCGACGGCGAGAAGCACCGTCCCGTGATGATCCATCGTGTGGCCTTCGGCTCCATCGAGCGCTTCATCGGAATCCTGACCGAGCAGTTTGCCGGAGCCTTCCCCGCCTGGTTGGCTCCCGTGCAGGTGGAGATCATTCCGATCGCCGAGCGTCACCATGCGTATGCCAGCGAGCTTGAGAAGCGGCTGAACGGCGAAAAGCTGAGAGTAGAGAGCGATCTGCGCAGCGAGAAGATGGGCTTTAAGATCCGTGAGGCACAGCTGAATAAGATCCCCTATATGCTGGTGGTTGGCGACAAGGAGATGGAAGAGGGCAAGGTTTCGGTGCGCTCCCGCTCCGGCGGCGACCTCGGTGTGATGAGCCTGGAGGAATTCTCCGCCATGCTGCACGAGGAGATCGACACCAAGGCGATCCGCTGAAGGGTTTCAGAGCTTTTGCATCCGAATCAAAAAGACAAGAAACGCCGGCCTCTTTCGGGCCGGCGTTTTTCGTGAGAAAAGCAATGGAAAAGGAGTTACTTGACCAGCATAACATCTTCCAGTGAACGCTTGGGTACGCACAGAACCCCGTCTTCGCCCCAGTAATAGGGGGTTGCGCCGGACTCAGGCAGCGGAACCTCACGGGCAGCCATGCCGGGATAGCCCAGCGCTACAGAGGAGCAGACCTTGAGGTTCTCGGGCAGACCGAGCAGCTCGGCGATGGCGGCGCGGTCGATGTTTTCCAGCCAGCAGGTGGCGATGCCCTCGCCGGTGGCATAGATGATGATGTTCTCAGCCGCGGCACCGATATCCTGCACCATGGGCTGTGCCTTGATATCGGTATCGTTGAGGATGAGGATCCAGGCGGTGGGGAGCTGGCCGGGCTTCGGACGGCCGGAACCATCCTTCAGATGCATGCCCCACTTGCTGAGGTCAAACACGGCGGATACCAGTTCGGGGGTTTTTACCACGCAGAACTTGAGAGACTGTGCATTGGCGCCTACAGGGGCCAGACGCGCCACGTTGACGGCTTTTTTCAGGGTCTCTTCCGGGATGGGCTTGGGATCGAAGCGGCGGATGGTGCGGCGGGTGGTCATGGCTTCATAGATGGTCATAACAGACTCCTTTCCGGCCGCTTCCGATGGGAGGCGGCGGCAATGTTGTTGCAGTGTTTTTCATTGAAACTATTATAACAAAGCGGAATCGGGCCGTCAATGTGCAGGCCGCGGGAAGGGAGGTCGGCTTTTCCGAGGTTCGTCATGTTTTTTCGCCCGACAGAGTAGAAATTGCAATACCTTTGTGGTATGATACTATATCATTGGAAAACCCTGCAAACCGGCATTGAGGCAGAGAGATCATGGGAAAGGAGAGGAAGGCGCCGTGGCGTATCAGGAATATCGTATCGATAAAATCGCACTCTCCTCGGATTCTCTGCTGCTGCATGCCATCGTCACCTTATTTCTCGGTGCCCTGCTGTTGCTGCGCCCTCACCTGATGAGCGACCTCTTTGCCATCCTGATCTGCTGCCTGCTGGCCGCATCCGGATGCGCAGGGCTTTTCGCCTTTCTGTTCGGGAAAAAGCAGGAGGTGCGCAATATCCGTCAGTTGGCCATTGCCGCGATTTCCCTGCCGCTGGCTTGGTTTGCCTATCGGGCGCCCCGCAGAGCGGTCACCGTGCTGCCGCTTGCCATCGGAATCGGCGCGCTTATGAGCGGTTTTTTGCACTTTGTCACCTGCTATCTGCAGCGCCGCAACAACGAATGGGTGGGAATCCACGGGTACTTTCTGGGCCTGCTCTCGGTGCTGCTGGGAGGGCTGCTCATCATCTGGCCGGTTGCCCTGACCGACACGGCCGTTGTGCTGGCGGGGATCTACTGCCTGATGTCGGCCGTGACGCAGTATTGGGATTATTTAGAAGAGATCCGGCCCAGTGAGCGTCCGCGCCGATTGTGGCGCAGGGTGCGGGTAGAGCGTCCCTCAGCGCTGATGATGCTGATCCCGCGCAGCGCGCAACGCAAGATCGACCGCCGCTGGGAGGAGCTTTCCCGGCAGAGACCCGAAAAATCCGAGGACACGGAGAAACCCGACTTTGAAATCTTTATCCATGCCACCGGAAAAGGACTCGGCACGGTGGGACATATGGATTTCTGCTTTGAGGATACGGTGAGCACCTATGGACCCTATGACTTTGCCACCCATCGCATGGGTGGGCTCATCTGCAACGGCGTTCTGGCGGTGGTGAAGGGCAGAGACCGGTATCTCGACTTCTGCACCTCCTACAGTCAGAAGACCATTTTCTGCTACGGTCTTCGCCTGAACCCGGAACAAAAAGAGCAGGTGAGGGGGAAGATCGAAGAGCTGATGAAGCAGGTGCGCCCCTGGCAGCCCACGGGAAAGAAGCGGCTGCGCCGCTTCAAGGTGGACTATGCCGAGGTGCTGCGCGACCAACTGGGTGCGAGCCTCTACCAGTTTGTCAGAGGGGAGTTTCAGACCTATTTCATGGGCGGGACCAACTGCGCCGTGCTCTGCGACCGCATCATCGGAACCCTGGGGACCGACATCCTCTCCCCCGGGATCCTGCTGACGCCGGGCGCTTACTACAACTATCTGGATCGGCAATACAACAAAGATGACGGGCTGGTCGTCAGCAAAAAGGTCTGCCGCGCGGAGCAGACAGCCGAGCAGGCCTGAGAAAACCCGGGAACGCTCCGCCGGCGTCAGCCGGAATTTTGCAAAAAGCCGCACGCCGCGCAGGGCTTCTGCGCGGCAGAGGCGGAGGGGAGAGATCGCATACCATGCAGCAGGCACAGATTGTTTTCACCCAGCTTATCAGCCTGTTTTTTATGATCCTGATCGGCTATGTTTCGATCAAGATCGGGCTTTTGCCGGAGGGGACCCGTGAGGTCTTCCCCGACTATGTGACCAAGCTCGCCATGCCGGCTGCGATTTTGAACAGTCTGCTCTCGGTGGATCGGGAATTGCTCTCAGCCTGTAGCATCATCATCGTGGCGACGCTGATCGGGCTGGTGGTCAACTGGGTGCTGGCCGGCGCCGGCGCCAGGCTTTTCCGGCTGCCGGAGGATACGGCAAAATCACACCTGCTCTCCAATATGTTTTCCAACACCACCTTTCTCGGTATCCCGCTGCTCACGGCGTTGTATCCGCAGGGGGTGTTCTGCATCCCCATCTACTCGCTGACCTGCAATGTGGTGCTCTATACGATCGGAACAGGGCTCTATACCAAGGAAGTGCAAAAAGAGAAGCGCAGCGCGGCGGTTCTGCTGCGCCGGCTGGCAAATCCGGTGACCCTCGCCACCTTTCTCGGCATCGCCCTGGCGCTGCTCGGGATCCGGCTTCCCGCCCTGGCGGTCGACGTGGTGGCAAAGATCGGCGGCACCTCCTCCACTGTCAGCATGATTTACATCGGAACGGTGCTCGCGGGAATGGATCTCTCTGGCGTTTGGAAGCGGTCTTCCATTCTGCTCAGCATCCCGGTCCGTATGATCCTGCTTCCGCTGGCGGCTTTTCTGCTGCTGCGCGCCGTCTCGGCCGACGAGCTGGTGACTCAGGTGCTGACCATCATGTTTGCCCTGCCCTGTCAGGTTTCGATCTCCATGCTCGCCAAGTCCGGCGGGACAGACTATATCTATGTGACGGAATACATCCTGCTGTCAACGCTGTTGTCGGTGGTCACCATTCCGATCGTGACCACGCTGACGGCGCTGCTGTGAAAGGGGAGAGCGCCCTTGTATTTCTATCGTCTGCCGCTGATATCCGATGGGGAGCTTGCGCTGTGGCTGTCTGCCTGCGCGCAGCAGTCGCCGCAGTCTTGGGCTCCCTCGTATCAGTTTCTGCTTTTTCCGCGAGACCGGTTGGACGACAATGGGAAGCTGCTCTTTGAAGATCCCGAAGAGGCCGGTCCGCTCGGCCATATCCACCTGCGTCTCGGGATGAACGACAATATCTACTATGGCGGACACATCGGCTATGGAGTGCGCGAGCCCTACCGCGGTATCGGGCTTGCGGGCAGGGCCTGCCGTCTTCTGCCGCCGCTCGCCCGTGCCCATGGGATGGAGGAGCTCATCATCACGGCCACCCCCGACAACCTGCCCAGTCTGCGCACCATCGAGCGCCTGGGGGCAAGCTTTGAGGGAAACGTGGAGGTGCCGCACTATCACGATCTTTACCGGAGGGGAGACAGAGTGGTCTCCCGCTTCGTGTGGGATATTTCGAGAGTTGCGCCCCTGGAGGGGCTCGAGCCGTCGGAGCGTCCCCTGTTTCCGGACAAAATGGAATCGAAATGGGGAAAGATGCTATGGCAGCTCTTCCGATGAGAGCCGGGATCCCGGCAACAGAAAAGACATTGTTTTGCAATTTAAAGCGCCGCGCAGCCCTTGCCGCGGCAGCTGAATCCAAAGGAGGATGGTTCCATGAATCCCTGTGATCTTACCCTGTATCTCTGCACCGACCGACATTGGCTGAACGGGATGACGATCGGAGAAAGTGTGGAGCGCGCACTGGAAGGAGGCGTTACGCTGGTGCAGCTTCGTGAGAAGGACGTTTCCACCTCCGACTTTTTGAAGGCTGCCCTGGAGGTGCAGGCCGTCTGCCGGCGCTATGGCGTGCCGCTCATCATCAATGACAGGATCGACATTGCCCTTGCCGTTGACGCGGACGGGGTGCACGTGGGTCAGAGCGATATGCCCTGCGCCATTGCCCGCCGCCTGATCGGACCGGACAAAATCCTGGGAGTTTCAACCTCCACGCCGGAGCACGCGCGCCGCGCAAGAGAGGATGGAGCCGACTACATCGGCATCGGCGCCGCCTTTATGACCGATACCAAGGCGGTGGGCCGCGCCCTCACCCTCGAGGAGATCAAAGCGATCAAGGAGGCGGGCGGGATCCCCGCCTGCGCCATCGGAGGCATCAACGAGGTTACGGGTCCGCAGCTCGAAGGACTCGGACTCGACGGGATCTCGGTGATCTCTGCAATTCTTGCCAAGCCCGATATCACGGCAGCCGCCCGCACCATGCGCGAGGTTGCGGAGAGGATTCAGGGATGAGCGCCGCGCGGCTCTACATTCTGGATCTCGACGGCACGCTGATCGACACGCTGACCATCTGGAGCGACATCACGCGCGCGTTTCTGGAGGGGTTCGGCATTTCGGTGACGCAGGAGGAGATCGACGAAATGGACGCCATGAGCTTCTCCGAGGGCTCGCTTTATCTGAGGACCCACTTCGGGGTGCCGCTCAGCGAAGAGGAGCTGGAGGACGCCTGGCTCGACGTGGCCTCTTCTATCTTTGAGACGAGAACGACCCTCATGCCGCAGGCGTTGGAAACGCTTTATGCCCTGCGGAAAGAGGGGGCGACTCTGGTTATTTTTTCCCAGTCGCCGCGGCGGCTCGTCGGAGGCATGCTGCAAAAGCTCGGGTTGGAGCAGGCGGTGGACGCCGTGATTCTGTCCGACGAGACGCACTATCCCAAGGGCAGCCCTGATGCCCTCATCGAGGTGGCGCGGGAGATGGGGTTTGCACCGGAAAACTGTGTTGTGGTGGAAGACGCTCCCTATGCGCTGGAGGCGGCACGGAAGGCAGGAATGAAAGCTGTTGGCGTATTGGATCGAAATCCCCGCGCCAATGAGGTGCCGGGCGTGGCAGACCTTGTAATTGAAGCCGTTTCGTCACTTTTAACAAAAAGAATCGAGTAATTTCGTTTTGTAAAATTCTTCGTTTTATGGATCAGAGAAGCCGGCTTGTCTTGACATTGCAGCGTTTTGAAACTAAAATAAAAACAGGAAAGCTTGCCTTGCGGCAAGCGGGTTTCCTGCGTTCACAGTTCTGTCGGAAGATCGATGTAAAAGATTTTTTTTGAGGAGGAATTTGCCATGAACGAGTATATCAAAAAGGTAATCGACGCTGTTAAGCAGCGCGATCCCGACCAGCCCGAGTTCCATCAGACCGTTGAAGAGGTTTTCAAGTCTCTGGTTCCCGTCATCGAGAAGCATCCCGAGTATGAGAAGGCTGCTCTCCTTGAGAGAATGGTCGAGCCCGAGCGCCAGGTTATTTTCCGTGTCGCGTGGGTCGACGATGCTGGCGTGCCCCATGTCAACCGCGGCTTCCGTGTTCAGTTCAACGGCGCCATTGGTCCCTACAAGGGCGGCCTGCGCTTCCATCCCTCCGTCAACCTGTCGATCATGAAGTTCCTGGGCTTTGAGCAGACCTTTAAGAACAGCCTGACCAGCCTGCCCATGGGCGGTGCCAAGGGCGGTTCCGACTTTGATCCCCGCGGCAAGAGCGATGCCGAAATCATGAGATTCTGCCAGGCTTTCATGACTGAGCTGTATCGTTATATTGGTCCCGACGTCGACGTGCCCGCCGGTGATATCGGTGTTGGCGGCCGCGAGATCGGCTACCTGTATGGCCAGTACAAGAGAATCAAGGCTGTTTGGGAGAATGGCGTTCTGACCGGTAAGGGCCTGTCCTACGGCGGTTCCCTGATCCGTCCCGAGGCCACCGGCTTCGGCGCCTGCTACTATGCCCAGAACATGCTGGCTGCCTGCAAGGATACTATTGAAGGCAAGACCGTTGCGGTTTCCGGTTTCGGTAATGTTGCTTGGGGTATCTGCAAGAAGATGAAGGAAATCGGCGGCAAGGTCGTCACCATCGCCGGCCCCGACGGCTATATCTATGATCCCGATGGCGTCAGCACCGATGAGAAGGTCGACTACCTGCTCGAGATGCGTGCTTCCGGCCGCGACCGCTGCCAGGATTACGCTGACAAGTTCGGCGTTGAGTTCTTTGCCGGTCAGAAGCCCTGGGGCGTCAAGGTTGACATCGTTATGCCCGCCGCGACCCAGAACGACATCAAGATCGAAGATGCGAAGAAGATCGTTGACGCTGGAGTCAAGTATGTTGTCGAAGTTGCCAACATGCCTTGCACCAACGAAGCTATCGAGTACTTCCAGAAGGCCGGCTGCGTTGTCTGCCCGTCCAAGGCTGTTAACGCCGGCGGCGTTGCCACTTCCGGTCTTGAGATGAGCCAGAACTCCGCTCGCCTGGCTTGGAGCGCCGAGGAAGTCGATGCCAGACTGAAGACCATCATGAAGAACATCCATGACGCTTCCAAGGAAGCTGCCGAGACCTACGGCTTCGGTTATGACCTCGTGGCTGGCGCCAACATCGCCGGATTCCTGAAGGTTGCCGATGCTATGATGGCTCAGGGCATCTATTAATCAGGCAAGTAGAAACAAACGTTTCTGCAGCGCAAAAGAAACAAAAAAGGCCGTGCCGGTTTTCCGGCACGGCCTTTTTGCGTCCAAACGGGCGAAGTGATTTGTGTGGGCGGTGCGAAGTTTGTTGTGCAGGCGGTACAAAGCGGATTTTTCGAAGGGACAGGTTTCGGGAGACCTCTCCTGGGAGACATGCAGCGGGGATCCACAAAATCAAACCGGACGGAAAAAAACCTGCCGATGCTGCGGCGTTTGGCAGCATCGGCAGGCTGGCCTGTAAAAGAATGCTTTTTGTTGAGAGCTCCTTCAACGATGGAACTCAATCGACCTTGACACGGGATTCATAAAGTTGAATTAGCTTGGAGAGCGTGAAGGTCATGGTGAAGTAGATCGCAGCCACCAGCGTCATGGGCTCGAGAGAAAGGTAGAGGGAGGAAGTCAGCGTTTTCTGCACAGTCATGAGATCTCCGATAAAAAAGATCGAGGCCAGCGAGGTGTCTTTGATAATGAGGATAAACTCGTTGCCCAAGGCGGGGAGGATATTCTTCACCGCCTGCGGCAGAACGATGTAGCGCAGGGTCTGAAAGCCGCTCAGGCCCACACTGCGGGCAGCCTCGGTTTGTCCCTTGTCCACGGCCTGGATACCGGCCCGCATGAGCTCCGAGACGTATGCGGCTGCGCAAAGCGCCAAGGAAAGCATCACGGCCTGCAGATTGGTCAGGTTGAGCGGAATCACCCGGGGCAGAAGAAAGACGAAGAAATAAAGCTGCAGAAGGATCGGCGTGCCGCGGATTACTTCGATATAGGCGGCGCAGAGCCAGCGCAAAGGGGCGATCCCCCACATCCGGATCACGCAGATCACAGAACCGATCAACGTGCTTGCCACGATGGCGAAAAGGGAGAGAAGCAGCGTAACTCTCAGGCCATCGAAAAACATGGGGCGATAGATTGTGAGCAGCTTGACCATGGTGGACATTGTTTGGTTCGACACCTCATTCTTGGGGGATAGGGTCTGCTGCTCCGAAGCAGCCGGAGCAGCAGACCCGGAAGATCATGACAAAGGGGACGCATGCAAGGGAAGGATGTGCAGATCAGTTCACACCCAGGGACTCGGCCAGGGCGGTCGCTTCTTCCAGCCAGGCGGCGAACTTGCCGGAGGACTCAGCCTCGAGCACGATCTCCAGAATGGCGTCGTAGAGTTCGGTATTTTCCTTGTTGATGGCAACATATTCGCCGGTGTCGGCAGGGAAGCGCAGGTCGCTCATCTGGATATCGTCGTAGTTGTTGCAGTAGCCCTGACCGGTGGCGGAGGCGATCAGCACGGCGTCAACCTTGCCGTTGCGAAGGGCCAGAACGCCGTCGACCGGATTGGAGAAGAGATTGTATTCGCAGTCCTGCAGGTATTTCTCGGCCAGTTCATACTGGAGAGAGGAGATCTGCACGCCGATCTTGCGGCCAAAGAGGGATTCGATGGTATTCAGTTCGGCAGCATCTTCCTTGCGGACCAGAGCGCCCTGATAGCTTTCGCCCACGCCGTAGGGGCCGGCAAGCAGAACGGCCTGAGCGCGCTCTTCACGATAGGCAAGACCGGAGATTCCCATATCGGCCCGTCCCTGGGCGATCGACTCGATGACGGTTTCAAAGCTCATGGCGTCGATCTGGAGTTCCACGCCGAGCTGCTCGGCAATGTAGCGGCCAAGCTCGATGTCGGCGCCGACATATTTGTCTTCTTCATTTTCGGCGTTGAGGTTTTCAAATTCATAGGGAGCCCACTCGGGGTTGGTTGCCATGACGATTTTTCCTTCGGCTTTGATGCGCTCAAGTGCATTGGCATATTCGGGTTCTTTCTCGGAGCAGCCGGACAGGCAAAGCGTTGCGAGGATCAGCAGGGTGAGAAGCAGTGCGGTGAAACGTTTCATGGGGAGGCCTCCTTAACTTTCTATAATGATTTGAATGATCAAGAGCGGTGGGACAACAAAAAAGCGAGCCTTGTGTCTACAAGGCTCGCTTTCACTCATCCTCATAGGCACAAGCGAAAATAGCGCCTGTGCCCACGCACACGCGCTCTACCTATGGTGATGCAGATTCAGTTTGCAGTTTGCAAGCATACGGATCATAACAGAAGCACCTTTCGGAAGAAATTGTGTGCAGGTACAGTATAACACCGTCAATTGGAGCTGTAAAGAGGTCGTTTTGCCAAAAAACGGTCAAATTTTGACCGCATAGTCTTGTACAGAGTGTACAATTCCGGCGTGAAACCCCAGGTTTTGCAAAGGAAGGACAGGGAGAGGATAAGGACTTGGGAAGGGGCAGAGCATAGGGGTTTTCTCTGCGTTTTGAAGAAAGGCTTCGATTTGATTTTCGGCGGAAAAGCGTGTAAAATAAGACCATACGCGGCAAAGGAGGCCCTGCCATGAAACTCATGCTGATCGACGGCAACAGCATTGTCAATCGCGCCTTTTACGGGGTGAGAATGCTGACCAACTCTCAAGGACAGTTCACCAATGGCATTTACGGGTTTTTATCCATTTATGAAAAAGAACTTACCGCAGAGCAGCCCGATGCGGTCTGCGTCTGCTTTGATTTGAAGGCGCCCACCTTTCGGCATCAGCGTTATGCGGCCTATAAGGCACAGCGAAAGGGAATGCCGGAAGAGCTGGCGCAGCAGATGGAGCCGCTCAAGCAGCTGCTGCACGCCATGCGGATCTGTCAGCTGGAAAAAGAGGGCTTTGAAGCAGACGATTTGATCGGCACCCTTGCGCAGCGCTGCGACAGCAGAGGCGACGAGTGTGTGATCCTGACGGGCGACAAGGACGATTTGCAGCTGGTCAGTGAGAAGGTCAGCGTGAAGCTGGCGGTCACCCGTGGGGGCGTCAGCTCCACGACCCGCTATACCCCAGAGACGGTGCAGGAGGTCTATGGTTTTGCTCCCTGCCGGATCGTGGATTTCAAGGCCCTGATGGGCGACCCCTCCGACAATATCCCGGGCGTGACCGGGGTGGGAGAGAAGACGGCGCTCGAGCTGCTGCACCGTTTCGGCAGCCTGGAGGCGCTCTACCGTGCGCTTGACGAGGGGACCGACGAACTGCGCCCGAAGCTGGCCGAAAAGCTGAAGCAGGGACGGGCGCAGGCGATGCTCTCCTATGAGCTGGCAACCATCTGCAAAAATGTGCCGCTGGAGCTGGAGGAGGGTGCCCTGCTGCGCAGGGAGCCCGACTATGAGAAAACAGCTGAGCTGCTGCGTCGCCTGGAATTCCACAGTTTTCTCGCACGCTTTGAGAAAAAACAGCTGGAGCCGCAAAATCAGGAAGATGCGCCGAAAGCAGAGGAATTGACCTCTCCGGCTCAACTGGAGACGGCGTTGTCCGCGTGCGAGGGAGAGATGGTCGGACTTGCCGCGGCGCAGGAGGGACTGTTTTTTGCCGGAAAGAAGGCCCTTTATTCGATTACCAGACTGGGAGCGGGAGAACACTACGTCCCGATGGCAAAACGCATCCTGGAAAGCGACCTGCCCAAGGCGGTCTGTGGGGCCAAAGCCCTGATGACAAACCTTGCAGGGCAGGATATCGTACTCCGAGGCGTGGTATTTGACTGCGCGTTGGCGGGATATCTCTTAAACCCCGCCGCCAATACTGAACTGCGGCCTCTGGCTGCGGTCTATCTCGGGAGAGAGCTGCCGGGAGCTCCGGAAGCGGCGGTACAGGCAGTTTTTGAGCTTGCCCCCATTTTGCGTTCCGAACTGGAAAAAGAGGGGCTGGCTCGCATTCACGACGAGTTGGAACTGCCGCTCTCAACTGTGCTCAGCGAGATGGAGCAGCGTGGCTTTGCCGTGGACCGGCAGGCCCTGATCTCCTTCGGGGAGCGGCTTCGGGAGCGGATCACGGCGCTTGAAGAGGAGATCTGTGGATTCGCAGGAGCCTTCAATCTCAACTCCCCGCGTCAGCTCGGGGAGGTGCTGTTTGAGCGCCTGGGCCTTCGCCCGCCCCACAAGACCAAAACCGGATATTCAACCGATGCGCAGACGTTGGAGAAACTGAAAGACGAGCACCCTATTGTACCTCTGATTTTGGAATATCGCAAGTTGACCAAGCTCAACTCCACCTATGTGGAGGGACTGCTTGCGCTCATTGAAAACGACTGCATCCACACCACCTTTCATCAGACCGTCACCCTGACGGGAAGGCTTTCCTCGGCCGACCCGAATTTGCAGAACATCCCTGTGCGGGAGCCTCTGGGCAGAGAGCTGCGGGGCATGTTTGTGGCGCGGGAGGGTTGCCTGTTGCTCGACGCCGACTACAGTCAGATCGAGCTTCGGGTTCTGGCCCACATCGCCGGGGACGCACGTATGATCGAGGCCTTCCGATCCGGCGGAGACATCCATGCCCTCACCGCCTCGCAGGCCTTTCGTGTGCCGCTGGAGGAGGTCACACCCGAACTGCGCCGCAGCGCCAAGGCCGTCAACTTCGGGATTGTCTATGGCATGAGTGATTTTTCGCTGGCGGCGGACCTGCACATCACGCGCCGTCAGGCAAAGGACTATATTGACAGTTATTTTGCGACCTATCCGGGGATTCGCCGCTATCTCGACGAGGTGGTGAAGGAGGCGAAGGAACGCGGATATGTGAAGACCCTGCTCGGACGCAGACGATATCTGCCCGAGCTGACCTCGAAGAATTTCAACCAGCGTTCCTTTGGGGAGCGCGCGGCCATGAACACTCCGATTCAGGGGACGGCGGCCGACATCATCAAGCTGGCCATGGTGCGGGTGCGCAACCGTCTGCTCCGGGAGGGGCTCAAGGCGCGCCTGGTGCTTCAGGTGCACGACGAGCTGATTGTGGAGGCTCCGGAGGCGGAGGCCGATGCGGCCACAGCAATTCTGGAGCAGGAGATGATGGGGGCGATGGAGCTCTCTGTGCCGCTGACCGTGGAGGTCAAGCGGGGAAAGAGCTGGCTTGAGGCGCACTAAGCGCCCCGACTGAACGCGCAGGAGCGGCGCGCTGAAAAATGAACGCCGGGAGAAGGAGGCGGAATCCATGCAGATGAGGCGGGAATGGGACCTTGCAGAACTGACCTCGGCGCAGCTTTCCCAGCTCGTGGAGCTGGAAAAAAGCTCTTTTTCCGACCCCTGGAGCGAAGAACTGCTGAGGCAGGAACTGGAGGGAGAGCTCTCGCTGTGTATCGGGCTCCTCCGGGAGGGCGGGCTTGCCGCCGCCGCCTGTTTTCGGATCGCTGCGGATGAGGCCGAACTGCTGCGGGTAGCGGTGCTCCCCGCATACCGCCGGCAGGGCCTTGGGAAAAGGCTGCTGCAGGAGGGAGCGCGCCTTCTTGCTGCGCGGCGCTGCCGCCTGCTCTATCTCGAGGTGCGGGAGGGCAACGCGCCGGCCCGCGCGCTGTATCAAAGCCTGGGCTTTGATGCCGTGGGGCGAAGAAAGGACTATTACCGTTCGCCACAGGAGGACGCTTTGCTGCTGCGCTGTGAGTTGCCCCCGTGGGAGCCGCAGGCGGCGGGCTTGCTCTGAAGGAAGACGATTCGCGGGGAGTCGGCGCATCTGCGCCGCAGACTTTCCCGCCTGCCGGAAAGGATATTTTATGAAGCTGCTTGGGATTGAAACCTCCTGTGACGAAACCTCGGTCGCCGTGGTGGAGGATGGGAGAAAACAGTGTTCCTGTGTGGTGCGCTCCCAGATCGAAACGCACAGACTCTATGGCGGGGTGGTGCCGGAAATCGCCTCCAGGGCGCATGCGGAGTCGATCAGCCAGCTCACCGCACAGGCGCTCACACTTGCAGGGACCTCGCTGTCGGAGCTCGACGGGATCGCCGTGACGGCCTGGCCGGGTCTGATTGGCGCGCTGCTGGTGGGGGTCAACTTTGCAAAAGGGCTGGCCTTCTCGTCCGGACTGCCGCTGGTTCCGGTGCACCATCTGCGGGGACATGTGGCGGCAAACTATCTGGCCCATGCGGAGCTTGTGCCGCCATTCCTGTGCCTGGTGGTGTCCGGCGGACACACCAGCCTGGTTTTGGTGGAGGATTACACGATCTTCCGTACGCTGGGACGCACACGCGACGACGCGGCAGGGGAGTGTTTTGACAAGGTTGCCCGCGTGCTGGGTCTGCCCTATCCGGGCGGAGTTGCGCTCGATCAGTTGGGGCAGCAGGGAAGGGCCGGCGCATATGAATTCCCCAGCGCAGAGGTGCGGGGCGCGCCGCTCGATTTCAGCTTTTCAGGCCTGAAAACGGCGGCCATCAACCACTTGCACCACGCGGAACAAAAGGGGGAGGCTCTGCAGCGGGCCGATTTTGCCGCCTCTTTGATGGAATGCGTGGCCGATGCGCTGTGCGGCAGACTGGAGCTTGCAGCCCGTGAGAGCGACGCGACGGCGTTGGCACTGGCCGGCGGGGTGAGTGCAAATTCCGTGCTGCGCCGCAGAGCGGAAGAGCTTGCAGGCCGGTTGGGGCTGCCCCTCTATCTGCCTCCCCTCTCCCTTTGCGGAGACAACGCCGCGATGATCGCCGCCCAGGGATTTTATGAACTGCGTGTCGGCCATGTTGCCGATTCCTCTCTCAACGCCTTTGCGAGCAGGGAAATCGAGTTCTCCATTTGATAAAAATGTGAAATACAAATTATTGGGAATCAAAAACAAATTTATGTTAACTGTTTTTTTTTCGGTTCGATATTCACAGGGTTTATTGGGGACAAGGTTGAAAAGAAAAGGGGAAAAAGTCCCCAAAATCAAGGGATTTTTAAAATTATCTGTGGAAAACCCTGTGGAAAGTGTGGATATCATGGGGCCCGCACAGCGAAAAGTCAGAGAATTATGTCAACTTTCCAAAAATCAAAGCAAGAAAAAGTCGGCAGATTTGCTTGAAAAAATTTAATGAAGCGGCGAAAAAGAGGTGAAAAAAACAGTGACAGGATTTTGAACCCGAGAAAAACAAGCTTGAAAAATGATAAAATTTTGACAATTCGGACAGAGTTCACACACCGCCGAAGCTGTTTGGAGAAATTGCTTGCCTTTTTACGAAGATTCGCGGTATAATGAGCCCAGAATCCGGAAAGAACTGACACAAAGGAGCGGGAGAGATGGTATTTTTCAATTGCGACTACAATGAAGGCGCTCACCCTGCGATCATGGACCTCATGATGCGCACCAATATGGAGCAGACCGGCGGCTATGGAATCGACCCCTATTGCGAAAAAGCGCGCTCTCTCATCCAAGCGGCATGCGGGAGCGACGATCTGGAGGTGCAATTCCTGGTGGGCGGCACCCAGGCCAATCTGACCGTGATCGCCGCGACGCTGCGTCCCCATCAGGGCGTGATCTCGGCCGATTCCGGGCATGTCAACGTGCATGAAACCGGTGCCATCGAGGCGACCGGACACAAGGTGATCGCCCTGCCCTCGCAGGACGGAAAGCTGACGGCGCAGCAGGTGCTCGACTGCTATACCGCCCATTGGGAGGACGGTGCACATGAGCACATCGCACAGCCCGGCATGGTGTACATCTCGAATCCCACTGAGATCGGAACCATCTATTCCAAGGCCGAGCTTCAGGCTCTTTCTGAAGTTTGCCGCAAGTGCGGGCTTCCCCTCTACATGGATGGGGCGCGCATGGGATATGGGCTTGCCGCCAAAGAAAACGACCTTGATCTCAAGACCATCACTGCCTGCTGTGATGTGTTTTATATCGGAGGCACCAAGCAGGGAGCGCTCTTCGGAGAGGCCCTGGTGATCCCGAACCCCGCCATTGCCAAGGATTTCCGCTATATGATCAAGCAGCGCGGCGGCATGCTGGCCAAGGGACGTCTGCTGGGGATCCAGTTTGTGGGTCTCTTTGAAGACGGGCTCTATTTCAAGCTGTCGGAGCATGCGGTGGGGCTGGCTATGAAGATCCGGGAGGCCTGCAAAAACAAGGGATATTCCTTCCTTGTGGATTCCTGCACCAATCAGCAGTTCCCCATCCTTCCCAATGCGGTGCTGGAAAAGCTGAAAGAGAAGTATGTCTTTTCCATGTGGGGAAAGGTGGATGAGGAGAACAGCGCCGTGCGCTTCTGCACAAGCTGGGCGACAAAAGCGGACGACGTGGAGGTCCTCTGTGCCGATATCGCGGCCCTGTAAGCGAATCTGTCCTCTGCTGTGAGGAAAGAAGAAAGAACATGATTCAGTCCGCCGACTGTGACAGAATCAAACGGTTCTGTCATAGCCGGCGGGTTTTCTTTGGAAATGAGTGTATTTTCCACAAGGACACGGCAAGATAAGACTCTTAATTATATTGATTCTAAAGAAGGAATATGTTACAATACCATTGAACTACTATGGGAAGGATGTATCTCCTGATTTGCAAGCGGAAGCGACGGGGCGAAGAGGGGTGATTTCCTTGCCTTTGCCGAAGTCGTGGGTTCTCTTTGCGGAGGCTGCTGCAGACAGGCGCTCTGTCCAGCTTTAAGCAGTCCGGCCGGGAAATACGGCGCTGCGGAAGAGGAAAGAGCGGAGAAGAATATGGGAAAACAGCGCAGGATGTGCCGTTTTTGATCTGCGGGTATGGTGAAACTGGTAAACACGCTGGTCTTAGGAGCCAGTGCTTCGGCTTAAGGGTTCGAACCCCTTTACCCGCACCAGGTAAGCCCCTCTTTTGTCTGTCGGCAAAAGAGGGGCTGTGTTTTTACAAAACGTCAGGCGACAGAGACATAGGGAGACGGGAGCCAACAAAGGCGTAAGGCCGTGCGGCCTTTCATCTGTTAAGAAGACTGAGGAGAAGAGTATGAAAACGATCGGATTGATTGGCGGGATGAGTTGGGAGAGCACGGTGACCTATTATCAGGTCATCAATGAGACCGTTAAAGAGGCTCTTGGCGGGCTGCATTCTGCGAAACTGCTGCTCTACAGTGTGGATTTTGAGGAGATCGAGTGGTATCAGGCAAGCGGAGAGTGGGACAAAAGCGCCGCTCTGCTGACCGATGCGGCGCTGCGACTTGAGACCGCCGGCGCTGAGCTTCTGGTGGTCTGTACTAATACGATGCACAAGGTCGTGCCGGAGATGCAGCGTCACCTCTCGGCGCCGATCCTGCATATTGCAGCGGCTACGGCCGAAGAACTGAAGCAGAGCGGGATCCGGAAGGTGGGGCTGCTCGGCACAAAGTATACCATGACGCAGGATTTTTACAAGGATGCGCTCATCGCGGCCGGGATCGAGGTGCTCATTCCGGAAGGGAACGACATTGAGATGGTAAACAACGTGATTTACAAGGAGCTCTGCCTCGGGGAGATCCGCACAGCGTCGAAGGAGAAATACCTCTCGGTGATCGATAAGCTCCGGTTTCGCGGAGCCCAGGGCGTGATCCTCGGCTGCACCGAGATCGGACTGCTCATTCGGCAGGAGGATACCGATCTGCCGGTGTTTGATACCACGCTGATCCACGCCCGCAAGGCGGCGTTGGCAGCATTGGAATAGGAGCCGATTGAAACATGCGGCGCAGGAAGGGGTCGCCGCAAAACAAAAAGAAAGGGGAACAGGGCGGGATGAATACCCGATTTCTCGGAAAAGTGCTCTATTTTGTGGCCGTCTGCTTTTTCATCGGCGCGCTCTTTGGGCTTTTATCGGGAAAGACCATGTTGGCAATTGCGTTTTTTGCGGCCGTGCCCTGCCTGATCGCCGCGGGACAAGTGTTTGATCCGGATGGGTGGCTCAAAAAACGAAAAAATAAAAAATAAAGCGTGGGCACGCATCCGGTGCGGCAAGGCGCAAGACCGCAGCCCTTTGCAGAGAGGGGAGCGCGAAGAAAACCGCAGGGAAGCGCTCTTACCACGTCGCCAGAAACGATGTGCGCATTTCGCACGGGGGTTGTAAAGAGAAAAGGACAGGACCTTTGGTCCTGCCCTTTTTGCGTGAAAGCGAGCCGCGGGGTTTGAAGACTTCTCCCCGCGGGAAAGGAATTCTCCGCGTAAGGAGAACAGCGATTACGCGGGAGAGGAGGGAGAGAGAGCGGGTTCCGGCGTATCCATACCGCCCTGCTTCTTTTTTTGCTTTTTCTCCCGCCGGCGCTGACCGAGATGGGAGAAATCATCGAGCAGGGAATAATAGATCGGGGTGAAGAAGAGGGTGACAACAGTGGAAACCACCATGCCGACAACCATCACGATGGCCATGCCGGCCATGAGCTCGGCACCCTCGCCGCGATCGAACACCATGGGCATCAGCCCCAGGATGGTGGTCAGCGTGGTCATGAGAACGGGACGCACACGCCGCGGACAGGCGTTGAGAATGGCCTCTTCGCGCGATTCACCGCGAGAGCGCCGGATATTGATATAGTCCACCAGGACGATACAGGTGTTGACCACCACGCCGGCAAGCATGATGATACCGATCAGGGCCACCATGGAGATTTTCTGCCCCGTGATAGGCAGGCCGAACATGCCGCCTAGGAAGGCGATGGGGAGCACCAACATGATGATGATCGGCATGAGGAAGGATTCAAACTGGCTTGCCAGCACGAAATAGACCAGACCGATCGCGATGATCAGGGCGCGGCCCAATGTGCGGAAGGTTTCGATCATATCCTCATAAGAGCCGCTGGTTTCGACGAAATACCCCTCGGGCAGCGGAAAATTCTCCAGGATCTTGTGGATGTCCTGCGTCATGGTCACCGTGTCGCCCGAGAGGGTGCTGCCCGAGACGGTGATCACACGGCTTTGATTGTTGCGGGAGATCGAGAGGGGAGCCAGCTCGATCTGCACGTCGGCCACCAGCTCAAGAGGCACAAAACCATAGGGTGTGGAAAGCGGCATGGCGCGCAGCGCGTCGAGCGAGGTGGAGGAGACCGAGTCGCCCTTGATGGAGATTTCGATCTCCTTCCCGCCGAGGTGCAGGGTGGTGGAAGAGGCGCCGCTCAGCTCACTGCGGACGGCGGTTCCGATGGTTGCGGGGGTGAGGCCGAAGCCTGCCGCCTTTTCTCGATTGATGGCAATATTGACCTGGGGAGTACGCCGTGCAGCCGAGCTTTCAACATTGATGGCGTCGGGCAGCTGAGAGATGCGCTCCACCAGCTGGTCGGCAAGGCCGGAGAGACGGTCATAGTCGTCGCCGGTCAGCCGGACCGAGATCTGGCTTCCGGTCAGCATACTGGCCGTGCTGGAGCTGCCCACCGTGATGGCACAGCCGGCGATGTCGTTCAGATGGTTTCTCAGATCGTCTGCGATCTCGCGGGCAGAACGATGGCGATCTTTCAGCTCCACGAGATTGACGACGAAGGAGGCCGAACTGCTGGAAGCGCTGTAGTAGAAATCGTCCAGCTCCGGCACCGTTTCGAGAATGATGGGGGAAATGCGGTCGGCGATGGCGGCAGTTTCTTTCAGTTCGCTGCCCAGCGGCATGGAGATGTCGACCGAGACGGCCCCCTCGTCCATTTCTGGAAGCAGCTCAGCCCCCACGAAGATGGAGACCGCGCCGAAGAAAACGACGAGTGCCAGGGAAACCACCACGGCGACCCAGCGTTTTTTGAGCAGAAAGGCAAGCAGATTCCGGTATCGCTCCATGGCCCGTTTGGCAAAACTTCCTCTGCCTCCGGAGGCCGAGGCCTCGATCAGCTGCTCCTGACTTTTTCCGGAGCGGTCGAGCAGAAAGTAGCAGAGCAGCGGGACCAAGGTGAGGGCGATAAACAGGGAGGAGAGTAAGAGCGCGGCGATGGTCAGGCAGAAATCGCCGAAGATCTGCCCCGAGATGCCCTTGGACAGGCCGATGGGGAGAAAGACCACCACGGTGGTGAGGGTGGAGGCCGAAATCGAAAGGGAGATCTCGGCGGCGCCGTCGATACAGGCGCGCCAACGGTCTTTTCCGTCTGACCGGTGGGTGAAGATGTTTTCCAGCACCACGATGGAGTTGTCGACGATCATGCCCACGCCCATGGCGATACCGCCGAGGCTCATGATGTTGAGGGTGATATCGAGCAGATCCATGATCAGGAACACCGAAATGATACAAACCGGCATGGAGATGGCGATAACTGTGGTTGCACCGGCATCGTGCAGGAAGAAGAGGAGAACCAGCGCTGCTAAAATCACGCCGAAGATAATATTTTGCACAGCGCTGTTTACGGCGAGATTGACATAGTCGCTCTGATCCATCACCACGGTGGCTGTGACATTGGGGTATTTCTCATGCAGCTGGTCGATCGCCTTTTTGGCAGAGCGTGCCACCTGCACGGTGTTGACGTCAGACTGTTTGTTGAGGGTTAGAAGCACACAGGAATTTCCGTTGACCTTGGCGATGTTGGAGGGGTCGGTTTGACGCAGCGAAACGTCGGCCAGCGTGTCCAGGCGGACATTGCCTCCGGTGGGAAGGGGGATCAGCGTGGCCTTGATATCCTCCAGAGAGGAGAATTGCGCGTCGGTGCGCACCGTCAGGGTGCCGGTGCCGTTTTGCACCGTCCCCGCAGGAATGATGAGATTGTTGGCCGTGAGGATGTTGGAAAGATAGGAGATGGAGAGGTTATAGCCCGCCATGCGGTCGGCATGGGTGACGACCGCCACCTCGCTGGAAACGCCGCCCGAGATCTCAACCGAGGCCACGCCGTCGATGCGCTCCAGCGCCGGAGAAAAGACGTCCTGGGCCAGCGATTGCAGCTCCACAAGGCTTCTGCCTGTCAGAGCATAGACGGCAACCGGCATCATATCGGGGTTGATGGTCATGACGGTGGGAGTGCTGCAGTCTTCCGGCAGGCGGGATTTGGCAAGGTCGATCTTTTCGCGCAGATTGAGGGCCGCCGTATCCATATTGGTGCCGTCGGCAAAGGTGACCATGATCATGCCCATGTTTTCAGACGATCGGGAGGATAACTCCTTCATGCCCGACACGGTGGCGCAGGCCGATTCCAGCGGCTTTGTGACCAGCTCCTCGATCTCCTTTGGTCCGGCGCCGGCATAAACGGCATACACTACGGCCATGGGGAACTCCATGTTGGGCAACAGAGCCAGCGCCAAGTTGGAAAAGCTCATCAGGCCGAAGATGACGATCATGACGAAGATGAGGATGGTGGTGACCTTGTGACGGATGCAGAATTCTGCAATCTTCATCTGTCAGCCCTCCATGATGCGCACGGCTGCGCCCTCGGAGAGATAGCTCTGGCCGACGACCACCAGCTGCTCCCCGCCCGAGAGGCCTTCTGTCACTTCAACCACGCCATCGCCGATCAGACCGGTGGTGACGATGCGGCGATAGGCCTTGCCGTCTTCCACGACAAAGACCGACTGGGAGATGCCGTCGTTGAGAATGGCTTCGTTGGGGATGACGATCGCGTTTTCCCTACGCTCGGTTTCAAAGATCACGGTGGCAAACATACCGGCCGTGGCCGTAACGCTGCTAGGGAGATCGAGCACCACGTCGAAAAGCTGGGTCATGGCGCCGGCCGAGGGAGAAACGGTGCGGATGGTGGCGAGGAAGGGATCGTCCGACAGGGAGGAGATATACACCGTCGCGGTGTCGCCCGGGAACAGATAGGGCTGCACCGTTTCGGAGACCGAAACGGTCACCTGTGAGCCGCCTTCGCTCACAATGGCGGCAGGGGTGGTGGGAGAGGCCCAGCTGCCTGCCACGGCAGAGAGGGAAGAGACACGGCCGGAGATGGTGGATTTCACATCCGCATCGGCCAGTGTGTCGCGCAGGGTTTTCATGTTGTCTTCAAGCTGACGCAGAGTGGTCGAGGCCGTGGTCTCGGCCGAAAGCAGCGCAATGCGGGCGGCATCGAGCTCCATCTGGGAGGCGGCGCCGATCTCGAGCAGGGCCGCCGTGTTGTCGTAGTTGATCTTTGCCTGCTCGATCTGCGCCTCCATCAGCTTTTTCGAGCGGGCATAATTGTCGGCAAGGGAGTTGTAGGAGGATTGGAGATCGCTCTTGTCAAGGGAGAAGAGGACCTGCCCGCTCTGCACCTGGTCGCCCACACTGACATACACCGCGGTGACCTTGGCGGTCAGCGGCGCCATGATGGCAACGTCGCGGGTGGCGGCTACCTTACCGGACAGACGGGCTTGTGAGGCCAGGTCGCTCCGGGCGACGGTGGCAACCTCAACAGGGGTTCCGACTGCCGCTGCGGTCTCGGGATTCTCGGTGGGATCGGAGGAGTCGGCGGGATCGGAAGACGTTTGGGAGGTGCATCCTACGAGGAGCAGGAGGACGGCAAGCAGCGCCGTCAGTCGGAAAGAAGGTTTTTTGGAAGAGAAAAACATAAACGGTCAGCTCCTTTCCTCATTCGTTGACGATGCCGCGCTGGGCCCACAGGTAATTGTTATAGGCGGAAAACAGATTGTCGGAGCAGGACTGAACCTTGCTTCGGGCGGCGGCCAGAGTATCCGCGGCGTCGAGGAAGGCATTTTCGGAAATCAGACCGCGGTCGAACTTCACGCGCGCAGCCTCGAAATTCTTCTGCTCAAGCTCAAGGGCGGAGATCGCGGCCTCGAGAAGCTGTGCGTTGTCGGTCACGGTGCGGGCCAGATTGAAGAAGGAGAGCTCAAAGCTCTGAATGGCTGCGTCGCGGGAGTATACCGCCGCATTGTAGTTGTGGCGGGCCATCTCTCTCGGATAACCGTCGGCAGAGTCTTCAAACTTTTCCTGGGCGTCTTTCACGTCCTCCTCCAGCGAGTAGAGGTTGAAGCTCTTCTCCTTGGCGGCGGCGGAGTCTTCCTCGGGACGGAGAGCGGCAATCTGCTCGGCAGAGACCGAGGGAAGTTCCTTCAGCGTGAGCGGCTCGAAGGGACTGACGCCCACAAAGGTGTTGAGCTGGGCCTTGAGACGCTCGATCTGAAGCGAAAGGGTGGTCAGGGAACTCGCGGTTTGGGTGCGGGTGTTTTTCAGCTCAAGCAGGGTCAACTGGGAGATCTGCCCCAGCTCATAGCGCTTTTCGAATTCGGTCACGCGGCGGTCGAGAGCCGCAAGCCCGCGCTGTCCGTCGGCCAGGGTGCGCTCCAGAGAAAGGGTGGTGATGTAAAGGGTCTGCACGCCGAAGGTGATCTGATCACGCGCCAGATCCATCTGCCAGACAGCCTCGTCGTAAGTTTTCTGATATTCCTCTTCCTTGAGATTCTCCAGCTGCTCCAGCAGAGCGGCCTGCTGGGATTGCAGGTAGGCGGCGCTGTAGCCTGCATCCCTCTGGGTGTAAATCGCGCCGATGGGGTTTGCCACATCGGCCGCGGCCGCAGCATAGCTCATCTTGGAATAGGAGAGCAGCATATCGGTCATGGAGTTGTGAGCTTCAAGAAGCGCATCGTAGGCCTCTTTTCGATCCATGGAATCGAGGCTTTTCAGGCGTTCGTCGACCGCGCGCATGGTGAGGTTGTTCTCATGCAGTCGCTGCTCCAGGTTTTCAAAGGAAAGGGTTCCCGCCTCGTCGGGAACAGGTTCGGCAGTGGCTGCTTCAACGGGGGCAGCCTCTTCGGGAAGGGGGTCTTCTTCCGTCGCGGCGGTTTCCTCGACGGCGACAGGGGACTGTGCTGCAGGGGGCTCTTCGGCGACATCCTGTGCCAGCGCTGTGAGCGACAGTGCTGCGGTCAGGACCAGGGCGAGGAGCAGAAACAGGGTTTTTCGTTTCATGGGAGATCTCCTTTGTAGTCTATAATATAGTTTGTTTTGAAATCATACTACTATGGCCGCGGCTACCGGCGGGGTTCTTCATAGATGAAGATATCCTCGATCGAGAGCCCGAAAAACCGTGCCAGCCGAAAGGCAAGCTGGATCGAGGGATTGTAGCGTCCGTTTTCCAGAGAGCCGATCGTCTGACGCGAAACCCGCAGCATGGCCGCCAGCTCCTCCTGTTTGATTCCGTGCTCCTTGCGCAGCCGCTCTACGATGTTTTTCATGCGGCCCTCCTTTCTATGGGCTGAACCTTTGAAAAGACGGTTGGTCGGCATCGGAAAAGACCAAGTCGCAAAGGTGAAAATGGAAAGCTTACTTTCCGCTACAGGATAGCATTCGGCAAGGGGTTTGTCAAGTTAGAGAAGGGGGAAAAAGGGAGTTGAAGGGCCTTGCGGAAAGAAACGGGAGACAAACGAGATCATGCGGGAAAGACTTGCCCTGCCGAGGTGCAAAAGAGGGGAGAATCTGCGGCGAAAACGCACCGCGATGTGCAGAAAAACAGCCGAAGGATTGCGATGCGCAAAAGTTCGGCATCGGAATGCTTCGGCTGAAGAGCAGGTAGAAATTGCCGTTTATCAGGGACAAAACAGCCCTCGAAGAAGGTTATGGGAAGATCGGCCGCTGACGGTGGAGCTCGAGACAGAGCTCATTGATTCCGCTGCGAACGCCCTCGATGAGCTCCTGCGCGATCGAGACGGTGGATTGGGTGGGCGGAATCTCCTCCCGCGGGAACCACACGCCCTCGCAGAGCTCGCTTTCCTGAAGGGTGATGGTATCGTCCCCGTCGAGCTCGGCAAAAAAGCCGATCATGACGGAATCCGGGAAGGGCCAGGGCTGACTTTTATAGTAGGTGATGTTCTTGATGCGCAGTCCCACTTCTTCAAAGACCTCGCGCTGAACCGCCTCCTCAAAGGTTTCGCCGATCTCAACAAAGCCGGCGACCAGAGCATAGCGCCGGTAGGAGTTTGCATTTCTGGCATAGCGGGTCATGAGCAGACGGTCGCCGTCGGTCACCGCCACAATGATGGCGGGCGCGATTTTCGGATACTCCACCAGACCGCACTCGCTGCAGACGAGGGCGCGCTCAAGGTCGCTGTTTTTCATGGGAGCGCCGCATCTGCCGCAGTAGATGTGGCTGTTTTTCCAGCGAAAGACCTGCGCACCCATGTGGGCAGGAAAGGCCTGCCAGCGGGGGAGCTCGGTGTTGAGCGACGAGAGGGGAACAAAGCGGCAGTCGTTGGGGATTTCGGTAGCACTCAGCGCGCTGCGAACCAAAAAGAACCGCATATCGTCGATGGAAAAGAGGTATTCGCTGTGCGGCATCAGATGGAGACCGACGTCGGAAAAGCGGGGCAGCGCGAGGGGCTCGTCGGTCAGCAGAATCTCATTCTGACTGTAGCAGAGAGCAAAGTCTTCCGCTGCGGGCTCCTTGATGGCAAAGGCGTTGTTGAACACCATAGGGGCGATATCATGAAGCATGAAGAGACCTCCTTATTTGGAAGGGATTGTCCGGTTCAGCGCTCTTCCCGGAAAAAGGGTAGGCCAAGGCTGGCAGGGGGCTGTTTTTCCCGCTTGTTGCGCATGGAGGAGAACACCAGCACAACAATGGTTACCACATATGGGGCCATTTTGTAAAGTTCCTTTACGGCAAGGTTCATGCCTGAGGGGA
>JAFRSP010000065.1 GCA_017427525.1 Clostridia bacterium
ATTCTTGTCGCACTTCCGTGCAACGCTGACTTCTCTCAGGAAAATCCCCCCGATCTCTCAGGGCGTTTTCCTCCTCAAAGTCCCTCATTATTCTTGTCCAAGGGTCCTTTTCGCTCTCAGTGTTGTTCGATTTTCAAGGTCCAGACACACTCGGTAAATTCCAAGATGCAAAATTTATTTTACCACTGTTTTTCCGGTTTGTCAACAGTTTTCCATCGATTTTTTTGACCAAACGGACACCGTATCACCGGAGTTTTACCGAGTGTTTTATATTTTATCCTATTCTTTTCAGAATATCAAGGTTTTTCTCGAATTTGTCGGGCGTTTGCCTGTCAAAATTTTATCGAACTTTTTGTTTGTTTTGATGACATGCCATCGACAATCATTTCCCGCTCCATTTCCTCAATCCGGCGGATCAGCCGCGGGGGAGCATCTCCTCTTCTGAGGGCTCCGGCTCCGCTTCCTGCTCTTCTTCGGAACCGCCCTGCTCCTCCTGCGGCACAGGCTCTTCTTCTGCAGGATCCTCCTGCTCGTCCTCAGAAGATCCCTCCTGCGGCTCCTCCGGAGGCTCCTGCGAAACAGGCTGTTCCTCCTCGCTCGGAACGTCTTCCTGCGACGGCTCCTGCGTCTGCTCGGCAGGGTTTTCCAGCGGAGCTGTTTCCTCGACAGGGACGGGGGTTTCCGGAGGCTTCTCCTGCTTCGGCGTTCTTTGAGCCAGCGCCGCGGCGGCTCCATCAGTATAGACAAGGCCGTCGGGCGCGCCCTCTCCGCCGAAATGCTCGCGGCAGAGGTCGTAGAGCTCCTGCTCGCGGTGGACAAAATAACTCACCTGGCCGATATAGCGCCCCTCGCCCGGCATTTCGCAGATCTCGATGGCGTCTTCCGTGTCAAACAGGCGCAGAGCCTGCCTCTTTTCCAGGATATCTGACAACGTGATATTGGTTTTGAGCTCCCCTTGCAGCTCATTGAAGAGGGCGGGGGCCTTCAGCAGATTCTCGGGCTTGAGCTTTTGCTCGATCAGAGCCTTGACAAACTGCTGCTGAACGCGGGTGCGCTGCACATCCCCCTCGGCATAACGCCGGAAGCGGACCAACTGCATGGCATGCTCCCCGTCGAGGTGCTGTTGGCCGGCCTTGAGATCGATATAGAGGTCCTGCGCGTCGTCGCGATAGTACATATCGCGCGGAACATCGAACTCCACTCCGCCCAGTCGATCGACCACCGTCTTAAAGGCCGTCAGATCGACCATGGCATAGTAGTGAACCGGCGCTCCGGTCAGCTCCTTGACGCAGGAGATCAGCCCATCGATCCCATCACGCCCATATACCGCATTGAGCTTTCCAAAACCCTTGCCCAACCGCACGCAGGTGTCCCGCATGAGAGAGAGCAGCGCGATCTTGGAATTGTCCAGATCCACGCGTACCAGCATGATCGTGTCGGTCAGGGTATCGCTGCCGTCGGTTCCGATCAACAGGAGGTTATAGGCTCCCTTTGCCACCGGCTGCTCGTCGATCGAAGGCGTAGGCACCTCCTCCACCACGCCCTGGTAGGCTGTGGAGAGGGCGGTACAGTACCAGCCCGCCGCAAAGAGCAGGATGGCCGCCGCGGCGATCAACCAATATTTCAATTTGGATCGTTTCATGGTATTGTTCCTCCTCAAACAGCGGCCAAAAAGACGGCCGACGTCTGTCTCGGGTTTGGGTTCTGCCCCGCATGCGGCGGGTCTCTTTGCCAAGGGGTATGATTTTTTGTCGCGTTTTTCGGAACTATCGTTCCCAAAATCCGCTGGAAAATCAAAAATTTTCAAGGGCCGGTTCCCTGCTTTCGCCCCGACAGGACAAAAAGCACTGCCGAACAGAGAATGCTCCGTCCGACAGCGCACAATGGAACAGCCTCAAACTGCAAAATCCTTGAATAAACCGCCGCAAGTCCGTCCATCGCTTCGAAGGAATTCTTCCTTTCGAACCAGGCAGAGGGTTTCCCGCTTCGGCCGACTCATCGAAGCGCACAGGCCTTGCGCTTCCGTTTAGAGATCGAGCCCGTTCAGCAGATCCCGTAAGGCGATCAGTTCCTCCGTCGTGAGGGTGACGCCCTTGCTCATCTTGGACCTATCGGGGGACCAATCCCGAATGTCATATTTCGGCTCCCGCTCATTCCAGCTGATCTGGTTGAGCTCTTTGGTCCATCCGGCCCGTTCCGACAGAACGCCAATCTGCGCTGTGATCTCATATTTCAGCTCTGCCATACGTCATCCTCCCAACTCATAAACTTCAATACTTGATACAATAGAATAGCAGACTTTTTCCTGTGATGCAAGCCTTGCACAGAGATTTGTCCGGCGCCGCCCCGCTTCACCAGATCAGCAGCTCCACCTGCACTCTGCCTTTGCGCGACAGCCCCTCGACCCTCTCGAGACGGACGCGGCCACAGCCTCGCAGCGTGAGCATGCATCCCTCTTTAAGCAAACGATCAGGTTTATCGCAGGGCAGGCCGTCGAGCAACAGCCGGCCGCTCTGAATCGCCTCGGTCGCGTCGCTGCGGGAAAGCCGGAAGGCGGCCGCCGCCAGGCAGTCAAGCCGGAGGGAGGACACGGTGGCTCGCCGACTCCTGGGTTCCTGCCTTTCGGCGCGCAGGTCCGAGAGAGGCAGCTCGGTCAGATTCAACCGCGCGCGGCCGGCTCCGGAAAAATTGTCGAGCAAAAAGGGGACCATTTCCCTGCAGACAAAAAACTGTGCGCCCTTTTCCTCTACCAGGATATCTCCGATGAGTTCCCGCTCTAACTTCAAGCCCATCAGCGCGCCGAGGTAGTCTCGGTGGGTCAGGCCCGGCGTGGCGGTCTTCGCTTCCAGCAGGGCAGTGGCGTCCGACTCCTGCGGAGTAAACTCCTCCTGCTCGGGC